>NZ_JBICVX010000001.1:682726-816611 GCF_043199435.1 Streptomyces sp. NPDC048604
GCCGGGGACGTCACGGGCGCGGTGGCCTTACGGGTGGCGCGGCGGCGCGGACGCGCCGGAGCGGCCTCTGGGGCCTCCTCGACGACGGCGGCGGTCTCCTCGACGACCGGCTCGGCCGTCTCGGCGACGGCTGCCGCCTCGGCGGCGGGCGCGGTCGCCTTGCGGGTGGCGCGGCGGCGGGTACGGGCCGGCGGAGCGGCCTCCTCGGCGGCGGCCGGGGCCGTCTCGACGACCGGCTCGGCCGATTCGGCCGGCTCGGCCGCGGTCTGCGGCGCGGTGGCCTTGCGGGTGGCGCGGCGGCGCGGACGTGCCGGAGCGGCCTCGGGGGCCTCCTCGGCGACGGCCGCGGCCGTCTCGACGACCGACTCGGCCGTCTCGGCGACGGCTGCCGTCTCGGCGCCGGCCGGCGGGCCCGCGGGGCGGGAAGCGGCGCGGCGCCTGCGGCGCGGCGGCAGCTTGTCGCCAGGGGCGTTGTTGTTGTCCTCTTCGTGCTGCTCGAGCATGCGGGCGGTTCTCCCGTCACGCTCCCGGGCGCCGCGCCTGGTTCCGGTCCGGCGGCACGCCGCGTGTCTGCCGCGGTGCCGCCGCCCGGGGCGCGGGCGCCGCACGGGAGCTTAAGTGTCTGGCTCGCCGGTTCCGTACGCCTCATGCGTACGGCCTGGCGAAAGTCTCCTGGTCAGTGCGCGGCCCGACCCAGGTGGCTCCCGAGTGCCAGGGCTGCGCTACGACGACCGTCCCTACGCGGAACCGGTACCCGGCGCCGTCGCCGGGGCGGTCGCGGCGGCCGTGGTTGGAGCGGCCGTGACTGCCTCGCGGTCGGGCGCGAGCGGGTCGGTCACCGTGCCGGACTCCTCGTCGAAGAGCCCCTGCGCCAGCCTGGTCACCGCTGCGGGGACCGGCGGCGCCAGGTCGGCCACAGCTCGGAGACCGGACAGGACGTCGTCGGGTCGTACGGCAGGTGTCACGTGCCGAACAACCAGCCGCAGTATCGCACAGGGCTCCTGCCCCGGCCTATCAGCAGGGGGACGAGCCGCGGCGAGGTCCGCGACGGCGGAACGGGCGTCGAAGGTGCGCATGCCGTTCTTCGTCTTGCGCTGCACCTCGACCGCCTCGGCGGCGAGGAAGGCCGCGACGGCCTTCTCCGCGTCCTCGACGGCCACACCGTCGAGCCGCAGCTCCCACACGGAGGCGGTGAGCCGGTCGGCCAGCCCGGAGGTCCGGGCCTCGACGGCGTCGGTGATGTCGAGGCCGCCGGGGAGCGACTCGTCGAGCAGGGCCCGGAGGGTCTCCGGGTCACGGCGCTCGGTGAGGGCGATCTCCAGGTACTCGGCCTCGGACCCCGTACCCGTGGGGGCGGCGTTGGCGTACGACACCTTCGGGTGCGGGGTGAAACCGGCCGAGTACGCCATGGGCACCTCGGCGCGGCGCAGCGCACGCTCGAACGCGCGCTGGAAGTCACGGTGGCTGGTGAACCGGAGGCGGCCGCGCTTGGTGTAGCGCAGTCGAATGCGCTGCACCGCAGGTGCGGGCGGCGGGCCTTCGGGCTGTCGCTTGCCCAGTGGTTCTTCTCCTCGGTGCGGGGCGGGCGCGGGGGGCGCGCCGCCCTCGAAATGCGGGGTGGTGCCGCTGCTCCGGGGGTCCCGCCCGGCTCACCCCCGCTTGCGCAGGGAGATCTCGGGGGCGGGCGCCACGCCGGACACGGCAGTTGTACTACCCAGAGTACGCGCCCGGCTCACGACCGGTTCCCCGGCCTCGGCCGCCCGGGGGCCGCCGACCAGGGCGCGCCAGGCGTCGCGGCGGGCCTCCCGGACGACGTCCCGGGCCGAGGCGAGCGCGGCGCGGGCGGCCCGCCCGGCCTCGACGGCGGCGGTGCGGGCGGGGGCCCAGACGCTGTCGCGGAGGAAGTGCCCGAGGGGCGTGCACACGCCCCGGTAGAACCAGGAGGCGGGCCGCCCGAGGAGGTTCCAGGCAAGCCATTTCAGACCCCGCCCGACGGCGCGGGAGACATACCCGGCGACACGCCAGCCGACGACGAGCGCGTCGCCGAGTTCGCGGCCGAGCGGGGCGAGGACCCTGCGGTACAGCCAGACGGCGGGAACGACGAGCCCGTACCGGACGACGGGCACGACCACGTACCGCCACAGGGCGGCCCACGGCCAGACGAACAGCGCCTTGCCGAGCCATGCGGCGCCGAGGGCGAGGCCGCGGCCGAGCGGGGTGAGGACGGAGCGGTACAGCCAGCCGGCCGGGACGACGACGCCGTACCGGACGGCGGGGACGACGACGTACGTCCACAGTCCGGCCACCGGGGTGACGACCAGGAGCTCGAAGAGGAAGGAGAGGCCGGCGCCGAGGCGGGTGAGGACGTGCCGGTACAGCCAGACGGCGGGAACGGCGATGCCGTACGTGGCGACCGGCACCACGACATACCGCCAGAGCGCCGCCCAGGGCCACACGAACACCGCCTTGAGCAGCCATCCCAGGCCGCGCCCGAGCTGCTGGACGATCCACTCGAAGACCAGGGCGACACCGGTGAGGAACCAGGCCAGGCCGTGTCCGACGGGCGTGAGGACGTGCCGGTACAGCCAGGCGGCCGGGATCCCGACCACGAAGTGGAAGACCTGCCCCAGCACCCGCCCGGCCGGTCGCAGCGCCGTCCGGTGGACGAACCGCGCGGCGACGACGAGCACGTCCCACACCATCCGCACCGGCACCACGAGCACAAGGACCACGATCCGCACCGGGATCCGGACGAACGCCGTGAGGCAGCCCTCGGGCTCGGGACCGGGCGTGGGCTGCGGTTTCTCGATGGTCATGCCTGGAATGACGCAACGGCCCGGCCCGAGGTTCTCACCCCGGACCGGGCCGTCACCCGAACGCGTGGACCGCTACTTGACGACGCTCAGCGGCAGGAGCTTCTTGCCGGTCGGGCCGACCTGGATCTCGGTCTGCATGGCGGGGCAGACGCCGCAGTCGAAGCACGGGGTCCAGCGGCAGTCCTCGACCTCGGTCTCGTCGAGGGCGTCCTGCCAGTCCTCCCAGAGCCAGTCCTTGTCGAGGCCGGAGTCCAGGTGGTCCCAGGGCAGGACCTCCTCGTAGCTCCGCTCGCGGGTGGTGTACCAGTCGACGTCGACGCCGTGCGCGGGCAGCGTCTTCGCGGCGCAGTCCATCCAGCGGTCGTACGAGAAGTGCTCGCGCCAGCCGTCGAAGCGGCCGCCGTCCTCGTACACGGCGCGGATGACGTCGCCGATGCGGCGGTCGCCGCGGGAGAGCAGGCCCTCGACGATGCCGGGCTTGCCGTCGTGGTAGCGGAAGCCGATGGAGCGGCCGTACTTCTTGTCACCGCGGATCTTGTCGCGGAGCTTCTCCAGGCGGGCGTCGGTCTCCTCGGCGGAGAGCTGCGGGGCCCACTGGAAGGGGGTGTGCGGCTTGGGCACGAAGCCGCCGATGGAGACCGTGCAGCGGATGTCGTTCTGGCCGGAGACCTTGCGGCCCTCGGCGATCACCTTGACCGCCATGTCGCCGATCTGGAGGACGTCCTCGTCCGTCTCGGTCGGCAGACCGCACATGAAGTACAGCTTCACCTGACGCCAGCCGTTGCCGTACGCGGTGGAGACCGTCCGGATCAGGTCCTCCTCCGAGACCATCTTGTTGATGACCTTGCGCATGCGCTCGGAGCCGCCCTCGGGGGCGAAGGTGAGGCCGGAACGGCGGCCGTTGCGGGTCAGCTCGTTGGCCAGGTCGACGTTGAACGCGTCGACGCGGGTGGACGGGAGGGAGAGACCGATCTTGTCTTCCTCATAGCGGTCCGCGAGGCCCTTGGCGATGTCGCCGATCTCGGTGTGGTCCGCGGAGGACAGGGAGAGGAGGCCGACCTCCTCGAAGCCCGTCGCCTTCAGACCCTTCTCGACCATCTCGCCGATGCCGGTGATGCTTCGCTCCCGCACGGGGCGCGTGATCATGCCGGCCTGGCAGAAGCGGCAGCCGCGGGTGCAGCCGCGGAAGATCTCGACGGACATCCGCTCGTGGACGGTCTCGGCGAGCGGGACCAGCGGCTGCTTGGGGTAGGGCCACTCGTCGAGGTCCATGACGGTGTGCTTGGACACGCGCCACGGCACGCCGGAGCGGTTGGGGACGACGCGGCCGATGCGGCCGTCGGGGAGGTACTCGACGTCGTAGAACGCCGGGATGTACACGCTGCCGGTCTTGGCGAGGCGGAGCAGGACCTCCTCGCGGCCGCCGGGACGTCCCTCGGCCTTCCAGTGGCGGATGATCTCGGTCATGTCGAGCACGGCCTGCTCGCCGTCGCCGATGATCGCCGCGTCGATGAAGTCCGCGATCGGCTCGGGGTTGAAGGCGGCGTGGCCGCCGGCGAGCACGATCGGGTGGTCGACCGTCCGGTCCTTGGACTCCAGCGGGATGCCCGCCAGGTCGAGGGCGGTGAGCATGTTGGTGTAGCCGAGCTCGGTGGAGAAGCTCAGGCCGAAGACGTCGAACGCGCCGACGGGGCGGTGGCTGTCGACCGTGAACTGCGGCACATTGTGCTCGCGCATCAGCTCTTCGAGGTCGGGCCACACGCTGTAGGTGCGCTCGGCGAGGACGCCCTCGCGCTCGTTCAGTACCTCGTAGAGGATCATGACGCCCTGGTTGGGCAGACCGACCTCGTACGCGTCCGGGTACATGAGTGCCCAGCGGACGTCGGCGGACTCCCACGGCTTGACCGTGGAGTTCAGCTCTCCACCGACGTACTGAATCGGCTTCTGCACGTGCGGGAGCAGAGCTTCGAGCTGCGGGAAGACAGACTCGGCAGCAGACATCTCGAACCTTCGTGAGCTGGCATGGGGCGACTCTCAAGCGTACCCGGTGCTCAGGCACTCCCGTCCGGCCGCAGAGCGGGCTCCGCGGCGGCCGCCCAGACCTCGGGCAGCTCGCGCTCGCGGGCGGCCGCGGCGGCCTCCTCGCGGGCGTACAACAGGCCCCAGGTGAAGGCGGACTCGCCGGCGTCGTGGGCCTGGACGGCGAGGGTGCGCAGGGCGTCGCGGGCGACGACGCTGTCCTGGTGGTCGCCGAGGAGGGTCTGCACGGACTTGACGTCGCCGGCCAGCTTCTTGGCGGGCTTGCCCAGGGTGGGGACGGCGGCCTCGGCGGCGTAGCGGGCGCGCTTGGATGCCTTGCGGGCCTCGTGCAGGGCGAGGTCGCGGTCATGGCCCGGGTCGAGGGCGAGGGCGTGGTCGACGGCGGCGGCGAGGCGCGCGTGGTCCTTCAGCACGGCCTTCGGCAGCACGTCGGCGGCCGGGCGGGCGGCGGGCCCGCGCAGCGGCGGGTCGGCGAGCAGGGCGTCGAGGGCGTCCAGGAGGGCGAGGTGCCGCGGGGAGTCGAGGGCGGCGAGGGTGCGGCGGCGGCTGCCGCCGGTGCGGGCGGCGTCCCAGGTGCGCAGCCGGTTGCGGAGCGGGCCGAGGAGCAGCGGGCGGGGGGTGTCGTCGAGCAGGCCGCGCAGGCGGGCGACGAGGACCTCCTGGTCGCGGGCGTGGCCGAGTTCGCCGGCGAGCCACTTCAGCTCCGCGCCGACCGGGTCGGTGACGGTCCGGTCGAGGACCTTCCGGTACGTCTTGAAGGCGCTGCGCAGACGGCGGCAGGCGACGCGCATCTGGTGCACCGAGTCGGGCAGGTCGCGCCGGACGGCGGGGTCGAGCGCGACGAGCGCGTCCCGCTGCTCGCGCACGTACGCGAGCACGGCGTCCCCGGCGCTGCCGGCGTCGGGGGCGGCCTGCTCTGCGGCGCCCCCGCCGGCCCGGCGGGCGTGCCGGGCGACGCCCTTTCCGTCGGGGTCCTGGGCGTCGCCCTGTGCCTGTGCCTCGCCCGCGCGTCGCGCCGCCTTGGCCGCAGCCTTTCCGGGGCGGTGCTCGCCCGCGGTCTCCTCCAGGGCCCTGGCCAGCTTCGAGGGGGCGTCGGAGGGGCGGATGCCGGCCTTCTTCAGCCGCTTCTCGACCGCGTCGAGGACCTTCTCGTCGGCGCCGTCGGCGAGTTCGACCTCGATCTCGGTCCAGTCCGCCGTCCCCCCGCCCCGGGGGGCGAGCCGTTCGGCGTGGACCGTGTCGACGGAGAGTTCCGCGAGCAGCGCGCCGTCCTCGGCCCGCAGGTGGTGGACGGCGCGCGAGGAACGCAGGCGCACGACGGGGACGACCTCGCCGTCGCGGACCCGGGAACGCAGGAGCCCCGCCAGGCCACGCGGGAGCGTGTCCGAGAGCGGGGCTCTGATCTCGTCGCGGATTCCGGAGGCGACCGGGAACTTCAGGTGCCAGCCGGCGTCCTCGCCGCCGGTCCTGCGCCGCAGCGTGAGCGCGTCCGCGGCGAGCCGCAGGTCGGGGGTGTCGTAGTAGACGGCGTCGAGTTCGGTGACGCCGCGGTCGTCGACCGCGGCGACGCCGGCCGCCCGTGTCAGGTCGGGCAGCTCGGTGCGCCGCGTGGCTTCGTACTTCCGCTCGATCTCACGCTTCGTCTCCGCCATGAATCGAATCTAGACGGGAAGTGAACGGGAGGGGAGGGGTTCTTAGGCCGTCACGCGGCTGCGCCGGCACGCCGCCGCTCCGCATCGGCCGCTACGCCGTCATCGGCCGCTGCACCCGGATCGACTGCAGCAGCCCGATCCCCACCCACACCGCGAACATCGACGAACCGCCGTACGAGACGAACGGCAGCGGCAGACCGGCCACCGGCATGATGCCGAGGTTCATGCCGATGTTCTCGAAGGACTGGAAGGCGAACCAGGCGATGATCCCGGCCGCGACGACCGTGCCGTACAGCTCCGTCGTCTCCCGGGCGATGCGGCAGGCGCGCCACAGGATCACGCCGAGCAGCACCAGGATCAGTCCGGCGCCGAGGAAGCCGAGCTCCTCGCCGGCGACGGTGTAGATGAAGTCGGTCTGCTGCTCCGGCACGAACTGGCCGCTGGTCTGGTGGCCCTTGAAGAGCCCCGCGCCGTACAGGCCGCCGGAGCCGATGGCGATGCGCGCCTGGTTGGTGTTGTAGCCGACGCCGGCCGGGTCGAGTTCGGGGTTGGCGAAGGCGGCGAACCGGTTGATCTGGTACTCGTCGAGCATGCCGAGCGCGGTGACCAGCACCGCTCCCCCGACGCCCGCGCCGATCAGGCCGAGGACCCAGCGGTTGGAGGCGCCGGAGGCGAGCAGGACGCCGAGCACGATGACGGCCATGACCATCACCGAGCCGAGGTCGGGCATCAGCATGACGATGCCCATGGGGAGCGCGGCGAGGAGCAGCGCCTTGGCGACGGTGCCGTGGTCGGGGTGGAGCTGGTCGCCCGCGTCGACCTTCGCCGCGAGCAGCATCGCCATGATCAGGATGATCGTGATCTTCACGAACTCGCTCGGCTGGAGCGAGAAGCCGCCGCCGATCACGATCCAGGCGTGGGCGCCGTTGATCGTCGCGCCGAGCGGCGTGAGCACGGCGAGGATCAGCACGATCGAGATGCCGTACAGGACCGGCACCGCGCCCCGCAGGGTGCGGTGGCCGAGCCAGACCGTGCCGATCATCAGGACGAGGCCGATGCCGGTGTTCAGGATGTGCCGGAACAGGAAGTAGTACGGGTCGCCCTGGTTGAGCTCGGTGCGTCCCCGGGTGGCGGACCACACGAGCAGCGCGCCGAGCAGCGACAGGGCGAGGGCGGACAGCAGGATCGGCCAGTCGAGCCGGCGCACCACGGAGTCGCGGGCGGTGAGCTTGGCGAGCGTCCCGCGTTCGGGGGCGTACCGGGAGACGGAGAAGCCGGTGCGTACGTTCATCGGGTCAGTCCCTCCAGCCCGTCGGCGGACCCGTGAGCGGCGGAACGGTCGGCTGCGGCTCGGGCGGTGCGGCCGGATCCCGGCCGGCGGCCTGCTCCCCCTCGGGCGCGACCTTCTGCGACTCGGGGTCGTACGGCCTGATCGCGGGCGCGTCGATGCTGCCGTCGGTCTGGATCGTCGGCAGGGCCTTCTGCGGCTGCGGCAGCAGGGCCCGCTTGAGGTCCTGGTTGCCGGCGTCGTCGAGGCCGTAGAGGGCGTCGTAGATGTTGCGCACGGCGGGGCCGGAGGCGCCGGAGCCGGTGCCGCCCTGGGAGATCGTCATGACGATGGTGAAGTCGCGGGTGTAGGTCGCGAACCACGAGGTGGTCTGCTTCCCGTAGACCTGCGCGGTACCCGTCTTGGCGTGCATCGGGATCTTGTCCTGGGGCCAGCCGCCGAACCGCCAGGCGGCGGTGCCGCCGGGCTCGACGACGGACTTCAGGCCCTTGTCGAGGTCCTTGATGGTCTGGGCGCTGACCGGCAGCCGGCCGTGCGCCTTGGGCTTGATCTCCCGGACGCTCTTGCCGTCGGCGCTGATCACGGCCTTGCCGACGGTGGGGTTGTACAGGGTGCCGCCGTTGCTGATGGCCGCGTAGGCGGTGGCGAGCTGCATGGGCGTGATGAGCAGGTCGCCCTGGCCGATGGAGAAGTTGATGCTGTCGTACGCCTTGAGCTGGTTGCCCTCCAGGCAGTTCTCGTAACTGAGCTGCTGGATGTACGTGCCGCCCCGCTTGCCCTCCTTGCACCAGGCGTCCTTGTTCGCCTCCCAGAAGCGCTGCTTCCACTGGCGGTCCGGGACGCGGCCCTTGACCTCGTTGGGCAGGTCGACGCCGGTCTCGGAGCCGAAGCCGAAGTCGTGGGCGGTCCGGTAGAACCAGTCGTTGGCGTTCTTCTTGGGCTTGAGGCCGCCGTCGCGCGACCACTGCTCGTGGCCGAGCCGGTAGAAGACGGTGTTGCAGGAGAACTTGAGGGCGTCCCCGAGGGTGATCGGGCCGTGGCCCTGGGACTCGAAGTTCGCGAAGCTGGTGTTGCCCATGCTGTAGGAGGCGGTGCAGGGGTACGTGTCGTTGAAGTCGTGCCCGGCGCGCACGGCGGCGCTCGCGGAGACGACCTTGAAGACGGAGCCGGCCGCGGCCTGGCCCTGGATGGCCCGGTTGAGCAGCGGGTAGTTGGAGTTCTTGCTGGTCATCGCCGCGTAGTCCTTGGCGGAGATGCCGCCGACCCAGGCGTTGGGGTCGTAGTCGGGCAGCGAGGCCATGGAGACGACCCGGCCGGTCCGCGACTCCATGACGACGACGGCGCCCGCGTCGGCCTCGTACTTGCGGCCGGTGATCTTGTCGGTCTCGCCCCGGACGGTCTTCATCGCCTGGGCCAGCTCGTGTTCGGCGACCGCCTGGACGCGAGCGTCGATGCTGGTGACGAGGGTGGAGCCGGCGACGCCGGGGTCGGACTCGGTCTGGCCCATGACGCGGCCGATCTTGTCGACCTCGTAGCGGGTGACGCCGGCCTTGCCGCGCAGCTCCTTGTCGTAGGTGCGCTCGATGCCGGAGCGGCCGACCTGGTCGGAGCGGAGGAACGGCGAGTCGCCTTCCTTGGCCTTCTCGATCTCGTCGTCGGTGACCGGCGAGAGATAGCCGAGGACCTGCGAGGTGCGGGCGCCGCCGAGCGCCGGGTAGCGGCGTACGGCGGTGGGCTCGGCGGTGATGCCGGGGAAGTCCTCGGTGCTCTCGCGGATGGTCAGCGCCTGCTGGGTGGTGGCCTCGTCGGTGACCGGGATCGGCTGGTACGGCGAGCCGTTCCAGCAGGGCTTGGGGGTCTCCGAGTCGCAGAGCCGGATCTTGTTCATGACGTCCTGCGGCTTCATGCCGAGGACCCCCGCGAGCCGGGTGAGGACGGCCTTGCCGTCGTCCTTCATCTTCAGCAGCTCGGTGCGGGACGCGGAGACCACGAGCCGGGTCTCGTTGTCGGCGAGCGGGACGCCGCGGGCGTCCAGGATCGAGCCGCGCACGGAGGGCTGGACGACCTGCTGGACGTGGTTGCTCTTGGCCTCGTCCGTGTACTCCTTGCCGTTGCGGATCTGGAGGTACCAGAGCCGCCCGCCGAGCGTGAACAGCAGGGAGAAGACGAGGACCTGGATGATGACGAGCCGGACCTGGACCCTGGGGGTCCGCCCGGTCTCCGGAATGTTGCTCATGCTGCCGCTGCCCCCTCGGTCACAGTCGCTTGACTCCCTTGATGCGCCCGGCCCGTGAGGCCCGCGAGCGGGCGGCCTTCACGCGAAGGCCGCTGCGCTGGGCGCCGATCCGCAGTCCGGTGCCGGAGGAGAGCCAGCCGGTGGACACGTCGGTGGCGGTGCCGGTCTCGGCCAGCGGGTCGTTCTCCGCGCGGCGGGCCAGCGCCATGATCGCCGGCACCGTGAAGGGCGCGAGCAGCAGGTCGTACAGGGCGGCGGTGAACAGCAGGAAGCCGAGGCCGACATGGCGGGCGGCGGTGTCGCCGACGAGCGCGCCGACACCCGCGTACAGCAGGGTCGTGCCGATCGCGGCGGCGACGACCACGGCCATCGGGCCGGTGGCGGACCGCAGCTGGCCCTTCTCGGGCCGGAAGAGTCCGGCGACGTAGCCGATCACGCAGAGCACCAGGGCGTAGCGGCCGACGGCGTGGTCGGCGGGCGGGGCCAGGTCGGAGAGCAGTCCGGCGCCGAAGCCGATGAGGGCGCCGCTGACGTGCCCGTACACCAGCGCCAGGGCGACCACGGTGAGCAGGACGAGGTCGGGGACGGCGCCGGGGAGTTGGAGCCGGGACAGGACGGAGACCTGGACGACGAGGGCCACCACGACCAGGGCCGCGGAGAGCAGGATGCGGTTGATCTTCATGGCCTCAGTCCCCCTGCGGCTTGTTCTGTCCGTCGTCCGCCTGCCCCGGCTGCTGCTGACCCGCCTGCCGCCCCTCCGGCTGCCCCGGCGGCGGCGGGGTGACCGTGACGGTGACGGTCGGCGTGGGCACGGGCCTCGGCTTGGGCGGCAGGACCATGTCGCGCGGGTTGGTGCGCGGGGCCTGGACGACGACGCCGACGATGTCCAGCTTGGTGAAGCCGGCGTACGGCCGGATGTAGAGGTTGCGGGTCAGGTCGCCGCCGGCCGGGTCGACGCGGATCACCTCGCCGACGGGCACGCCGGGCACGAACGGCTTGCTGCCGTGGGAGCCGAAGGTGACCAGGCGGTCGCCGGGCTTGACCTTGGCCTTGCCGTTGAGCAGCTGGACGAGCAGCGGGCCGTTGCCCTGGCCGGTGGCGAAGCCGAGTTCGTTGCTCTTCTCCATGCGGGTGCCGACGGTGAAGTCCGGGTCGCTGGCGAGCAGCACGGTGGCGGTGGAGGGGCCGACGGTGGTGACCCGGCCGACGAGTCCGGCGCCGTTGAGCACGGTCATGTCGCGCTGGATGCCGTCGTCGGCGCCGGCGTCGATGGTGATGGTCCACGAGAAGCCCTGCGCGGCTCCTATGGCGATGACCTCGGCGGCCTTGATGCCGTACTGCCCGGCGCCGGCGCTCTTGAGGAGCGCGTCGAGTTCGGCGAGGCGGCTGCGGTTGCGGGCGTCACTGCCGAGCTTGGCCTTGAGGGCGGCGTTCTCGTGCTCCAGGGCCGCGAGCCTGGTGTGCCGTTCGCCGGAGTCGCGTACGGCTCCTATGGCGTTGCCGATCGGGTCGACTGCTGTCGCGACGCCGTTCTCGATCGGGCCGAAGGCGGCGGCGGCGGCCCGCCGGGCGCCGTCCACCGGTGACTCCTCGCCGCCGCGGATGTCCACCGTGATCAGTGCGAACGCGATGGCGACCAGCAGCACCAGGAGTAGCCGGCTCTCTCGTGTGTCCCTCACGTGCGGCGGCCGTGCCTTTCCTGTTGGTTCGATTGGTGCAAGCAGTTGGTACGGATTCGAGCTGTTCGGGCCGTTATATCAACGATCGTCCCCCAGGCCCTGGGGGCCTGGGGGTGCCCCCAGTACGAGGGTCGCCACCCGTACAGCCGATCGGCGGCGAGCTGTCGCCGAGTTGTTATCGGCGCGGCTGGGCGTCGAGGACCTGCTGCAGGGCCTCGAACTCCTCCACGCACTTGCCGGAGCCCAGCGCCACCGAGTCCAGCGGGTCCTCGGCGATGTGGATCGGCATGCCGGTCTCGCGGCGCAGGCGCTCGTCCAGACCACGCAGCAGCGCGCCGCCCCCGGTGAGAACGATGCCGCGGTCCATCACGTCACCGGAGAGCTCCGGCGGGCACTTGTCGAGGGTGGTCTTCACCGCGTCGACGATGGCGTTGACCGGCTCCTCGATGGCCTTGCGGACCTCGGCGGCCGAGATGACCACGGTCTTGGGCAGACCGGAGACCAGGTCGCGGCCGCGGATCTCGGTGTGCTCGTCCTTCTCCAGGTCGTACGCCGAGCCGATGGTGATCTTGATCTGCTCGGCGGTGCGCTCGCCGAGGAGGAGCGAGTACTCCTTCTTGATGTGCTGGATGATCGCGTTGTCGAGCTCGTCGCCGGCCACCCGGATGGACTGTGCCGTGACGATTCCGCCGAGGGAGATGACGGCGACCTCGGTGGTGCCGCCGCCGATGTCCACGACCATGTTGCCGGTGGCCTCGTGGACCGGGAGGCCCGAGCCGATGGCGGCGGCCATGGGCTCCTCGATGATGTGCACCTGGCGCGCGCCGGCCTGGGTCGAGGCCTCGATGACGGCGCGGCGCTCGACTCCGGTGATGCCGCTGGGGACGCAGACGACGACACGCGGACGGGCCAGGTAGCGGCGCTTGTGGATCTTCAGGATGAAGTAGCGCAGCATGCGCTCGGTGATCTCGAAGTCGGCGATCACGCCGTCCTTGAGCGGGCGTACGGCGACGATGTTGCCGGGGGTCCGGCCGATCATCTTCTTCGCCTCGGAGCCGACGGCGAGGATGCCGCCGGTGTTGGTGTTGATGGCGACGACCGAGGGCTCGTTCAGGACGATGCCACGACCCCTGACGTACACCAGCGTGTTGGCGGTCCCGAGGTCGACAGCCATGTCACGGCCGATGAACGACATAGAGTTCCCCTTGTTTCCCATGAGGATGCGTCGGGCCTTCCCAATTGGAGCGTTGACGACTGCTCAGGTCGGCGAGGTGGTGGTGACGCGTGTGCGGTGGCGTGGAGGTTTCCATCGTAGTGCCGCCCGCATCGATCCGGCGCGGTGGACCACCTCTGTACAGCAGACGAGATGACGCAGCGAACCGTTCCCGGTTCTTCCGCTCATATGCCTGGGGGCGACCGAATTCCATCGGTCGCCCCCAGGGCGTTGCTGCGATCGGTTGATACCGGGTCAGACGAGACCGGGGAAGAAGATCTTCAGTTCCCTGACGGCGGACTCCTCGGAGTCCGAGGCATGGATCAGGTTCTCCCGGACGATGGTGCCGAAGTCGCCCCGGATGGAGCCGGGGGCCGCGGCGATCGGGTCGGTCGGGCCGGCGAGGGTGCGCAGACCCTCGATGACGCGCTCGCCCTCGACGACCAGGGCGACGACCGGGCCGGACTGCATGAAGCCCATGAGCGGCTCGTAGAACGGCTTGCCCTTGTGCTCGCCGTAGTGCTGCTCCAGCGTGTCCTGGTCCAGCTCGCGCAGCTCCAGGGCCGCGATGGTCCAGCCCGCCTTCCGCTCGATGCGGCCGATGATCTCGCCGATCAGGCCACGGCGGACCGCGTCGGGCTTGAGCAGGACGAGCGATCGCTGGCTCACGAGGGAAACTCCTTCACGTACGGTGTGCGGAACTCAGAGGCTACAGGGCCTTCCGGCCCCGTCGTCACGCAGCGTCAGGCCCTGCCGAGGCCTGCGCCTCGGCCCAGCGCGCCTTCACGTCGTCGATCCTCCGCCCGTAGTGCACCGAGGCCCACCACAGCACCGCGAACAGCAGCCCGAGGAAGAACATCACCGGCAGCACGAAGCCGCTGGCGATCAGCGCGAGCTGCAGCGCCCAGCCCAGCTGCACCCCGCCCGGACGGGTGATCATCCCGCAGAGCAGGACCGACAGCAGCATGGCGACACCGCAGACCGTCCAGACGGTCGACACCGCGAGCGTGTCGTCCTTCATGGCGACGAGACCCGCGAAGCCGATCACGAAGAACTCGCCGATCAGCGTGGAGGCACAGAGGGTACGCAAGGAATTCAGCCCTTCTTCAGGAGCAGCCGGGCCTCGCCGACCGTGAACACGGAGCCCGTCACGAGCACGCCCGCGCCCCCGAACTCGCCCTCCTCCTCCGCCAGGGTGATCGCGGCCTCGATCGCGTCGTCGAGCCGCGGCTCGACCACCACCCGCTCGTCGCCGAAGACCTCCACGGCGATCGCCGCGAGCGCGTCGGCGTCCATGGCACGGTGCGTGGAGTTCGAGGTGACCACGATCTCCGCGAACAGCGGCTCGAAGGCCTCCAGCAGGCCGCGCACGTCCTTCTCGGCGCTGGTGGCGACCACGCCGATCAGCCGGGAGAAGCCGAAGGACTCGGAGACGCCGTCGGCCGTCGCCGCCGCGCCGGCCGGGTTGTGCGCCGCGTCCAGGATCACCGTCGGGGACTTGCGGACCACTTCGAGACGGCCCGGCGAGGCCACCGAGGCGAAGGCCCGGCGGACCGTGTCCAGGTCCAGCGTGCGGGAGTGCTGTGCGCCGATCCCGAAGAACGCCTCCACGGCGGCCAGGGCGACCGCCGCGTTGTGCGCCTGGTGCGCGCCGTACAGCGGCAGGAACAGCTCCTCGTACTCGCCGCCGAGGCCGCGCAGGGTCAGCAGCTGGCCGCCGACCGCGACCTCGCGGGAGACGATGCCGAACTCCATGCCCTCCCGGGCCACCGTGGCGTCCACCTCGACGGCCTTCTTCAGCAGCACCTGAGCCGCGTCGACCGGCTGCTGGGCCAGGATGACCGTGGCGTCCTGCTTGATCACGCCGGACTTCTCGCCGGCGATCTCGCCGGGCGTGGTGCCCAGCCGGTCGGTGTGGTCCAGCGAGATGGGGGTGACCACGGCCACCGAGCCGTCGATCACGTTGGTGGCGTCCCACGTGCCGCCCATGCCGACCTCGACCACGGCGACGTCGACCGGCGCGTCCGCGAAGGCCGCGTACGCCATGGCGGTGAGCACCTCGAAGAACGAGAGCCGGTACTCCTGCTGGGCGTCGACCAGCTCCACGTACGGCTTGACGTCCTGGTACGTCTCGATGAACCGCTCGGCGGAGACCGGCCCGCCGTCCAGGCTGATCCGCTCGGTGATCGACTGGACGTGCGGCGAGGTGTAGCGGCCGGTGCGCAGGTCGAAGGCGGCGAGCAGGGCCTCGATCATGCGGGCGGTGGACGTCTTGCCGTTGGTGCCGGTGATGTGGATCGAGGGGTACGCGCGCTGCGGCTCGCCCAGCACGTCCATCAGGGCCGCGATCCGCTGGACCGACGGGTCCAGCTTGGTCTCGCCCCAGCGGGTCGCCAGCTCGTTCTCCACCTCGCGCAGCGCCTGGTCGACCGCGGGGTCGGCGGGGCGGGCGGGCACGGCGTCTGCCTGCGGATGACCGGCCTGGGCGCGCAGGGTGCGGCTGCCGGCCTCGATCACCGCCAGGTCGGGGTCTCGGTCGGTCTCGGCGTCGACGATCTCATCGAAGTCGTCGAACTCGTCGCGGGGCTGCTCACTCACGGAGCCAAGTCTACGGAGGAGGGCCGACAGCGCCGTGGACGCACCCCTTTCGGGATGTTCGCCGCATCCCCGGCGGAACGCCAGAGGGGTCGGAACCGTATGGTTCCGACCCCTCTCACCTGTGCTTACGCCTGGGGCAGCCGCTCCAGCTGCGCCTGGATCCGGGCGATGTCCTCGTCCGCCTTGGCGAGGCGGGTGCGGATCTTGTCGACCACGTTGTCCGGGGCCTTGGCCAGGAAGGCCTCGTTGCCCAGCTTCCCCTGCGCCTGCGCCTTCTCCTTCTCGGCGGCGGCCAGGTCCTTCGCGAGGCGCTTGCGCTCGGCGGCCACGTCGATCGTGCCCGACAGGTCGAGCGCGACCTCCGCGCCGGCCACCGGCAGGGTGGCGGTGGCGGCGAAGCCCTCGGCCTCCGGCTGGAGGCGGAGGATCTGGCGGATGGCGGCCTCGTGCGCGGCGAGCGCGGTGCCGTCGAGGGTGAGGCGGGCCGGCACCTTCTGGGCGTCCTGGAGGCCCTGCTCCTTACGGAAGCGGCGGACCTCGGTGATGACCCGCTGGACCAGCGCGATCTCCCGCTCGGCGGCCTCGTCGCGGAAGCCCGAGTCCTTCGGCCAGTCGGCGATCACGACGGACTCGCCGCCGGTCAGCGTGGTCCACAGCGTCTCGGTGACGAAGGGGACCACCGGGTGCAGCAGGCGGAGCATGACATCGAGGACCTCGCCGAGGACCCGGCCGGAGACCCGGGCGCCCTCGCCGCCGGCGAAGAAGGTCGTCTTCGACAGCTCGACGTACCAGTCGAAGACCTCGTCCCACGCGAAGTGGTAGAGGGCCTCGGACAGCTTCGAGAACTGGTAGTCGTCGTAGAACGCGTCGACCTCGGCGACCGTCTTGTTCAGCCGCGACAGGATCCAGCGGTCCGTGGCGGACATCTGGTCGGGGGCCGGCAGCTCGCCCTCGATCGTCGCGCCGTTCATCAGCGCGAAGCGCGTGGCGTTCCAGATCTTGTTGGCGAACTTGCTGGAGGCCTGGACCCAGTCCTCGCCGATCGGGACGTCGACGCCCGGGTTGGCGCCGCGGGCCAGGGTGAAACGGACGGCGTCGGAGCCGTAGGCGTCCATCCAGTCCAGCGGGTTGACCACGTTGCCGAAGGACTTCGACATCTTCTTGCCGTTCTGGTCACGGACCATGCCGTGCAGGGCGATGGTGTGGAACGGCGGGGTGCCGTCCATCGCGTAGAGGCCGAACATCATCATCCGGGCGACCCAGAAGAAGAGGATGTCGTAGCCGGTGACCAGGACGGAGTTCGGATAGAACTTCTCGAGGCTCTTGGTCTGCTCGGGCCAGCCCAGCGTGGAGAACGGCCACAGGCCGGACGAGAACCAGGTGTCGAGGACGTCGGTGTCCTGGTGCCAGCCCTCGCCGCTCGGAGGCTGCTCGTCGGGTCCGACGCAGACGACCTCGCCGTTCGGGCCGTACCAGACGGGGATGCGGTGGCCCCACCACAGCTGGCGCGAGATGCACCAGTCGTGCAGGTTGTCGACCCAGTCGAAGTACCGCTTCTCCATCTCCTGCGGGTGGATCGTGACCCTGCCGTCGCGGACGGCGTCGCCGGCGGCCTGGGCCAGCGGGCCGACCTTGACCCACCACTGCATCGACAGCCGCGGCTCGATGGTGGTCTTGCAGCGCGAGCAGTGGCCGACGGAGTGGGTGTACGGGCGCTTCTCGGCGACGATCCGGCCCTCGGCGCGCAGCGCGCCGACGATGGCGGAGCGGGCCTCCAGGCGGTCCAGGCCCTGGAAGGGGCCGTGGGCGGTGATGATGGCGCGCTCGTCCATGACCGCGAGGCTCGGCAGGCCGTGCCGCTGGCCGATCTCGAAGTCGTTCGGGTCGTGCGCCGGGGTCACCTTGACGGCGCCGGTGCCGAACTCGGGGTCGACGTGCGTGTCGGCGACGACCGGGATGCGGCGGCCGGTCAGCGGCAGCTCGATCTCGGTGCCGACCAGGTGCCTGTACCGCTCGTCGTCCGGGTGGACGGCGACGGCGGTGTCGCCGAGCATCGTCTCGGCGCGGGTGGTGGCGACGACGATCTCCGTGTCGCCGGAGCCGTACCGGATGGAGACGAGCTCGCCGTCGTCGTCCTGGTACTCGACCTCGATGTCCGAGATCGCCGTGAGACAGCGCGGGCACCAGTTGATGATGCGCTCGGCGCGGTAGATCAGCTCGTCGTCGTAGAGCTTCTTGAAGATGGTCTGGACGGCCTGCGACAGGCCCTCGTCCATGGTGAAGCGCTCGCGGGACCAGTCGACGCCGTCGCCCAGGCGCTTCATCTGGCCGGAGATCTGGCCGCCGGACTCGGCCTTCCACTGCCAGACGCGCTCGACGAACGCCTCACGGCCCAGGTCGTGGCGGGACTTGCCCTCCTTGGCGAGCTCGCGCTCGACGACGTTCTGGGTGGCGATGCCGGCGTGGTCCATGCCCGGCTGCCACAGCGTCTCGTAGCCCTGCATCCGCTTGCGGCGGGTGAGGGCGTCGATCAGCGTGTGCTCGAAGGCGTGGCCCAGGTGGAGCGAGCCGGTGACGTTCGGCGGGGGGATGACGATGGTGTACGGCGGCTTCCCACTGTCGGCGTCCGCCTCGAAGTAACCGCGCTCCACCCAGCGCTGATACAGCTTCCCCTCTACCTCGGCCGGTGCGTACTGGGTCGGCAGTTCGGTGGGGGTGGCGGCTGCGGGCTGCTGCTGAGCGTTTTCGGTCACGGGGCCAGTCTAGGAGTCTCCCGGGGCGGCCCCGAAACGAGATGGTTCGGTAACGGTGTACCCCCCACCGCCCCTGCGGGGCAGCGGTTCCGCCAGGATGTTCGCTACGCATAAACATCCTGTGAGGGGAAGCCCTTAATGAGCTACAACCAGCCGGGACCGTACGGTGGTCCGCCGCAGCAGCCCGGGCCGTACGGCCAGCCCGGTCCCTACGGCCAGCCGCCGCAGGCCCCCCAGCCCGGCTACGGGTATCCGCCGCAGGCGCCTCAGCCCGGGTACGGCTACCCGCAGCCCGGGGTGCCGCCGCAGGCTCCGTACGGCCAGCCCGGCCCCTACGGGCAGCCCCAGCAGCCCAGCCCCTACGGCCAGCAGCCGCAGTACGGCCAGGGCGGCCCCGGTTACCCGCCGCCCGCGCCGAAGAAGCGCTCCGGCGCGATCGTCGCCGTGGTCGCGGTGGTCGCGGCGCTCGGCGTCGGCGCGTACTTCGTGTTCGGCCGCGGCGGCGGTGGCGGCATCGGCGGCGGCGGTGTGAGCGACGACACCAAGGGCTACAAGATCGCCGCCCCGGCGACCGTCGGCGAGTACAAGAAGAACGAGGGCGGAAACGACAAGTCGGGGCCGCTGACCGGGGAGCAGAAGACGCGGGCCGAGGCCTTCGGCATCCTCAACCCCTCGCAGACCGTCGCGCAGTACCACAACGGCCAGCCGATGAAGGGCAAGCAGCTCACGTTCAGCGGGCTCTGGGGCGAGATCGCCGACCCCGAGAAGGCGCTGGACACCTACTTCGCGAGCATCGGCAAGAACAGCTCCAGCCTGGAGGCCGGTCTCAAGATCGAGCCGATCGGCAGCCCGGAGACGGTGGAGCCGGCCGGTTTCGAGGGCGCGCTCATGAAGTGCCAGATGGTCAAGATGACCAGCTCCGGTCCCACCAAGCCGGGTGAACCGAGCGAGCTGCAGGCCCCCACCTGCGCCTGGGCGGACTACTCGACGCTCGGCGCGGCCAATGTCCTCGACCTGGCCGGCGCGGTGACCGGTCAGACCGTGGCGCAGTCCGAGGTGGCCGACCTCACCGCGAAGCTGTACGCGACGGCCCGCACCAAGGGCTGATCCGCGAGCCCGACGCAGAGGGGCGCCCGGCCGGTTGGAGTTCCGGCCGGGCGCCCCTTGCGCTCGGATCCCGTGCGGTTACGCGCTCTTCTCGTGGCGGCCGTCGTTCTTGACGATCCGCGGCACCAGCGTCGGGTTGACGTTGTTGTGGACGACGTCGGCGGTGATGACCACGCGGGCCACGTCCTTGCGGGACGGGACCTCGTACATCACCGACATCAGGACCTCTTCCATGATGGCCCGCAGGCCGCGCGCGCCGGTGCCGCGCAGGATCGCCTGGTCGGCGATGGCCTCGAGCGCCGGGCGGTCGAAGTCCAGCTCCACGCCGTCGAGTTCGAACAGCCGCTGGTACTGCTTGACCAGCGCGTTGCGCGGCTCGACGAGGATCTTCAGCAGGGCCTCGCGGTCGAGGTTGTGGACGCTCGTGATGACGGGCAGACGGCCGATGAACTCGGGGATCATGCCGAACTTCACCAGGTCCTCGGGCATGACCTCCTGGAACTGGTCGCTCGCCTCGATCTCGCGCTTGGAGCGGATGGTCGCCCCGAAGCCGATGCCCTTGGCGCCCGCCCGCGACTCGATGATCTTCTCCAGGCCGGCGAAGGCGCCGCCCACGATGAAGAGCACGTTCGTCGTGTCGATCTGGATGAACTCCTGGTGCGGGTGCTTCCGTCCGCCCTGCGGCGGCACGGAGGCGGTGGTGCCCTCCAGGATCTTCAGCAGGGCCTGCTGGACGCCCTCGCCCGACACGTCGCGGGTGATGGAAGGGTTTTCACTCTTCCGCGCGACCTTGTCGATCTCGTCGATGTAGATGATCCCGGTCTCGGCCTTCTTGACGTCGTAGTCGGCCGCCTGGATCAGCTTGAGCAGGATGTTCTCGACGTCCTCGCCGACATAGCCCGCCTCCGTCAGCGCCGTCGCGTCGGCGATGGCGAACGGGACGTTGAGCATGCGCGCGAGCGTCTGGGCCAGCAGCGTCTTGCCGGAGCCCGTGGGGCCCAGCAACAGGATGTTGGACTTGGCCAGTTCGATGGCGTCGTCCCGGCCCTGCGCGCCGCCGTTCTCGCCGGCCTGGACGCGCTTGTAGTGGTTGTACACCGCGACGGAGAGGGCCTTCTTCGCGGGCTCCTGCCCGACGACGTACCCCTCCAGGAACTCGTAGATCTCGCGGGGCTTGGGGAGTTCCTCCCACCGCACCTCGCTCGTCTCGGCGAGCTCTTCCTCGATGATCTCGTTGCAGAGGTCGATGCACTCGTCGCAGATGTACACACCGGGGCCTGCGATGAGCTTCTTCACCTGCTTCTGGCTCTTTCCACAGAACGAGCACTTGAGCAGGTCGCCGCCATCACCGATGCGTGCCACGAGGTGCTTCCCCTTCGCCTGGGAGCGGCTTGGTTCAGCCGACTCCTGGTGCCTCATATCCGACGGTACCTTGCCGGGCCCCCCGTTCGGGCCCCCCTTGGCACGGTTCACATCGAAGCGGGTGCTCCGGGCGGACCGTGCCAGGGGAAGGTCGAGCGTCAGGCTGCCGAGGCGGCCGTGCTCTTGCGGGTCGAGACGATCTGGTCGATCAGGCCGTACGCGAGCGCGTCCTCGGCCGTCAGGATCTTGTCACGCTCGATGTCGTCGCGGATCTTCTCGATCGGCGTCGAGGAGTGCTTCGCCAGCATCTCCTCCAGCTGGCTGCGCATCCGCAGGATCTCGTTGGCCGCGATCTCCAGGTCGGAGAGCTGCTCACGGCCGGTGCCGCCGGAGGGCTGGTGGATCAGCACACGGGCGTTCGGCAGGGCCATCCGCTTGCCGGGGGTGCCGGCGGCGAGCAGCACGGCCGCGGCGGAGGCCGCCTGGCCCATGCAGACCGTCTGGATGTCGGGCTTCACGAACTGCATCGTGTCGTAGATGGCCGTGAGCGCCGTGAAGGAGCCGCCGGGGCTGTTGATGTAGATCGAGATGTCCCGGTCCGGGTCCATCGACTCCAGGCACAGCAGCTGCGCCATGACGTCGTTGGCGGAGGCGTCGTCGATCTGCACGCCGAGGAAGATCACGCGCTCCTCGAAGAGCTTCGCGTACGGGTCGTACTCGCGCACGCCCTGCGAGGTGCGCTCGACGAAGCGGGGGACGACGTACCGGTTGTCCATCGGCGCGCCGGTGTGGAGACCGCTCGGGGAGAGGTTGTTCTGCATCTGGATGTTCACCGTCCTGGTGGCGTTCGGCGGGGGCTGGGGCTCTTCAGCGGCCGGGCTCAGGCGCCCGTGCCGCCGCCGCCGGGAACGCCCGCGGCGTGGGTGATGATGTCGTCGATGAGGCCGTACTCCTTGGCCTCGTCCGCGGTGAACCAGCGGTCGCGGTCGCCGTCGCGGATGATCGTCTCGACGGTCTGGCCGGAGTGGAGCGCGGTGATCTCGGCCATGCGCTTCTTCGTCCGCAGGAGGTACTCGGCCTGGATCTTGATGTCCGAGGCCGTGCCGCCGATGCCGGCGGAGCCCTGGTGCATCAGGACGTCGGTGTTCGGCAGGGCGAAGCGCTTGCCCGCGGCGCCGCCGGTGAGCAGGAACTGGCCCATCGAGGCCGCCATGCCCATACCGATGGTGACGACGTCGTTCGGGATGTACTGCATGGTGTCGTAGATGGCCATGCCGGCCGTCACGGAGCCACCGGGGCTGTTGATGTAGAGGTAGATGTCCTTCTGCGGGTCGGCCGCCAGGAGGAGCATCTGCGCGGTGATCTTGTTGGCGATCTCGTCGTCGACCTGCTGGCCGAGGAAGATGATCCGCTCGCCGAGCAGCCGGTTGTAGACATGGTCGCCGAGGCCACCACCGATGGACGGCTCACCCGCGGCGTAAGGCATCAGATTCGTCACGTATCCACCTGCTCGTCTCCGACGGCCACGTGCCGTCTCAGCGTCTCGTTCGGAGGGCGCTGCCCTCGTATTCATGGACCCTAACGCCCAGGTAGGACAACGCCATCCCGGTTCCCGAACTGTTCGCTCGGAGCGCAAGCTGTCAAGGCCCGTTTGGGAACGGGGAAGGGGCCCGGACGCACACGCGTCCGGGCCCCTTCCCTGCGGGCTTACTTGACCTCGGCCTCGGCGTCGGCGTCGACGGCGGCCTCGACGACCTCGGCGGCCTCCTCGACCTCGTCCTCGTCCTCGGAGAGGTCCACGACCTCGCCCTTGGTGTCGACGACCTTGGCAGCCTCGACGACGACCGCGAGGGCCTTGCCGCGGGCGACCTCGCCGACCAGCATCTGGACCTGGCCGCCCTCGACGACGGCCTGGGCGAACTGGTCGGGGCTCATGCCGGAGGAGGCGGCGCGGCGCAGCAGGTGCTCGGTGAGCTCCTCCTGGCTGACGCTGAGCTTCTCCTTGGCGACCAGCTCGTCGAGGATGAACTGGGTCTTGATGCCCTTCTTGGCCTGCGCCTCGGTCTCCGCCTGGAACTCCTCGGCGGTCTTGCCCTGGAGCTCCAGGAACTTGTCGAGGCTGAGGCCCATCTGGCCGAGCTGGTGGTGCTCGAGGTTGTGCTTGCGGGTGTTGATCTCGTCCTCGAGCAGCTTCTCCGGCATCGGGACGTCGACCAGCTCGATGAGGGCGTCGAGGACGCGCTCCTGGGCCTGGGTGGCCTGCTCGAACTGCTTCTGGTTCTCGAGGCGCGTACGGGCGTCGGCCTTCAGCTCGTCGAGGGTGTCGAACTCGGAGGCGAGCTGGGCGAAGTCGTCGTCCAGCGCGGGGACCTCACGGGCGGCGACGGCGGTGACCTTGACGGTGACCTCGGCGTCCTTGCCCTCGGCGGAGCCGCCCTTCAGCTGCGAGGTGAAGGTGGCCTCGCCGCCGGCCTCCAGGCCGGTGACGGCCTCGTCGATGCCGTCGAGGAGCTCGCCGGAGCCGATGGTGTACGAGACGCCCTCGGCGACGCCGTCGGGCAGCACCTCGCCGTCGACCTTGGCCTCGAGGTCGATCGTGACGACGTCGCCCTCGGCGGCGGCGCGCTCGACCGGGGAGGTGGAGGCGAAGCGCTCGCGGAGCTGCTCGACCGACTTCTCGATGTCCTCGTCGGTGACCTCGACGGAGTCGACGGTGATCTCGATGCCGGAGTAGTCCGGGATCTCGATGGTCGGGCGGATGTCCACCTCGGCGGTGAAGGCCAGCAGCTCGCCGTCCTTCAGCTCGGTGATGTCGACCTCGGGCTGGCCCAGGGGCGTGACCTCGGCCCCGTTCACGGCCTCGGTGTAGAACTTCGGGAGCGCGTCGTTGACGGCCTCCTCCAGCACGGCGCCGCGACCGAACCGCTGGTCGATCACACGAGCCGGGATCTTGCCCTTACGGAAGCCCTTGACCGTGACCTGCTGGTTGATCTTCTTGTACGCCGCGTCGAGGCTGTCCTTGAGCTCCTCGAAGGGCACCTCGACAGTGAGCCGAACCCGGGTCGGGTTCAGGGTCTCCACGGCGCTCTTCACGGTTCGGTCTCCTTGGTGGCTGATTCTCGGATGTGGCGGGCTCCGCTCGGCGGCGGTTCCTGCCGGTCGGCCCGGTCAGAAAGACACACGGGCGCGTAGCCTGCATAGTAACCGCAAGCCCGATGCGCCCCACAACGCGATCTTGTGCGCACGCCTCGTACGGCGGGCGGTCGCGGGGCGATCCCGGGAGATCCGGCTGGTCGGGGTGGCGGGATTTGAACCCACGGCCTTCCGCTCCCAAAGCGGACGCGCTACCAAGCTGCGCCACACCCCGTCGGTGCGACACGTAGGGTACATGCCCGGGGACGCTGCGACGCCCCGTGGGAAAGGGGCGTGCGGGGGCGCTGCCGGACCCGCTAGGATGCTCCACGTGCCGCGGCCCTCGTGACCTGCGGCGCGATGCTTGCGGGCGTAGCTCAATGGTAGAGCCCTAGTCTTCCAAACTAGCTACGCGGGTTCGATTCCCGTCGCCCGCTCTCCTTGGCTCAGGGCCAGGCCGGAGGTTCGTCCTCCGGCCTGGCCCTGAGGCGTTTGCGGTGGCCGGTCCGGCCCGCGGCACGACAATGGGCTTAGGCATTGTTCCCGCCGGATCGGAGACGGCGATGAAGGACCTCAAGTTCGAGCAGAAGACCTCTCTGTCCCGCCTGGAGGCCGCCGACCAGCTCACCGCGCTCGCGGCCGCGCTGCGGGAGGGCGGGGAGACGGACGTCGAGCTCGGTCCGGTGACGCTGACCATGCGGATCCCCGACGAACTGCGCAGCGAGTTCGAGGTCGAGGTGGGCGACGGCGAGATCGAGCTGGAGATCGAGTTCAAGTGGCCGATCGCGACGGCGGAGGCGGCGCCTTCCGCCCCGGCCGCCCCGTCCGGCCGGCGCCGGCCGGCGAAGCGGGGCGCCGCCAAGAAGTCCTGACGTGCACCACTGAATTCCCGGGCACGCACGACTGCGAGGGCCTGGGCCGGTCCGCCGGCTCAGGCCCTCCGTCCCGGGCGGACCGGGCGGGGCGGGCGCCCTAGAACTTGATCGAGTTGATCGTCATCGCTATCGAGTCGAGGAAGCGCTGGATGTCGTCTGCCATGCCCGTCGAGGCCAGGAAGAAGCCGAAGAGGGCGGCGACGACCGCGGGGCCCGCTTTGAGGGAACCGCCCCTGATCAGGACCACCAAGACGATGCCCAAGAGAAGCACCACAGACAGTGAAAGGACCACAACTGATCACACCCCTGGTCGGTCCGCCTAGCCGGCCGGGGGACACACGACTCAGGCGCCCCCGCTCCCCCCATCGTGCCACCAACACCGGCCGGTTGGTTCCCCGGTGACGAATCGTCGGCGTACGGATCGGGCCACTTCGGCGACATCTGGGCGTCCCGGCCCCGGAATTAGGCTTGATCGCTCCGATCGAGGCCGAGAAGCGCGCGCATGCGGGCGTACTTCTCGGTCAGCCGCAGACGGGTCGGGGCGTCGAGGACGGCGAGCCGGTCCGGGTCGGCGTTGTGCGCCAGGTCCGACTCCTTGACCAGGAGCGCGCCGGGGACCGCCAGGACCCGCTGCGCGTACGACTCCGGGGTCTCCCCCGGGCGTTTGGTGAGGGCGAGGACCATGTCCTTGACCTGCCGGGGCAGGGGGAGGTCCCCGAGCTGCTCCGCGGTGAGCCCGTGGTCCTCGACGGAGTCGTGCAGCCAGGCCGCGGCGATCTGCTCGTCGCTGCCGCCCCGGGCGCGCACGCCCTCGGCGACCGCCCGCAGGTGCTCGGCGTACGGGCGTCCCGCCTTGTCGGTCTGGCCCTCGTGGGCCGCGCGGGCCAGGGCCTCGATCTCGGTGAGCGTCATCGGGGTCATCACGTCACACCCCCCGGGTGATCAGGAGGAGTGCGCGGTCGTCGTTGACGTCCTTCGCGCAGGCCTCGATGAGGTGCCAGGCCGCGCCCTCGAAGCCGGACGCGACATAGCGGTCGGCCTCGCCGGTGAGCCGGTCGATGCCCTCGGCGATGTCGCGGTCGGCGGCCTCCACAAGGCCATCGGTGAACAGCATCAGCACGTCGCCGGGCCGCAGCGAGCCCTTGACCGGGTGGAACTCGGCCCCGTCGTACACGCCGAGCAGCGGGCCCTCGGCGGCCTTCTCCTCCCAGCGACCGCTGCCCGCGTGCAGCTGGAGCGCGGGCAGGTGTCCGGCGGACAGCAGCTCGTAGTCGCCGGACTCCAGGTCGAGGACGAGATGGACGGAGGTCGCGAAGCCCTCGTCCCAGTCCTGGCGCAGCAGATAGCCGTTGGCGGCGGGCAGGAAGCCGTGCGGGGGCAGCGAGCCGAGCAGTCCGCCGAACGCGCCGGACAGCAGCAGGGCGCGGGAGCCCGCGTCCATGCCCTTGCCGGAGACGTCGGTGAGCAGCACCTCCAGGGTGCGGCCGCCGTTGGTGCGGGCGGCGACGACGAAGTCGCCGGAGAAGGACTGGCCGCCGGCCGGGCGGAGCGCCATCTCGTGGTGCCAGCCCTGCGGCAGCCGGGGCAGCGCGCTCTGCACGCGGATGCGTTCGCGCAGGTCGAAGAGCATGGTGCCGCCGCGCCGCCAGGGCACGCCGACCCGCGCCCGGAACTGGGCGAGCAGCAGTCCGAACAGTCCGCAGGCGGCGACCACGAGGACCGTGCCGGGCGTGACCGCGGCCGGGGTCCGCGGGTACGGGCCGAGCACCAGCGACTCGACGATCAGCGCGCCGGCGGCGGCCGCGTACAGGCCCAGCAGGCTGGCGGGGCGCAGCAGCAGCCCGCCGGCGACGATCGGCAGCACCAGGGCGGCGGGCGCGCACCAGGTGGGGTCGAGCAGCGTGCCGCAGGTGATCGCGGGGATCATCAGCAGCAGCGCGGCCATCGCCACCCAGTCGGAGCCCTCGCCCCGGAAGTAGTCGACCCCGGACTTGCGCAGGCCGACGCGGGCCCGGTGTGCGCTCTTGCGCAGCCGGGCCGCATAGGTATCCACTCCCGCGCGACTTCTCATTGGCCTGGACCCTATCCACCCGATCGGCGCTCGTGCAGGGGGACCCCTCAGACATTGCGCAGGAAATCGGGTCGCCGGGGGTGTGCGGGCGCTGATATCGATGGCATATGACGACGGAACTGCGGGTGCTCGACCCGGCCGAGTGGGACGACTGGTACGCGAATCTGGAGCTCGCGTTCGGCGGGGTGACCGAGTCTCCCGAGGAGCGCGCGCTCTGGCGGGAGCTGACCGAGTACGACCGGTTCATCGGGGTCTGGGACGGTGAGCGGGCGGTCGGCACCGCGGGCGCGTTCTCGTTCCGGCTGTCGGTGCCGGGCGGAACGGTCGTCCCGGCGGCGGGCGTGACGATGGTGAGCGTGGCCGCCACGCACCGGCGGCGCGGGATCCTCACCTCGATGATGCGGCGTCAGCTCGACGACGTACGGGCCTGGGGCGAGCCGCTGGCCGTGCTGACCGCCTCGGAACCGGAGATCTACGGACGCTTCGGCTACGGCGTCGGCGCGTACACGACCCGCGCGACGATCGACACCACCCGGGTGCGGCTGACCGTGCCCGAGGGCGCCGACGACGTGACTCTGCGGCAGAGCGACCCGGCGAAGGCCGCGGCGGCCTGCGAGGCCGTGTACGCGCGGCTCGTCCCCGGACGGCCGGGCCTGCTGGCCCGCCGGCCCGGCTGGGAGCGGCTGCCGTTCCTCGACCCGCCGGGCGAGCGGGGCGGGTCCTCGCCGCTGCAGTGCGTGCTCGCGGAGCGGGGCGGGGAGGTCGTCGGGTACGCCCGGTACACGATCAAGCCCGAGTGGAGCTTCGCCGGGGCGAACGGTTCGGTGACCCTGCGGGACCTGGGGGCGCTGGACCCGGCGGCCGAGGCGGCGCTGTGGCGGTTCCTCTGCTCGATCGACCTGACGTCGTCGGTGAAGATCCACAGCCGGCCGGTCGACGACGCGTGGCAGCACCTGGTCAGCGACATCCGGCGCTGCGAGCCGGCGCAGCGGGACGCCCTGCATGTGCGGCTGGTGGACGTGGGGGCAGCGCTGTCGCTGCGGGCGTATCAGGCGCCGGTGGACGTGGTGTTCGAGGTCGCGGACGCGTTCTGTCCCTGGAACGAGGGACGGTGGCGGCTCACCGTTGACGCGAGCGGGGCGGTGCGCTGTGTCCGCACGGAGGACGGCGCGGATCTCGCGCTGTCGGTGCGGGAGTTGGGGGCGGCGTATCTGGGGGGCGTGTCGTTGACGGCGCTGGCTGCCGCCGGGCGGGTGCGGGAGCTTCGGCCGGGGGCGTTGACGGAAGCGGCCGTCTCGTTCGGGTGGCCTGTTGCACCGTGGCTGCCGCACGGGTTCTAGGCGCGGCGCCCACAACCGGTCAGCAGGCCCGTTGGCAGCCTGGGCACCAGAAGAGGTTTCTTGCTGCCAGGTCTGCCGTGCGGATCTCCGTGCCGCAGATGTGGCACGGCTGCGTCGCGCGGCGGTAGACGTAGACCTCGCCGCCGTGGTCGTCGACCCGGGGCGGGCGGCCCATGGCCTCGGGGGTGTGCTCGGGGCGGACGGTGTCGATGCGGTTCAGGCGGACGCCTTCGGCCATGAGCATCACCAGGTCCGCCCAGATCGCGTCCCAGGCGCGGCGGGTGAGGTCCCTGCCCGGGCGGTACGGGTCGATGCCGTGGCGGAAGAGGACCTCGGCGCGGTAGACGTTGCCCACGCCCGCGATGACCTTCTGGTCCATCAGCAGGGCGGCGATGGTGGTGCGGGAGCGGCTGATCCGGTGCCAGGCGCGGTCGGCGTCGTCGTCCGCGCGCAGCGGGTCCGGGCCCAGCCGCGCGTGTATCGCGTGCTTCTCCGCGTCCGTGATCAGCGTGCAGGTCGTCGGGCCGCGCAGGTCCATGTACGAATCGGGGCCGGCGAGCCGCAGCCGCACCGTGTCGGTGGGCGGCGGCGCGGGGGCGTCGCCGAAGTTCACCTTGCCGAAGAGGCCGAGGTGGATGTGGACCCAGCCCAGCGCGGGGAAGCCGAGGAAGAGGTGCTTGCCGTGGGCGTCGGCCTCCTCCAGGACGCCGCCGTCGAGCAGCGCCGCCGAGTCGGCGAACTTGCCCTGCGGGCTGGTCACCCGCACGGACCGGCCGCCGAACCGTTCCCGGTGGTCGGCGGCCAGTCGGTGGATGGTGTGCCCTTCGGGCATCAGGCGGTCGGCTCCTGGGGGTGGTGGGCCGGGATCGCGGGCATGACGCCCTCGGTCTCGTACGCCGACAGCATCTCGATGCGGCGGGTGTGGCGCTCGTCACCCGAGTAGGGGGTGCTGAGGAAGATCTCGACGAACTTGGTCGCCTCTTCCTCGGAGTGCATGCGGGCGCCGACGGCGACCACGTTCGCGTTGTTGTGCTCGCGGCCCAGCGCGGCGGTCTGCTCGCTCCAGGCGAGGGCGGCGCGGACCCCCTTCACCTTGTTCGCGGCGATCTGCTCGCCGTTGCCGGAACCGCCGATGACGATGCCCAGGCTGTCCGCGTCCGCGGCCGTCTTCTCGGCGGCGCGCAGGCAGAACGGCGGGTAGTCGTCCTGGGCGTCGTAGATGTGGGGACCGCAGTCGACGGCCTCGTGGCCATGGGCCTTGAGCCACTCGACGAGGTGGTTCTTGAGTTCGTAGCCGGCATGGTCGGAGCCGAGGTAGACGCGCATGTTCCGAGTGTGGCACGGCGGGACCGGGGTAGCGGTCAGCGGGGTCGGACGGTCCGCGACCGGTCCGCGACCGGTCCGCGGCCCCCCGCTCGGGCGACGTGATTCCGGTAACGATCCGGAATCAGACCTTCCGCTATCGCCCGACCTCGGTGTTCCATTCTCGGGCTCGCGATCCGAGCCCTCCCCTCATGCAAGGAAAGCGTTAATGAACTCGCAGCCGACCCTCACGAAGGAAGGCGGGAACACCGGAGCCACCGGCGATTCCCAGCCTACCGACGGTCTCA
The DNA here is from genome assembly GCF_043199435.1 of Streptomyces sp. NPDC048604. Taxonomy (NCBI): domain Bacteria; kingdom Bacillati; phylum Actinomycetota; class Actinomycetes; order Kitasatosporales; family Streptomycetaceae; genus Streptomyces; species Streptomyces sp. NPDC048604. Next base: position 712,499 of record NZ_JBICVX010000001.1, read on the forward strand.
AGGCCGGTCTCAAGAACCGCCACCTCTCGATGATCGCCATCGGCGGCGTCATCGGCGCCGGACTCTTCGGCGGCTCCGCGGCCGGCATCAAGGCCGCAGGCCCCGGCATCCTGCTCTCCTACGCGCTCGTCGGCGCGATGGTCGTCTTCGTCATGCGGATGCTCGGCGAGATGTCCGTGGCCAACCCGACCTCCGGCTCCTTCTCGGCCCACGCCGACCGGGCCCTGGGTCGCTGGGCGGGCTTCTCGATCGGCTGGCTGTACTGGTTCTTCTGGGTCGTGGTGCTCGCCGTCGAGGCGACCATGGGCGCGGACATCCTCAACGGCTGGCTCCCGGCCGTCCCGCAGTGGGCCTGGGCCCTCATCGTGATGGTCGTGCTGACCGCCACCAACCTCGGCTCGGTCGCCTCCTACGGCGAGTTCGAGTTCTGGTTCGCCGGCATCAAGGTCGTCGCCATCGCCGCCTTCATCGTGATCGGCGGGCTCGCGATCTTCGGCGTGCTGCCCGGCGCGGACACCTCGGCCGCGGGCCTGAGCAACCTGACCGAGCACGGCGGCTTCCTGCCCAACGGCTACGGCGCGATCCTCACCGGCATCCTGATGGTCGTCTTCTCCTTCATGGGCAGCGAGATCGTCACCCTGGCCGCCGGCGAGTCCTCGGACCCGCGGCGCGCCGTCGCCAAGGCCACCAACAGCGTGATCTGGCGCGTCGGCATCTTCTACCTGGGCTCGATCCTGGTCGTGGTCTCGCTGCTGCCGTGGAACGACCCGTCGCTGCAGAAGGACGGCTCGTACGTCGCGGCGCTCAACTCGATCGGCATCCCGCACGCCGGCCAGATCATGAACGTGATCATCCTGACCGCCGTGCTGTCCTGCCTGAACTCCGGCCTCTACACGGCCTCCCGCATGGCCTACTCGCTGGGCCGCCGCGGTGACGCGCCGAAGGCCTTCGCCAAGACCAACGCGAAGGGCGTGCCGCAGGCCGCGATCATCGGCTCGGTGATCTTCGGCTTCGTCGCCGTCTTCTTCAACTACAAGTGGCCCGACACCGTGTTCGCCTTCCTGCTGAACGCGTCCGGCGCCATCGCGCTCTTCGTCTGGCTGGTCATCTGCTTCTCGCAGCTGCGCATGCGCAAGATCATCCTGCGCGAGGCCCCGGAGAAGCTGGTCGTGAAGATGTGGCTCTTCCCGTACCTGACCTGGGCGACCATCGCCATGATCGTCTTCGTCCTGGGCTTCATGCTCTACGACGGCGGCTCGGCGCGTGAGCAGGTCGTCCTGTCGCTGCTCGTGGCCGGCCTGGTCGTGGCGATCGCCCTGGTGCGCGACCGCCTCGGCAAGAACGCGGAGCCGGTCACCGAGGACTGATCAGGTAACGCCGGAAGGCTCTCCGCGCCCAGGGAAACCCCTGCGGCACGGAGAGCCTTTCCATGTCCGGGCGACGATCCGGGCCTCGGTCAGCCCTCGCGGCCGCCGAGCAGCTTCCAGGCCGCGGGCAGCAGGCCCATGGCCAGCGCGGCCTTGAGCGCGTCGCCGATCAGGAACGGGACGAGGCCCTGCGCGACCGCCTCGGAGAGCGACATGCCGGTGGCCAGGGCCAGGTACGGCACGCCGACCGCGTAGACGACCGCGGAGCCGAGCGCCATCGCGCCGGCCGTGCGCAGCACGGAGCGGTCCGCGCCGCGGCGGGCCAGGGCGCCGACGACGGTGGCGGCCAGCATCATGCCGAGGACGTAGCCGAGGGACGGCATCGAGGTGCCCGAGGCGCCCTCGGCGAACCACGGCACGCCCGCCATGCCGGCGACGGCGTACAGGCCGAGGGAGAGGAAGCCGAGGCGGGCGCCGAAGGCGGTGCCGACGAGCAGGGCGGCGAAGGTCTGGCCGGAGACCGGGACCGGCGAGCCGGGGACCGGCACGGAGAGCTGGGCGGCCAGGCCGGTGAGCGCGGCGCCGCCGAGGACCAGCACGGCGTCGCGGGTGCGGCCGAGCGAAGCCGAGAGCTTGGGGGACGGGAGCAGGTCGGCGAGGACCTGGCCGGGGCGGAGGGAACGGGCGGGGGCGGCGGCGGTGCTCATCGGTACTCCGCGGGGTGAGGGGTCGGGCGGGCCCGACCGACCGTAGTCGAGGGGTGAGCGTCCGATCACCGTCTGCCGCCGACAAAGCGGCAGTTGAGGGCTTCGTGGAGTTCAGACAAAGGCTCTCGATCATGCCGCGCACCACGTGACGCTCGTCACGTGGAACTCCCGCCAGGAGGTCCATTTTGCGCCAGGGGCGGTCCAACGGAGAGACTGTGGGGTCTCCATAAACGCCGAGAGCCCCGAGAGCACGAGCCGCCTTCATGCACGACGCCCCGCCGCCCACCCTGGCCGCCGAACCCGAGCCGCTCTCACACGGGCTGAAACAGCGTCATCTGACGATGCTGGGTCTCGGCGGGGTGATCGGGGCGGGCCTGTTCGTGGGCTCGGGCGCGGGCATCGCGGTCGCGGGGCCCGGGATCGTGCTCTCGTACCTGATCGCGGGCGCGCTGGCGATGCTGGTGATGCGGATGCTCGGCGAGATGTCGGCGGCCATGCCGGCGTCCGGCGCGTTCTCCGTGCACGCGGAGCGGGCGCTGGGCCGCTGGGCCGGGTTCTCGGTGGGCTGGCTGTACTGGTTCCTGCTGGTCGTGGTCCTCGCGGTGGAGGCGACGGGCGCGGCGCGGATCGCCCACGGCTGGGCGCCGGGGGTGCCGCAGTGGGCCTGGGTGCTGATCTTCATGCTGGTGTTCACCGGGGCCAATCTGGCGGCGGTGAAGAACTTCGGCGAGTTCGAGTTCTGGTTCGCGGCGCTCAAGGTCGGCGCGATCGTGCTGTTCCTCGGCCTGGGGACCCTGGCGATCCTGGGCGTGCTGCCCGACACCGATCCGGTGGGCCTGACGAACCTGACCGGTCAGGGCGGTTTCCTGCCGAACGGCTGGGAGGGCGTGGTCTCCGGCGTGCTCGCGGTGGTGTTCGCGTTCGGCGGTCTGGAGGTCGTCACGATCGCGGCGGCCGAGTCGGAGGACCCGGCGCGCAACGTGGCCCGCGCGGTGCGCAGCGCGGTCTGGCGCATCCTCTTCTTCTATGTCGGCTCGATGCTGGTGATCGTGACCCTGCTGCCGTGGACGTCGATGAAGCCGGGCGAGTCGCCGTACGTGGCCGTGCTCGACGCCATCGGGATCCCGGCGGCCGGGCAGCTGATGAACGTGGTGGTGTTCGTGGCGCTGCTGTCGGCGCTCAACGCCAATCTCTACGGCTCCTCGCGGATGATCTTCTCGCTGGCCGAGCGCCGGGAGGCCCCGAAGGGGCTGCTGCGGATCTCGCCGGTGGGGGTCCCCCCGCTCGAGCGAAGCCGAGAGTGGGGGAGCGTGCCGCGCCGGGCGGTGCTCGCGTCGGTGGCGTTCGGCTTCGTCTCGGTCCTGCTCAATCTGCGGTGGCCGGACACCGTCTTCCTCTATCTCCTCAACTCCGTGGGCGCGGTGCTGCTCTTCGTCTGGGCTCTGATCGCGGTCTCGCAGCTGAAGCTGCGCCGCCGGATCGAGCGGGAGGCGCCGGAGAAGCTGACCCTGAGGATGTGGGGCTTCCCGTGGCTGAGCTGGACGGCCCTGGCCGCGATCGGCGCCGTCCTTGTCCTGATGCTGACCGACGACGACGCGCGCCCGCAGGTGCTGTGGTCGGCCGCGGCGACCGGCGCGGTGCTGCTGACGGCGGGCGTACGGGAGTGGCGCGAGCGGCGACGCTGAGCGACCGGGCGCGGCCGCGCGGGCTGCGGAGGGAACGGGTCCGGATTACCGGGGCGTACGAAATGAAACGGGATCTTCACTTTGTGTGAACCCGGTGCCCGTATAGCGGACACCCGTTCCCTGTGAGCGGTGCAGCTGCCCAGACTGTGCCGGTCCCCGCGTCTCAACCTCCGAACAGGGCAGGCCCATGTCCCGGACCACCGCGCCCGCGCCCGTCGACCGCAAGGACGACGGGACGACGGTTCTCTCCCACGGCCTCAAGCAGCGCCACCTCTCGATGATCGCCCTCGGCGGCGTCATCGGCGCCGGCCTCTTCGTCGGCTCCGGCGCCGGCATCGCAGCCGCCGGCCCCTCCATCGTCCTCGCGTACACGCTCTCCGGCCTGCTGGTCATGCTGGTGATGCGCATGCTCGGCGAGATGTCGGCGGCGTACCCGTCCTCCGGCTCGTTCTCCTCGCACGCCGAGCGCGCCTTCGGCTCCTGGGCCGGATTCACCGCAGGCTGGTCGTTCTGGGTGCTGCTCAGCGTCGCCGTGGGCCTGGAGGGCATCGGTGCGGCGAAGATCGTCACCGGCTGGCTGCCCGGCACCCCCGAGTGGGCCTGGGTCGCCCTCTTCATGCTGATCTTCTGCGGCGCCAACCTGGCGGCGGTGAAGAACTTCGGCGAGTTCGAGTTCTGGTTCGCCGCCCTGAAGGTCGGCGCGATCACGCTCTTCCTCGGCCTCGGCGTGCTCGCCGTCCTGGGCATGCTGCCCGGCACCGAGTCCCCCGGCACGTCCCACCTGTTCGGCGCGGGCGGCCTGCTGCCGAACGGCAGTGAGGGCCTGGTCATCGGTCTGCTGGCCTCGGTGTTCTCGTACGGCGGCATGGAGACCGTGACCATCGCCGCCGCCGAGTCGGAGAACCCGGTCAAGGGCGTCGCGAGCGCCGTGCGCACCGCGATGTGGCGCATCGCGCTGTTCTACATCGGCTCGATGGCCGTGATCGTGACCCTCGTCCCGTGGAACGACAAGGCCGTCACGGAGAAGGGCCCGTACGTCGCCGCCCTCGACCAGCTGGGCATCCCGGCCGCCGGCCAGATCATGAACGTCGTCGTGCTGGTCGCCCTGCTGTCCGCGATGAACGCCAACATCTACGGCTCCTCGCGCATCGCCTTCTCGCTGGTCCAGCGCGGCCTCGGCCCGAAGGTGCTGGGCAAGGTCTCCGGCGGCGTGCCGCGCCTGGCCGTGCTCGCGTCCTGCTTCTTCGGCTTCGTCTGCGTGGGCCTGAACTACTGGTCCCCCGAGACGATCTTCCCGTGGCTGCTGAACATGATCGGCGGCGTGATCCTGGTCGTCTGGATCTTCATCGCCGCCTCGCAGCTGGTGCTGCGCCGCCGCCTGGAGCGTGAGGCGCCCGAGAAGCTGGTCGTGCGGATGTGGGCCTTCCCGGCGCTGACCTGGGTGGCGCTGGCCGGCATGGCGGTCATCTTCTTCCTGATGGCCCGCGAGGAGGGCACCCGTATCCAGCTGTACGCGACGGGCGCGATGACCCTGGTCCTCGCCGCCGTCGGCCTCGCCCGGCAGAAGCTGGGCGCGAAGCGCCAGGACGCCTGACCCTCCTGCGCCTCAGCGCGAAGAACCCCCGGACCGCCGCCCGCGGTCCGGGGGTTCTTCGCGTTCCGCCCGCACTCCGTGATCTTCTTGCTGGTAGCCTGCACTTGCATAGGATGTGCAATAAGAGGACGGGAAGGTCCGGCATGGCGATCTACACGCTTCCTGAGCTGCCGTACGACTACGCGGCGCTGGAGCCGGTGATCAATCCGCAGATCATCGAGCTGCACCACGACAAGCACCACGCGGCGTATGTGAAGGGCGCGAACGACACCCTGGAGCAGCTGGAGGAGGCCCGCGACAAGGAGCAGTGGGGCTCGATCAACGGCCTGGAGAAGAACCTGGCCTTCCACCTCTCCGGCCACATCCTCCACTCCATTTACTGGAACAACATGAACAGCCCGAAGGACGGGGGCGGCGGCGAGCCGCTGGCCGCCGACGGGGTCGGCGACCTCGCCGACGCGATCACCGAGTCCTTCGGCTCCTTCGCCAAGTTCAAGGCCCAGCTGACCAAGGCCTCCGCGACCACCCAGGGCTCCGGCTGGGGCGTGCTCGCGTACGAGCCGATCAGCGGCCGGCTGATCGTCGAGCAGGTCTACGACCACCAGGGCAACGTGGGCCAGGGCTCCGTCCCGGTCCTGGTCTTCGACGCCTGGGAGCACGCCTTCTACCTGCAGTACAAGAACCAGAAGGTGGACTTCATCGAGGCCATGTGGCAGGTCGTCAACTGGCAGGACGTGAGCAAGCGGTACCAGGCCGCCAAGTCGTCCGTCCCGCTGATCTCGATCTGACCCGCGCCACCCCGTCGTCCTGCTCGTGATCGTCTTCTCAACCTTCACCGGGCAGGCGGATGAAAGAAGAACCCCCGCGCCGACAGGAGACGCGGGGGTTCTTCCGTACCCGGGGAGCGGCGGTCACTCGAAGCTCGGGGCCGCCGTCCGGGTGCGCTTGATCTCGTAGAAGCCGGGCGTCGACGCCACGAGCAGCGTGCCGTCCCACAGCCGCGCCGCGGCCTCGCCGCGCGGGGTCGGGGTGACGACCGGGCCGAAGAACGCGACCTCGTCGCCGTCCGCGCCGGGCACGGCTATGACCGGGGTGCCGACGTCCTGGCCGACCTTGTCGATGCCCTCCTTGTGGGAGGCGCGCAGCTGCGCGTCGTACACGTCCCGGTCCGCGTAGTCGGCGAGCGAGGCGGGCAGGCCGACGTCCGCAAGGGCGGCGACGACGGTCTCCTTCGTGGGGGCCTCGCCCTTGTTGTGGAAACGGGTGCCGAGCGCCGTGTAGAGCTTGCCGACGTACTCGTCGCCGTGCAGCTCCCGGGCCGCGATCACGACACGGACCGGGCCCCAGGCGGTGGCGAGCATCTCGCGGTACCGCTCCGGCAGCTCGTCCAGCTTGTCCTCGTTGAGGACCGCCAGGCTCATCACCTTCCACCGCACGTCGACCGGGCGGACCTTCTCCACCTCCAGCATCCAGCGGGAGGTCATCCAGGCCCAGGGGCACAGAGGGTCGAACCAGAAGTCGGCGGTGGTCCTGCTCTCGGACATGTCACTCCTCATCGATGATGCACGGGCCTCCGGGCCAACGCCGTCGTCCGACGCCGACATTCCCGGAGTGTCCGGGGTCAGCCGCACATGGCAGGATCCTGCTGTTCAACGAGCCACAAAGGAGTGACCGTGCCCGGAGAGAATCTGTCCCGCGACGAGGCCCGCGAGCGGGCGGGACTGGTGTCAGTCGACGGGTACGAGGTCGCCCTCGACCTGCGCTCGGCGGTCGGCGAGTCCGACCGGGAGGTACGCACCTTCCGGTCGCTGACCACGATCCGCTTCCGGCGCACCGGGACGGGCGACGCGACCTTCGTCGACCTGATCGCCCCGTCCGTCACCTCCGTGACCCTCAACGGGCGGGAGCTGGACCCGGCGGCCGTCTTCGACGGGTCCCGGATCGCGCTGGACGGCCTCCAGGACGAGAACGTGCTGGTGGTGGACGCCCAGTGCGCGTACAGCCGCACCGGCGAGGGCATGCACCGCTTCGTCGACCCGGAGGACGGCGAGGTCTACCTCTACACCCAGTACGAGCCGGCCGACGCCCGCCGGGTGTACGCGAACTTCGAGCAGCCCGACCTGAAGGCCCCGTACCGCTTCGAGGTGACCGCGCCGGAGGCCTGGACGGTCTGGTCGAACGGGGCGGGCGAGCAGGGCGCCGACAGGGTGTGGCGGTTCGCGGAGACCGCGCCGATCTCCACGTACATCACTTGCGTGGTCGCCGGGCCGTACCACTACGTCACCGACACCTACCGGCGCGGGGACCTCGAGATCCCGCTCGGCGCGATGTGCCGCAAGGGCCTCGCGAAGCACTTCGACGCGGACGACGTCTTCCTGATCACCAAGCAGGGCTTCGACTTCTTCCACGACAACTTCGACTACCCGTACCCCTTCGGGAAGTACGACCAGGCCTTTGTCCCCGAGTACAACCTCGGCGCGATGGAGAACCCGGGCATGGTCACCTTCCGCGAGGAGTACGTGTACCGCGGCAAGGTCACGCAGGCCGCGTACGAGCGCCGGGCCAACACGATCCTGCACGAGATGGCCCACATGTGGTTCGGCGACCTGGTCACCATGGTGTGGTGGGACGACCTGTGGCTGAAGGAGTCCTTCGCGGACTTCATGGGCTCGTTCTCACTGGCCGAGGCCACCCGCTTCACCAACAGCTGGGTCACCTTCGCCAACAACCGCAAGGCCTGGGCGTACCGCGCCGACCAGCTGCCGTCCACGCACCCGATCACGGCGGACATCCGCGATCTGGAGGACGCCAAGCTGAACTTCGACGGCATCACGTACGCCAAGGGCGCGGCGGTGCTGAAGCAGCTGGTCGCGTACGCGGGCCGGGAGGCGTTCCTGGAGGGCGCGCGGCGCTACTTCAAGCGGCACGCGTACGGCAACACGGCCCTGGCCGACCTGCTGACCGTCCTGGAGGAGACCTCCGGCCGGGACCTGAGGGCCTGGGCGAAGTCCTGGCTGCAGACCTCCGGCGTCAACGCGCTGACCCCGGCCGTCACCTACGACGCCGAGGGCCGGATCACCGAGCTCGCCGTCCTCCAGGACGGCGAGGAGCTGCGCCCGCACCGGGCCGCCGTGGGCCTGTACCGGCTGTCGCCCGAGGGCCGGCTGGTGCGGTACGCGCGGGCCGAGGCGGACGTCACCGGGCCGCGCACGGCGATCGCCGAACTGGCCGGCCAGGACCGGCCCGACCTGGTGCTGGTCAACGACGACGACCTCACGTACTGCAAGATCCGCTTCGACGAGGGCTCGCTGGCCACGCTGCGGGCGCACCTCGGCGACCTCACCGACCCCCTCGCCCGCGCGCTGTGCTGGTCGGCGCTGTGGAACATGACGCGGGACGGGCTGATGCCGGCCCGGGACTTCGTCGCGATCGCGCTGGACTTCGCCGGCCGCGAGACCGACATCGGCGTGCTGCAGATGGTGCACGCCTGGGCCCAGTCGGCGGTCACCCACTATGCGGCCCCCTCGTGGCGCGCGGAGGGCGGGCGGCTGCTCGCCGAGGGCGGGCTGCGCGAGCTGAGGCTCGCCGAGCCGGGCAGCGAGCAGCAGCTGACGTGGGCGCGCTTCTTCGCTGCGACCGCCTCCTCGGACGCCGACTTCCAGCTCCTGGAGGGGCTGCTCGACGGCACCGCGAAGATCGACGGCCTGAGCGTGGACCAGGAGCTGCGCTGGGCGCTGCTCGGCCCGCTGGCCGCGCACGGCCGCGCGGACGAGGCACGGATCGCGGCGGAGCTCGCCCGCGACGACACCGCGACCGGCAAGCGGCACTCGGTGCGCTGCCTGGCCTCGCGGCCCTCGGAGGCGGTCAAGGCACAGGCGTGGGCGGCGGTCGTGGAGTCCGAACGGCTGTCGAACGCGCTGGTGGAGGCGACCATCGCCGGGTTCGTGCAGCCCTCGCAGCGGGCGCTGATCGCCCCGTACGCGCCGAAGTACTTCGAGGCGATCGAGCGGGTCTGGGCCGAGCGGTCGATCCAGATCGGCATGCACGTGGTCCGCGGGTTGTTCCCGGGGCTGCAGGACTCCCCGCAGACCCTGGCGGCGACGGACGCCTGGCTCGCCGGGCACGCGGACGCCGCCCCGGCGCTGCGCCGGCTGGTCCTGGAGGCCCGGGACGATCTGGCGCGGGCGCTGCGGGCACAGGAGTGCGACGCCGCGGCGGGCTGAGCGGTACGGCGGAGGGCGCGGCGTCACTCGAACGGCGGCGCGCCCTTCGGTCGTCGAACGCGCGTACTTTAGGACGGCGTTGTCCGGATTCGTCGACGGGCGTGTAACAGCGGTTAGTCGAGGTTCGTCCGGCGGAAGACCCCCGGCATGAACCACAACACCCCCATCTCCCCCCGCCCGCTCCCCTGTTCCGGCGACGACCGGGTCCGGGAGGCCCTCCACCACGCGCGCCGCCGCGGGTCCGTGCCCGAGCAGGGCCCCGAGGCGATGATCACCGGGCTCGCCGCGCTCGCCCTGTACGGCTTCTCGTCCGCTCCCCCGACCGCGATCGTCGACCGGATCGACATCCTGGTCCCGCGGGTGCGCCGGCTGCGCTCCACCGCGCAGGTGCGGGTGGTGCGCGCGGCGGAGCCGCCCGAGGCGGTGCAGCTCGCCGGGGTGCCGGTCGCCCCGGTCGCCCGGGCGCTCGCCGACGCGGTCGACCAGCTCGCCGACGCCGGGGCGGTGCGCCGGCTGCTCACCGAGGCGGTGCGCGGCGGGTACTGCGAACCGAGCGCGGTGGTACGGGAGTTGAGCCGCGCCCGGCTGCTGTCCCGGCCGCACGTGGTGGACGCGGTGGACTCGCTGCTCGCCGAGGGCCGGGCCGTCGCGGAGGAACGGCTGTACGAGATGGTGCGCGCCTTCGGACTGCCGGACCCGCTGTGGAACGTGGACCTGCGGCTGCCCGGCGGCCCGCACCTCGGCGGCCTCGACGCGTACTGGCCGGACCAGGCGGTCGCCGTCGAGCTGGACACCCGCTCGCCGCGGCTCGACGACGGCGACGCGCTGTGGACCGAGTACACGCGCAAGCGCGAGGTGCTCGAACGGCTCGGGATCACCGTCGTCCACCTCACCCCGCGCAAGCTGCGCGACTCCCTGGAGCAGCAGGCGACCGTGGTCCGTACGGCCCTGATGGCCGCGACGGACCGGGACCCGGCCGCCTACGTGGTCGTCCTGCCGCGCTGAGCGTCAGCGCTTCTTGGGGGCCGTGCCGCAGAACTCGGCCTCGACGACGCTCTGGGTGTCCCCCGTCCAGTCGGCGTTGAGGTTGGCGGCCAGCGAGTGCTCGCCGTCCCGGGTCACCTGGGCCTGGGAGCTGGAGCCGTGGATACCGCCGCCGTGCCCCCAGACCTCCTTGCCGCAGCTGAGCTTCTGCTGCATGAGCCCGAGCCCGTACCGCAGATCGGGCATCCCGGTGGCGACCGTGTCGGTCAGCTCCCTCATCTCCGTGGGCGGCAGCAGCCGGCCCTTGAGCAGGGCACGGTAGAAGGTCTGCAGGTCGTTGGAGTCGGAGATCATCTCGCCCGCCGCGCCGGCCATGCTCGGGTTGAGCTCGGTCACGTCGTACGTCGGGGCCCCGGTCTCGCCGCCGAGCGTGGAGTACGCGCCGGAGTTCGGCCTCGGCATCCGGGAGTCGGTGCCGGGGACTCTGGTGGCGCGCAGCTTCAGCGGCTTGACGATCCGGTTCTCGACCGCCTTGCCGTACGGGCGGCCGGTGACCTTCTCGATCACCATGCCGGCGAGGATGAAGTTGGTGTTGGAGTAGTTCCAGGACGTGCCGGGCGCGAAGTCCGGCTCGTGGGTCATGGCGACCGCGACGAGCTGCCGCGGGGTCCAGGTGTCGTAGCGGTGCTCCAGGAACTCCGGCCCGAAGACGCGCTTCTGGAGGTCCGGGTCCTCGGTGTAGCCGTAGATGCCGCTGGTGTGGTTGAGGAGCTGGCGGACGGTGATCTTGCGGCCGTCGTGGCCGTTGCCGCGGACGACGCCGGGCAGGTGCTTCTCCACCGCGTCGTCGAGGTCGAGCCGGCCCTCGGTCTGGAGCTGGAGCAGGACGGTGGCGGTGAAGGTCTTGGTGATGGAGCCGACCCGGTAGCGGTCGTGGCCGCGGCGCTCGCCGGCCGTGCCGGTCCACCTGCTCCTGCCGTCGCGGGCCTGGGCGACCGCGCCGGGAACGCCGGCGGCCACGGCCGCGTCCAGCGCCTGCTGGGTGGCCGCGTGGCCCGGCTTCGCGCGTGAGGGCTTCGCCGGTGCGGCGACGGCGGCCGACGCGGGCACGAGGACGGTGGCGGTCAGGGCGGCGGCGACCGTCGCCGCCGCGATCGCGGTGCGGACCGGGCGGACCGTGCGTACGGACATGTGCGGGACTCCCCTGCTCGTCGACTGGTGTCGTGGGGCAGGACCCCGCCGGTCCGTACGGCGTTGATCCGCACCGCGGGGTTGAGCGGCTTTCAGCCGTTGCGCGGGAGCCTGCCGAGCGCGGGCCGCTCGCGCCACAGCGCGAGGCCCGTGTCGACGAGTTCCCCCCGGTCGAGCCCGGCGACCTCGTCGAGCGGGAACCAGGCGGCGAGGTCGGTGGAGCCGCCGATCTCGTTGCGCAGGACGCCGCCGGTGAGCCGGCACTCGTAGACGATGCGCACCCCGTGCCAGTCGGCGTCCGCGCCGAACCGGCGCGACCAGCGGCGGCGGACGGTGTCGACGCCGAGGAGCCGGGTGGGCTCCACGAGTTGGCCGGTTTCCTCCTCCACCTCCCGCACCACGGTGTCGAGCGGGTCCTCGCCGTGATCCATGCCGCCGCCGGGCAGCGTCCATTGCTTCACCCCGTCCCGGGCGACCCACCGGGCCAGCAGTATCTGCTCGTCGCGGACACACACGGCGTAGGCCGCCACCCTCAACTCCTCGACCATGGTGTGAGGTTAGTGGCCGTGGCTCACCAGTAGAGCGGGTAGCGGCGGCCGGTGAGGCGGCCGCCGAGGAGTCCGGCGGCCACGAGGACCGCGCAGGCCAGGGCGAGCAGGCCGGCGAAGGTCCAGAACGGCGGGTCCTGCAGCGCGACGATCACCGCGGTGGCGGCGGCCGGGGAGTGCGGGGTGCGGGCGAGCATCATCGCGCCGAGCGCCAGACCTCCGGCGACCGCGGCGCTCCACAGGCCCGGCCCGGCGACGGCGAGCACGGAGAAGCCGGTGAGCGCGGAGAGCAGCTGGCCGCCCACGACCGAGCGGGGCTGGGACAGAGGCAGGTCGGGCGCGCCCGCGACGAGCGCCATGCTCGCGGCGAGCGGCGGTATCAGCAGCGGGTGGTGGACCGCGGTGCCGAGGGCGACCAGGGTCAGCAGCGCGAGGGTGCTGAGCGCGGTGGCGGTGAGGACGACGCGGAGCCGGGGGCGCGGGGGGCCTGCGGCGGCGGCGCGGGCGAGGCGGGCGGCGAGGCCGACGGGAGCCGGGGCTGGGCTCGGGGCCGGGGCCTCGGTGGGGGGCGCCTCCGCCGTGTGCGTCACTCCGGCCATCGGTCTCCTTCGTCCAGGGGAGGGTTGGCCGGCGAGTAGTCGGGCGCCGACCAGCGCAGCGGACTCGCCGCCTCCGTTTCCACAGTTTGTTGAATTCTAAGGTGGGTGGTCCGGCCCTCCGGACCGAAGGCGGTCCGGGCGGCCCCGGACACCTGGAGGGTGTCGCCGGTGCTCCAGTCCAGGAAGAGCAGGCCGGCGCGGCCGTCGGCCTCCAGATTGCCGAGGGTCAGGAACATCGAGTTCCCCGGATAGTCGAACCAGCTCAGCTCGGTCGGCGAGTGCACCCGGACGAAGCCGGGGTTGCCGCCGCGATGACTGGCGTCCACGCCGTCCGGCGCGGCGCTGGCGACGAAGAACGTGTCCGCGGCGCGGACGAACCGCTCCTGGCCGGGCGTGAGCGCCCGGCCGCGCCGGACCGCGCCCGGGCGGGCGCCGGGCTCGGCGCCGTACAGCTCGCGCTTCTGGAGGTACTTCGGGCAGTTGGCGAAGACCTGCTCGGCGTCGACGGCCAGGCCGCGAGGGCTGGGCAGGGCGGTGCCGTTGAGCCGCATCCGGCGGCGGGTGCGGGGGTCGAGAGCGATCGTGCCGGCGGGCGCGCCGGCCTCGAAGGCCCCGGCGAGCGGGTCGCGGTCCGGGACGCCGCCGGCGATCGAGATCCGGGCCGGGCCGGTGGCCCGGACGAATCCCGGCGCACCGGTGAGCAGCGAACTCCAGACCCGGCCGTCGGCGTCCGCCGCGCCGAGGACCAGGAAGGGCTGGAGCTCCAGGAAGGCGGCGGCGACGGGTTTGATGCCGGGGGCGATGGAGCGGCCTACGTGATCGGCGAGATCGCGGACCCCGACCCGCTCCTGGATGGCCAGGGAGCCGGAGTGGTACGCGCGGACGGTGTCCATGGGAGGTCCCTCCAGGTGCGGGTCGGGGTCGGGGTGGGACGGGGCGCGAACGCCGCGCGGCCCGTGGCCTAGAAGAAGCCGCAGGTCGGGGTGGCGTTGTTCGGGGCTGCCGCTTCCTCCGCGCCGGTGGGGGCGTAGATCTCCAGGCGGGTGCCGTCGGGGTCGTGGAAGAAGATGCCGCCGTCGGCCGCGCCCTCGCGGTGGGCGACGACGCCCTCGTAGGCGAAGGTGACGTCCCGCTCCTTCAGGGCGGTCTCCGCCGACCGGACCCGGTCCATCGACTCGGCCTCGAAGGCCAGGTGGTGCAGGCCCGCGCGGGCCTTGTCGTACGCGCCCTCCGCCTGCTGCCACAGCGTGACGACGAGCGCGCCGTCCTGCCCCAGGAAGGCGAAGCGCCGCCCCTCCTCCTTGCCTTCGGCGAGCACCTCGAAGCCGAGGACGTCCCGGTAGAAGCCGAGCGAGCGCTCCAGGTCGGTGACGTTGATCCCGATGTGCCCCGTGCGCAGCGTGCCGATCGCAGACATGGCTGTCCCCTCGGACGTGGCCAGCCCCCTCCGGGCTAACCTCTCAATTCGACTTTAGAGGTTAGGCGAGGGTCGTGCAACCGGTCACGTATTCTTGAGGGGTTAGCAACGAGGCCGACGGAGCCCAGGGAGTCCGCCATGACCGTCCCCGACCCCCGACCGCTCACCGGCGAGCCCGTCTCCCTGGACCTGCTCAACACCCGGTGGATGCACGAGGGCGAGCGGCAGGACCTGCTCACCGACCCGGCCGGCCTGGCGGTCTGGCTCGCGGCCAACGGGCTCGACGACCGCTTCACCGCCGACGGCACGACGCTCCGGCACGCCCTCGCCGCCCGCGACGCGCTCCTGGGCCTGGTCGACCGGCCCGGCGACCCGGCCGCCGTCGAGCGCCTGGACGCGATCCTCGGCCACGGCCGGATCCGCGCCACGCTCACCGCCGACGGGCCCGGCGAGCGGGCCGAGTTCCGCGACCCCGCCTGGGGGCCGGCCTGGACCGCCGCGCGGAACTACCTGGACCTGCTGCGCACCGCGCCCGACCGGATCCGCGGCTGCGCGCACGAGGCGTGCATCCTGCACTTCTTCGACACCTCACGGAACGGCACCCGGCGCTGGTGCTCGATGGCAATCTGCGGGAACCGGGCCAAGGCCTCGCGCCACTACGCCCGTACAAAGGAAAACTAACCATTCCGCGAATCACCCCTGTTGGGGGTGGTTCGTCCCCGGTGGCGTATGTCCCCCCTTGGCGGATGTACGCCACTGGCACATCCCGCCCCTCGACAACTCTCCACAAACCCTGGTCGTTTACGAAAGGCTGAGCGGTCATCCGGTACCGAAATCCGGACCCTCTTCTTTCATCACCCAGGGATGTAAATGACCACCCCCGAAACCCAGAGCTCCATACCCGGGCGCTCGACCCCCGGGCACAGACGCGCCGTCCGCATCGCCGCGGCCGCCGGCCTGGTGACCGCGCTGATCGCGGCCGGTGCCGCTCCGGTCCTGGCCGCCGACGACCCGGCGACCACTCCCCCGGTCAAGTCCTCCGATGCCGCCGACAAGCTCGGCGCCACCGACGCGCAGCGCCTCGACGAGGCCGAGGCCACCGGCCAGAAGAACGTCACCATCCTGGTGGCGACCGCCCCGGGCGCGACCGAGCAGGTCGCCGGCCAGCTCGACGCCGTCCCCGGCGGCTCCGTCGGCAAGCGGGACGACAAGCTCGGCTACGTCAGGGCCACCCTGCCGACCGCCAAGGCGGACTCCGCCATCAAGGCGGCCACCAAGCTCTCCTCCGTCCAGGCCGTCGACCTCCAGGCGGAGATCGTCCTGGACGACCCCACCCCGGACGCGGGCGCCAAGGGCTCCGCCTCGGGCGCCACCGTCGCGACGACGTACCCGGCCCCGGGCAAGAGCACGCCGGCGAAGAACCCGTACAACCCGTCGCACGAGACCGGCGCGGTCGAGTTCGTCCAGGACCACCCCAAGGCCGACGGCCGCGGCGTGACCATCGGCATCCTCGACTCCGGCGTCGACCTCGGCCACCCGGCGCTGCAGACGACCACCACCGGCGAGCGCAAGATCGTCGACTGGGTCACCGCCACCGACCCGCTGACCGAGGGCGACGCCACCTGGCGCGCGCAGGTCACCCCGGTCACCGGCCCGGAGTTCACCGCCGGCACGCAGAGCTGGAAGGCCCCCGAGGGCGCGTACCAGTGGAGCCGCTTCAGCGAGTCGATCACCGCGGGCGGCGACCCGGCCGGTGACATCAACCGCGACGGCGACACCACCGACGTCTTCGGCATGCTGTACGACCCGGCCGCCGGCACCGTCCGCGTGGACGACGACCAGAACAACGACTTCACGGACAACGCGCCGATGAAGCCGTACAAGGACGGTCACCAGATCGGGTACTTCGGCACGGACAACGCCGACACCCCGGTCGCCGAGCGCACCCCGTTCGTCGTGGAGATCCGCAAGGACGTCCCGATGGACCCGCTGGGCGGCACCTGGGTCGGCCAGAAGCGCGACTTCGTCAACATCGGCATCGTCGAGTCCTCGCACGGCACCCACGTGGCGGGCATCACCGCCGCCAAGGGCCTGTTCGGCGGCAGGATGAACGGCGCGGCCCCGGGCGCGAAGCTCGTCTCCTCGCGCGCCTGCACCTGGACCGGCGGCTGCACCAACACCGCCCTCATGGAGGGCATGACGGACCTCGTCGTCAACCGCGGCGTCGACATCGTCAACATGTCGATCGGCGGCCTGCCCGCGCAGAACGACGGCGACAACGTCCGCGCCCGCCTGTACACCCGGCTGATCGACGAGCACGGCGTCCAGCTGGTCATCTCGGCCGGCAACTCCGGCCCGGGCATCAACACCATCGGCGACCCCGGCCTGGCCGACAAGGTCCTCTCGGTCGGCGCGGCCATCTCCCAGTCGACCTGGGCGGCCAACTACGGCTCCGCCGTGGCCAAGCCGTACGCCATGTTCCCGTTCTCCTCGCGCGGTCCGCGTGAGGACGGCGGCTTCACCCCGACCATCACCGGTCCGGGCTCGGCCGTGAACACCATCCCGACCTGGCTGGCCGGCTCCGGCGTGCCGGAGGCGGGCTACCAGCTGCCCGCCGGCTACGGGATGCTCAACGGCACCTCGATGTCCTCCCCGCAGGTCGCGGGCGCGAGCGCGCTGCTGCTCTCCGCCGCGAAGCAGGAGGGCGTCGAGCTCTCCCCGCTGACCCTGCGCACCGCGCTCACCTCGACCGCGAAGCGGATCGCGGGTGTCGCCGCGCACGAGCAGGGCTCCGGTCTGATCGACATCAACGAGGCCTGGGAGTCGATCGAGGACGGCGCGACCGCCCACGACTACAAGGTCGAGGCCCCGGTCGACACCGTCATCTTCCCGGCCCCGCACACCGGCACCGGCGTGTACGACCGCGAGGGCGGCCTGAAGGTCGGACAGAAGAAGACGTACGACGTCACCATCACCCGGACCTCCGGCCCGGCGTACGGCGTGCGGCACGACCTGAACTGGAAGTACAACGACGGCACCTTCAAGGCGGCCACGGCGTACGACTACATCACGCTGCCGCTGAACAAGCCGGTCACCGTCAAGGTCCAGGCGAAGCCCGCCACCGCGGGCGTGCACAGCGCCATCCTGGAGCTGGACGACGAGCGCACCGAGGGCGTCGACAAGCAGATCCTGTCGACCGTCGTGGTCGCCAAGGACCTGGTCGCGCCGGGCTTCACCAGCTCCTCCACCGGCACGGTGCAGCGCAACAGCCACAAGTCCTTCTTCGTGAAGGTCCCGGCGGGCGCGAAGACCCTCGAGGTCGCCCTCGGCGGTCTGAAGGAGAAGAGCCAGACCCGGTTCATCGCGATCCACCCGTACGGCGTGGCCATCGAGTCGACCGCGTCCACCGCG
Organism: Streptomyces sp. NPDC048604; assembly: GCF_043199435.1. NCBI lineage: Bacteria > Bacillati > Actinomycetota > Actinomycetes > Kitasatosporales > Streptomycetaceae > Streptomyces > Streptomyces sp. NPDC048604. Next base: position 730,225 of record NZ_JBICVX010000001.1, read on the forward strand.
TGCTACCCGCACTACAACCCGGCCAACACCTGCCGTCCGGACCTGCGTTCGTACGCGAACCCGACGCCGGGCGTCTGGGAGATCGAGGTCGAGTCGCGCCGCACCTCGCCCGACCTGGACAACCCGTTCAAGCTGGACGTGTCGGTCCTGGGCGCGGACTTCGACCCGGCCGTGCAGACCGTCGCCGAGGCGAAGGTCGGCACGCCGGCCGCGGTCGAGTGGACCGTGACGAACAAGTTCGCCGGCCTGGAGGGCACCCTGCGGGGCGGCTCGCTCGGCTCGGCCAAGGTCGAGACCCCGACCATCAAGCACCACGAGCAGCAGACGAAGACCGTCACCATCGGTGAGGGTGTCGAGCGGCTCGACGTGGCCATCGGCAACACCTCCGACAAGGCCGCCGACCTCGACCTGACCGTGCTGCTGAACGGCAAGCAGGTCGGCCAGTCGGCGGACGGCGACTCGGAGGAGTCGGTCTCGCTGGTGAAGCCCGCCGCGGGCACCTACACCATCGTGATCGACGGCTACTCGGTGCAGGCCGAGGGCGGCACGACCTACGACTACCGGGACGTGTACTACTCCGCGTCGCTCGGCAAGGTCCAGGTCGACACGGCGAAGACCTACCCGCTCGCCAACGGCGCGAGCGCGAAGGTCGGCGCCGAGGTGGTCGTCGCCGGTGCCGCGCCCGAGGGCCGGCAGTTCTTCGGCGAGGTCCAGCTGCTGAACGCGCGCGGCACCGTCGCGGGCGCCGGCAGCGTGGTGATCGGCACCGTCACGCCGTAACACCGCGATCATGACAGGGGCGGGCGCCGGAACCGGCGTCCGCCCCTTTCTCGTCTTTCCCGTCCCGATCCTCGGACAATGGATTGGACAAGCCGCCCCGGGTGATACGCATCATGGAACCGCAGCACCCTGCACAAACGTACGGAGGAGTCCCCGTGAAGGTCGGAATCGTCGGAGCCACCGGTCAGGTCGGCACGGTCATGCGCAAGATCCTCGCCGAGCGGAAGTTCCCGATCGACGAGCTGCGGCTCTTCGCCTCCGCCCGCTCCGCCGGCACGGTCCTGGACGGGATCACGGTCGAGGACGCCGCCACCGCCGACTACACCGGCCTGGACATCGTGCTGTTCTCCGCCGGCGGCGCGACCTCCAAGGCGCTCGCCGAGAAGGTCGCCTCCCAGGGCGCGGTCGTGATCGACAACTCCTCCGCCTGGCGCCGCGACCCCGAGGTCCCGCTGGTCGTGTCCGAGGTCAACCCGCACGCGGTCAAGGACCGCCCGAAGGGCATCATCGCCAACCCGAACTGCACCACGATGGCCGCGATGCCGGTGCTCAAGCCGCTCCACCAGGAGGCCGGGCTGACCGCGCTGGTCGCCACCACGTACCAGGCCGTGTCCGGCTCCGGCCTGGCCGGCGTCGCCGAGCTGGACGGCCAGGTCAAGGCCGTCGCCGAGCGCGCCCCCGAGCTGACCCACGACGGCGAGGCCGTGGCCTTCCCGGAGCCCGGCGTCTACCGCCGCCCGATCGCGTTCAACGTGCTCCCGCTGGCCGGCAACCTGGTGGACGACGGCTCGCACGAGACCGACGAGGAGCAGAAGCTCCGCAACGAGTCCCGCAAGATCCTGGAGATCCCCGAGCTCAAGGTCTCCGGCACCTGCGTGCGCGTCCCGGTCTACTCCGGCCACTCGCTCCAGGTCAACGCCCGCTTCGAGCGCCCGATCAGCGTGGAGCGCGCGTACGAGCTGCTGAAGGACGCCGACGGCGTCGAGCTCTCCGAGATCCCGACCCCGCTCCAGGCGGCCGGCAAGGACGCCTCGTACGTGGGCCGTGTCCGCGCCGACGAGACCGTCGACAACGGTCTCGCGCTCTTCGTCTCCAGCGACAACCTCCGCAAGGGCGCGGCCCTGAACGCGGTCCAGATCGCGGAGCTGGTGGCGCGGGAGCTGCGCGGCTGACGCCGAGCGGATCCGGTACGGGGGGATTCGGTACGGGCGGATTCGGTACGGGCGGATTCTGCACCGGCGGAATTCGGACAACGCGTTCGAAGACGGGCCGCCGGGTGCCATGATCCGGTCATGACCCAGATACCGAAGGGCGCCAACATCGCGGTGCCCACGCAGGCGCTCCAGGTGGCGGTGGCGTGGCTCTGCGGAGCCGGGGTGCCGGACGTGGACGTGTCGGCGCTGCTCCTGGACGCGAGCGGGCGGGTGCGCGGGGACGCAGACCTGGTGTTCTACAACCACGGGACCCATCCGTCGGGCGCCGTGCGGCATCTGGGCAAGTCCGCCCCCGGCGGTCCCGGCTCCGTGGTGGCGGACTGGCTGTGGCTCGATCTCGACCGGATGGAACCGGGCGTGGAGCGGGTCGTGGTCGCCGCCTCCGCGGACGGCGGGCCGTTCGGCCAGGTGCCCGGACTCGACGTACGGGTGACCGATCCGGCCGAACAGACGGTGGCGTACTTCGTGATCGGGGACGCGGCGTCGGAGACCGCGTTCGTCTTCGGCGAGTTCTACCGGCGGACCGGCGGCTGGAAGTTCCGGGCCGTGGGCCAGGGGTACGCCTCCGGGCTCGCCGGGCTCGCGACGGACTTCGGCATCGAGGTGGAGGCCCCGCCCGCGCCGATCCCCGGCCCGGGGTACGTCCCCCCGCCGGCCCCCGCCCCGTACCAGCCGCCGGCCCCGGCCGCCTCGTACCCGCCGCCGGCCGGCCCCTCGCCGTACCAGCCGCCGGCCCCGGCCGCGGCGTACCCGGCTCCCGCCCCGTACCACGCCCCCGCCGCGTACCCCGCTCCCGTCGACCCCTACTCCGTCTCCTTCCGGCCCTTCGTGCGCCAGGGCCGCGGCAAAGAGACCGTGCAGTGCGATCCGGGGATCCCGCCGGGCTGGGCGCTGCTCGAGATCGAGGCGTACCACTCCATCTCGACGACCATCGAGTCCTGCGACGCCTACGGCCGTGCCGAGGACTTCCTGCTGATGGCGTACGAGGACGACGTGCACGCCCGCACCGTCGCCCTGGCGCCCCGGGACCGTCCGCTGACCCTGCGCGTGGAAGCCGACACGCCCTGGACGCTGCGGGTCCTGCCGCTGACCCACGCCCGCCGGTTCGACGGGCACATCGAGGGCCATGCCCACGATCTGGTGATCTACGAGGGCCCGGCCGGCGTCCTGGACTTCTTCCACGGCGGCGAGTCCAACTTCACCGTCCACCTGCACACCCCGCCCGCGTACCCGGAGTACGACGAGGAGGACCAGGAGCTGCTGGTCAACGAGATCGGGGAGATCCGGGTGAGTGCCCCCGTCCCCGGCCCCGGACTGCTGCGGATCAGCGGCGACGGCCCCTGGAAATGCGCCGTGCGCAGGTGACGCGCCCCGTGGAAGGATGGGCCAAACGTCACGAAATTGAGGAGTTGACCGGGTGCCTGGCACGAACCTGACCCGTGAAGAGGCGCAGCAGCGGGCGAAGCTGCTGTCCGTGGACGCGTACGAGGTCGAACTGGACCTCACCGGTGCGCAGGAGGGCGGCACCTACAGGTCCGTCACCACCGTCCGCTTCGATTCCGCCGAGGCCGGCGCCGAGACCTTCATCGATCTCGTCGCCCCCGCCGTGCACGAGGCCGTGCTGAACGGGCACGCCCTCGACGTCGCCGCCGTCTTCCGGGACTCCCGGATCGCACTGCCGCACCTGAAGCAGGGCCGCAACGAGCTGAAGGTCGTCGCGGACTGCGCGTACACCAACACGGGCGAGGGCCTGCACCGCTTCGTCGACCCGGTCGACGGCCAGGCGTACCTGTACACGCAGTTCGAGGTGCCGGACGCCCGCCGCGTCTTCGCCTCGTTCGAGCAGCCGGACCTGAAGGCGACCTTCACGTTCACCGTGAAGGCCCCGGACGGCTGGACGGTCATCTCCAACAGCCCGACGCCGGAGCCGAAGGACGGGGTCTGGGAGTTCGCGCCGACGCCGCGGATGTCCACGTACATCACCGCGCTGATCGTCGGCCCGTACCACGCGGTGCACTCGACGTACGAGGGCAAGGACGGCCAGGTCGTCCCGCTCGGCATCTACTGCCGCCCCTCGCTGGCCGAGTTCCTCGACGCGGAGCACATCTTCGACGTGACCCGTCAGGGCTTCGACTGGTTCCAGGAGAAGTTCGACTACGACTACCCGTTCGCCAAGTACGACCAGCTGTTCGTGCCGGAGTTCAACGCGGGCGCGATGGAGAACGCGGGCGCGGTGACCATCCGCGACCAGTACGTGTTCCGCTCGAAGGTGACGGACGCGGCGTACGAGCGCCGCGCCGAGACCATCCTGCACGAGCTGGCCCACATGTGGTTCGGCGACCTGGTCACCATGGAATGGTGGAACGACCTGTGGCTGAACGAGTCGTTCGCCACCTTCACCTCGGTCGCCTGCCAGGCCTCCGTCGCGGGCACCCGCTGGCCCAACGCCTGGACCACCTTCGCCAACGCGGAGAAGACCTGGGCGTACCGGCAGGACCAGCTGCCGTCCACCCACCCGATCATGGCCGAGATCAATGACCTGGAGGACGTGCTCGTCAACTTCGACGGCATCACGTACGCCAAGGGTGCCTCGGTCCTGAAGCAGCTGGTGGCGTACGTCGGCCAGGACGAGTTCTTCAAGGGCGTCCAGGCGTACTTCAAGCGGCACGCCTTCGGCAACACGCGTCTGTCCGACCTGCTCGGCGCGCTGGAGGAGACCTCCGGCCGTGACCTGAAGGCCTGGTCGAAGGCGTGGCTGGAGACGGCCGGCATCAACATCCTGCGCCCGGAGATCGAGACCGACGAGAACGGCACGATCACCGCGTTCGCCGTGAAGCAGGAGGCACCGGCGCTGCCGGTCGGCGCGAAGGGCGAGGCGGTGCTGCGTCCGCACCGGATCGCGATCGGCCTGTACGACCTGAAGGACGGCAAGCTGGTCCGTTCCGAGCGCCTGGAGCTGGACATCGCGGCGGCCGAACTGACCGAGGTGCCGCAGCTGGTGGGCCGCAGCCGCCCGGCCGTGGTGCTGCTCAACGACGACGACCTGTCGTACGCGAAGGTCCGCCTCGACGAGGTGTCGCTGAAGAACGTCACCGCGCACCTCGGCGACTTCACCGAGTCGCTGCCGCGCGCGCTGTGCTGGGCCTCGGCCTGGGACATGACCCGCGACGGCGAACTGGCCACCCGCGACTACCTGGAGCTGGTGCTCTCCGGCATCGCCAAGGAGTCCGACATCGGCGTGGTGCAGTCGCTGCAGCGCCAGGTGAAGCTGGCGATCGAGCTGTACGCCGACCCGGCCTGGCGGCCGGCCGGTCTGACCCGCTGGACCGAGGCGTCCCTGGAGCAGCTGAAGGCGGCGGCCCCGGGCGGCGACCACCAGCTGGCGTGGGCGCGGGCGTTCGCCGAGACGGCGCGCACGGACGCGGAGCTGGACCTGCTGGCCGGTCTGCTGGACGGCGGCGAGACCATCGAGGGCCTGGTCGTGGACACCGAGCTGCGCTGGGCGTTCGTGCAGCGTCTCGCGGCGGCCGGCCGGTTCGAGGAGCCGGAGATCGCGGCCGAGCTGGAGCGCGACCGCACGGCGGCCGGCGAGCGGCATGCGGCGACCGCGCGGGCCGGGCGTCCTACGGAGGCGGCGAAGGCGGAGGCCTGGGCGTCGGTCGTCGAGGACGACAAGCTGGCCAACGCCGTGCAGGAGGCGGTGATCGGCGGCTTCGTGCAGACCGACCAGCGCGAGCTGCTCGCCCCGTACACGGAGAAGTACTTCGCGTCGATCAAGCACGTGGCGGAGACCCGCAGCCACGAGATGATCCAGCAGATCGTGGTCGGGCTCTACCCGTCGTTGCAGGTCTCGCAGGAGACACTGGACGCGACGGACGCGTGGATCGCGGCGAACGACCCGGCTCCGGCGCTGCGGCGTCTGGTGACGGAGTCGCGCGCGGGCGTCGAGCGGGCGCTGAAGGCGCAGGCGGCGGACCGGGCCGCGGCGCAGTAGCGGCGCCGTAGCACCGTAGGAACCGAACGACGAAGGGGCACCCTCCCCCACGGAGGTGCCCCTTCGTCTTTCGCGGGACCCGTCGTCGCGTCCCGTTGAGGCCCGCCCGGCGGCGCGGGCGTTCGTGCGCGCCGCGCCGCAGGGCGGGAGTCGGTGGACCGGCCCGTGTCGACCGGTCTTCGGGTCAGCCGTTCAGCTGCTGGAAGCGGGCGCGCAGTGCGGTCGCGCCCTCGTCCGTGAGCGTGCCGTGCAGCCGCATCCGGGCGACGCCGCCGTCGGGGAAGGCGTCGAGGCGGACGTGGGTGACGACGGCCTGCGCGGGGAGCTTGAAGCGGTGCAGGGTGTCGGGCTGCAGCCTGGTCCGCGGGATGATCTCGAACCACTCTGCGTTTTCATCGGCACCGCCGTTTCGGCCCTGAAGGGCGATCCAGCCGGCCGAGTTGCCCTTGAGGTACGCGGTGTCGATCTCCACGGCGCGGATGGCGCCCTGGGCGGCGAGCCGGAAGCGCACCCAGTCGTTGGTGCCGCGGACCCGGCGGCGGCGGTTCTCCCAGCCGTCGTCCATCTTGCGGGAGGTGCCGGGCAGGATGATCTGGGTCGGCGAGGAGTAGAACTTGTCCGAGGCGTCCTCGTACGCGCCGCCGTTGAGCACGGAGATCAGGTCGAGGGTGCCGAGCAGCTCCAGCCACTCGGGGTCGGGCACGACCTCGCCGTGCACCCGGAGGCGGGCGATGCCGCCGTCGGGGTGCTGGCAGAGCCGCAGGTGGGTGTAGCGGCGCTCGGCGGTGATCTCGAAGCCGTTGGCTGCATGGCCGCGCACGGGGGTCGGCGGGACCAGCTCCTCCCACTTCACCTCGTCGGAGAGCAGCTGCTCCGGGCTCGGGGAGCCCTCGACGGAGGCGGCCTGGATGCTGACCTTCTGCGGGTAGTTGCCGCGGAAGTGGGCGGTGTCGACGATGATGCCGCGGATCACGCCGGGGGCGCCGAGGCGGACGATCGCCCAGTCGTGGTCCTCGGGGGCGGGGAAGACGTTCTCGGCGTCGGCGCCGCGGCGGCGGCGGGTCTCCCAGCCGTCCATGATCTTGCCCTTGTGGCCGAAGTGCTCCGGGTCGAACACGGCCCGCTCGCGGACGAGGAGGTTCTCGCGCTCGGCGAAGAACTCGTCGTTGGCGGCGACGACGCCGGCGCCGAGCCGGCGGTCGGCCAGGTCCACCAGCTCGGTGAAGGGGAAGTCACCGGTGCGGTAGTCGGCGTACGGGTCGCCGCCGGAGTACGGGGCGGCGTCGTTGGCGTGCGGGTCCTGGTGGTCGGCGGTCCCTGCGTTCTCTGCGGTCTCGGCGTCGAAGGTCATGTCACGACTGTGCCGCGCCCCGACCCTCGCGGTCCATCGAATGTTTTCGACGGTCCTTTTCAGTTCTGCTGAACGGTCTCGCGGCGCACGGCGGCCTGCCGGAGCGCGCCGAGCACCCGGGCCAGAGCCGGCCCCTCCTCCGCGCCGCGCCGGACGGCGGCGACGACGTGGCGGCGCGGCTGGTCGGCGGCGAGCACCCGCATGACGACGCCGGCGCGGCGCTCCGCGGAGGCCATCCGGGGCACCAGGGCGACACCCATCCCGGCCTCGACCATGGCGAGGATCGCGGTCCAGCCGGCGGCGCTGTGCGCCTGTTCGGGCACGAAGCCGGCGGCCTCGCAGGCGGCGGTGGTGATCTCCGACCAGGGGCCGGAGCCGCCGAAGATCCAGGGCTCGGCGGACAGGTCGGCGAGCCGCAGTCCGGGCGCGTCGGCGAGCGGGTGCCCGGCGGGCAGGGCGACGTCGAGCGGGTCGGCGAGCAGCGGGACGCGGCTGAACTTGGGGTCGCGCTCGGGCGGGGCGTGCGCGGCGAGCGACAGCGCCAGGTCGACGTCGCCGGCCCCGAGGAGCTCGTACGCCTCTCCCGCCTCGGCCTCCCGCACGCGTACGCCGAGCCCGGGGTGGTCGGCCCGCAGCTGCTGCACGGCGGGGACGACGAGGGCGGGCACGGCGGTGGAGAAGGCGGCGACCCGGACCTCGCCGGCCTCGCCGCGCAGATAGCCGGCGAGTTCGGCGTCGGCCCGCTCCAGCTGGGCGAACACGGACTCGGCGTGCCGCAGCACCAGATGGGCGGCGTCGGTGAGCCGGACGCGTCGCCCCTGGGCCTCCAGGAGCGGCACGCGGAGCTGTTTGGCGAGGTTGGTGAGCTGCTGGGAGACGGCCGAGGGGGTCATGCGCAGGGCCTCCGCGGTGGCGGTGACGGTGCCGCGGTCGCGCAGCGTGCGCAGGATCTGGAGCTTCTTGATGTCCCACTCGGTCATGGTCCGCAACCTACCGGGCGCGGCGGCGCGCCCCGGCGCGGTCACCGGCCGCGGGCCGAGGCCAGTGCGACGCCGCCGAGGATCAGGGCCATGCAGGCCGCGCCGAGGACGCCGAGTTCCTCGCCGAGCAGCGCGTACGACAGGAGGGCGACGCAGACGGGCTGGAGGTAATAGACGACGCCCGCGCGGGCCGCGCCGATCAGCGCGATGGCCCTGTTCCAGGCGAAGAAGGCGACGGCGGAGGAGAGGACGCCGACGTAGAGGAGGGGGCCGACGGTGCCGGCGGCGACGGGGAAGCCGCCCTGGACGGCGAGGGAGACGGCGTACGCGGGCGCGAGCATCAGGGCGCCGAGGGCGAAGGTGGCGAAGAGGAAGGCGAGTCCGTCGATCCCGGCGGGCTTGCGCTTCAGCATCGCGCTGTACGCGGCGAACGACAGCGCCGCGCCGAACATCCACAGGTCGCCCGGGGCGAGGTCGACCGCGAGGGAGCCGTCGCCGACGAGCAGGAGCACGCCGGCGACGGCGAGCGCGAGGCCGAGGACGCGGCGGGCGCCGAGGCGTTCGCCGCCGAGGCGGGCGTGGACCGCCATGAGCACCGGGGACGCGGCCATGATCATGCCCATGTTGGAGGCGGAGGTGGTGAGGCCGGCCTGGTGGACCAGGGTGTTGTAGAGGGCGACGCCGAACAGCGAGGCGAGGGCGACGAAGCCGAGGTGCCGGCGGATCAGCCCGCGCTGCCGCCAGAAGGGGCGGGCCGCGAAGGGGGCGACGGCGGCGAGGGCGACGATCCACCGCCAGAAGACGGCCTGGACGGGCGGGACCGAGTCGGCCATGTCGCGGGTGGCGACGAAGCTGCCGGACCAGACGACGGTGGCGAGCAGGGCGAGGAGCAGTCCGAGGCCGGCGCCCCGGAAGGGCGCCGGCCTCGGCGGGAGGGTGGTCGGACGGCGTGCGGCGGTCAGGCTCATGCGGCCTACCGTCGCACCGCCGCAACCTTCAGGTCCATCGAAACTTCCTGAGGCTTCTTTTCAGTCTGACTGAACGATCCAGCCTCAGTCGCGGCCCGCTGCCGCCGCTTCCGCGGTCCCATCTGGCCGACCAGGGTGGCGCCGAAGGCGATCGCCATGCCGGCCAGCTGCACCGGACCGAGCGCCTGGCCGAGGGCGGCCCAGCCGATGACGGCGGCGCTGATCGGCGAGAGCGGACCGAGGAGGGTGACGGAGGAGGCGCTCAGCCGCTCGATGCCGCGGAACCAGAGGAAGTAGGAGACCGCGGTGTTGCCGAAGGCGAGGTAGGCGTACCCGGCCAGCGAGGTGCCGTCGAGCGCGGGCGGGGCGCCCTCGACCAGGAAGGCGATAGGCAGGATGACCAGGCCGCCCGCGGTGAGCTGCCAGCCGGTCAGGGCCAGCGCGCCGACCCCCTCGGGACGGCCCCAGCGCTTGGTGAGCACGGTGCCGGCGGACATCGACAGGGCGGACAGCAGTCCGGCGCCCACGCCGACCGCGTCCAGGGCCGCGCCCGCCTTGAGGACCACCAGACTGACGCCGAAGGCCGCCGCGACGGCGGCGAGCAGGGACTTCACCGTGGGCCGGTCGCCGAGGAAGAGGGCGGCGAGGCCGACGACGAAGAGCGGGCCGACCGAGCCGACGACCGCGGCCACCCCGCCGGGCAGCCGGTACGCGGCGAGGAACAGCAGCGGGAAGAAGGCGCCGATGTTCAGCGAGCCGAGCACCGCGGCCTTGCCCCACCAGGCCCCGGTGGGCAGCTTCCGGGTGAGGGCGAGCAGCATCAGCCCGGCGGGCAGGGCCCGCATCAGACCGGTGAACAGCGGCCGGTCGGGCGGCAGGAACTCGGTGGTGACGTAGTAGGTGGAGCCCCAGGAGACCGGGGCGAGGGCGGTCAGGGCGACGACTGCGGCCTTGCGGGACATGACGGATCCCCCCTGCGGAACTACGGAAGTGGCTTGGCAGTAATTAACTTAGCACTAAGCTACTTTTTCGCAAGCAGCTTTCTTGTCAGTGATTCGCCGGGGAAGGAACACTGGGCCCATGAACGAGAAGAACCCCGAGCGCAGCCCCGGACCGGGCCCCGCCCACGACGCCGTCGACGCCATCGCCGACCAGTGGGCGGCTGTACGCCCCGATCTGGAGACGCTCCCGATGGCGGTCTTCGGGCGGATCTACCGGCTCTCGCTCGCCATGCGCGGCCGCGTCGACCAGGCGTACGCGCCCTACGGGATGGGGCTCGGGGAGTTCGACGTGCTCGCCACGCTGCGCCGCTCCGGAGCGCCGTACACGCTCTCGCCGCGGGAGCTCTCGGCCACGCTCATGATCACCACGGGCGGGATGACCGGCCGGCTCGACCGCCTGGAGAAGGCCGGGCTGCTCAGCCGCAGTCCCGACCCGAACGACCGGCGCGCGCTGCGGGTGACGCTCAGCGAACGCGGCCGGGAGCTGGTGGACCAGGCCGTGGGGGCCGGTCTCGAACGGCAGCGGGAAGCCCTGGAGTCGGCACTCACCGAGGGGGAGGCGGAGCAGCTGGCCGGGCTGCTGCGCAAGCTGCTCGCGACGACGGCGTGAACGCACGCACGGCGTGAACGACCGCGTGAACGCACGCGAGGGCGCCGTACGGTCCGTCATGGACCGTACGGCGCCCTCGGAGGACTCAGCGGGCCGTCAGGCCTTCTTGGACTTGTCGAGCACCATCACGAGACCGCAGATCACCAGGAACAGCACGATCGGCGCGGCCACGAACAGGCCGAGGGTCTCCGCGACACTCATCTTGGGAGCCGGGTCGTCGCCGTCGTCGCTCGCGTTGGCGAGCGCGGGGGACGACATGAGCAGCATCATCAGCGTCGTACCGGCCGTCACGGCGCCGGCGCGCAGGGCGTTCTTCTTGTCCACGGTGCAAAAGTAGCGAACGCCCGGACGGGGCGCGCGCCCGGGGGTGCCGTACGGGCAACGCGCCCTGCTCGGGGCCGCCGCTACCCCTCCCGGTCCCCGCCCCCGGCCCCCTCCCGGAAGAGCGCGAACAGCCGGTGCAGCCGCGGCGAGGCGGCCAGCTCCTCCAGCGTCAGCGGGCGGCCCGACGGGTCCGCCACCGGCAGCCGCCAGTTCGGGTACTGGTCCCAGGTGCCCGGCAGGTTCTGCGGCCGCCGGTCCCCCACCGCGTCCGGCAGCCACACCCCGACCATCCGGGCCGGGGTGCGCAGCAGGAACCGGTGCACCGCCCGCACCTCCGCCTCCTCCTCGCCGACGCCCTCCGGCAGCAGCCCGAGCCCGTCCAGGCGCCCCAGCCACTCGGCGACCTCCGCGCGGTCGGCGGCCCGCGCCCGCTCCAGGTCCCCGGTGAGCAGCCCGAGCCGGTGCCGCAGCAGCACGTGCTGGCCCGTCAGCCGGGCGGCGGTGGACGGCAGGTCGTGGGTGGTGGCGGTGGCCACGCAGCCGGCGCGCCAGCGTTCCGGGGCCAGTGGGCGGCCGTCGCCGTCCCAGTCCCGCTCGAACCAGAGCACGGAGGTGCCGAGCACCCCGCGCCGCTCCAGGGCCTCGCGCACCCCCGGCTCGACCGTGCCGAGGTCCTCGCCGACGACCACCGCGCCCGCCCGGTGCGCCTCCAGGACGAGGACGGCGAGCATCGCCTCGGCGTCGTACCGGACGTACGCGCCCTCCGTGGGCTCCCCGCCCTCCGGCACCCACCAGAGCCGGAACAGGCCCATCACGTGGTCGATCCGCAGCGCCCCGGCATGGCGCAGCATGTCCCGCAGCAGCCCGCGGTACGGGGCGTGGCCGGAGGCCGCCAGGGCGTCCGGCCGCCACGGCGGCAGGCCCCAGTCCTGGCCGCGGGCGTTGAACGCGTCCGGCGGCGCGCCCACCGACATGCCGGCCGCGAACACGTCCTGCTGCGCCCATGCGTCCGCGCCGTCCGGGTGCACGCCGACCGCGAGGTCGTGCACCAGGCCCACCGCCATCCCGGCCTCCCGCGCGGCCCGGGAGGCGGCGGCGAGCTGCCGGTCCGTCAGCCAGGCCAGCCGGCAGTGGAAGTCGACCAGGGCGGGCAGCTCGTCGTCGTCCCGGACCGCCGCCGCTGCGGCGGCCGGGTCGCGCAGCTCCGCGGGCCAGTCGCGCCAGTGGTGGCCGTGGCGTTCGGCGAGCGCGCAGTACGTGGCGTGGTCCTCCAGGGCGCGGCCGTGCTCGGCGAGGAAGTCGCAGTAGTCGGCGCGCCTGCCCGGCCCGAGCGGCACGGTCGCCACCAGTTCCAGGGCCCGCCGCTTCGCCGCCCACACCGCGTCCCGGTCGATCAACGCCCCCTTGTTCAGGACCCGTTCGCGCAGCTCGGCGGCCTCGTGGAGGACCGCGTCGAGCTCGGCGCGGTACTCGGACCCGACGTACCCGAACTCGGGGATCTCCTCGATCCGCAGATGGACCGGATCGGGGAAGCGGCGCGAGGACGGCCGGTACGGGGAGGGGTCGACGGGCGCTCCGGGGACCGCCGCGTGCAGCGGGTTGACCTGGACGAAGCCCGCCCCGTGGGTACGGCCCGCCCAGGCGGCGAGTTCCCGCAGGTCCCCGAGGTCGCCCATGCCCCAGGAGCGCGTGGAGAGCACCGAGTAGAGCTGGACGAGCAGCCCGTGGACCCGCTCCGGGGGCTGCGGCAGCCGCTCGGGCGCGACGACCAGGGCGGCGCGGGAGCGGCGGCCGTCGGGGGCGTGCGCCTCGATCCGGTGCACGCCCAGGGGAAGGCCCGCCCCGGCGTCCCACTCCGGGGCGTCCCCTTCCAGGGCGGCCCACTTCACGGCGTCCCACTCCAGGGCGTCACCGCCCTCGGTGGTGACCAGCAGCCGGGTGTCCGGCGGGAGTTCGGCGAGGGCCGGGGGCGGCGGACCGCCCCGCCAGAGCACCACCGTGGCGGGGAGCAGCCGCTCCCGGGCGTCCCGTTCGGCCCGGGCGAGGGCCTCGGCGACGGCCTGCGGCGTCGAGGCGTCGACGCCGAGGGCGCGCAGGACGGCCACCACGGTGGCGTCCGGGACGTGGACCGTGACGCCCGCGGAGGGCGCGTACGCGGTGGCGACACCGTGGAGTTCGGCGAGGCGGGCCAGGGTCACTTCGGCACTCCCGGGGGCTCGGGTCGGACACGTGGACACAGCGGCTGCGGCGGCGTGTGACGCCGGTCACCCTCCGTTGTACCCGCGGAACGCGGCGTACGGTCGCCACCCCGCCGGGCAAAAACGACAGATCGGTTGGCTGCATTGACACCTTCGGCCGGGGGGTGGTGGGCTCGTGATCTGCTCGTGATGTACGGGCGGGGTACAGGAGAGGGGAGAGGGGCGTGCACCTGCGGCGCGGCAGGCGGACGGCGACGGCGGTCGCGGCCGCCGTGATCGGTGGGCTCCTCGGCGGCGGCGGCGCCGTCCCGGCGTACGCGGCCCCGGTCTCGCCGGTGGCCACCACCGACGTTCCCGACGGGCAGAGCCCCGGCGTTCCCGCCGTCTGGCCCCGCCCCCAGTCCGTGACCGCCTCCGGCGCTCCGGTGCCCCTCGGCGCGGAGGCCACGCTGCTCGCGGACGCCGACGCCGACCCGTACGCGGTGGCGGCGCTGCGGGAGGTGCTGCGGGTGGCCGGGGTGAACACCGTGTACACGACCGCCCCGGGCCGCGGTCCGGTGTTCCGCCTGGGCGGAACTGCCGGTGGCGGAACTGCCGGTGGCGGACCTGCCGGTGGCGGGGCCTCGGGAGCGGCCGAGGCACTGCGCGCGCTGCGCGCCCCCGAGCGCGCCGATCTGCCCCGCGGCGGCTACCGCCTGGCGGTCGGCCGCGTCGGGGGCCGGGACACCGTGGCCCTCGACGGCGTCGGCCCGGACGGCCTGTTCCACGCCGTGCAGACGGTCCGCCAGCTCGTGACGGAGCGGACCGGCGGCGGGCGGGAGCTCGCCGGCGTCCAGGTGCGGGACTGGCCGGGCTCGGCCGTCCGCGGCATGACCGAGGGCTTCTACGGCCGACCCTGGACCCGTGAACAGCGCCTCGCCCAGGTCGACTTCCTCGGCCGCACCAAGCAGAACCGCTATCTGTACGCCCCCGGCGACGACCCCTACCGGCAGGTCCTGTGGCGCGAGCCGTACCCGGCCGCCGAGCGCACCGCGTTCCGCGAACTGGCCGAGCGGGCCCGCGCCAACCACGTCACCCTCGCCTGGGCGGTCGCGCCCGCGCAGTCGATGTGCCTCGCCTCCGACGACGACGTACGGGCGCTGAACCGCAAGATCGACGCCATGTGGGCGCTCGGGGTGCGCGCCTTCCAGCTGCAGTTCCAGGACGTCAGCTACAGCGAGTGGCACTGCGACCGGGACTCCGACGCCTTCGGCCGGGGCCCCGAGGCCGCCGCGGCCGCGCACGCCCGGGTCGCCGGCAAGGTCGCCCGGCACCTCGCCGAACGGCACCCGGACGCCGAGCCGTTGACGCTGATGCCGACCGAGTACTACCAGGACGGCGCCACCGCGTACCGCAAGGCGCTCGCCGCCCGGCTCGACCCGCGGGTGCAGGTGGCCTGGACGGGCGTCGGGGTGGTGCCCCGCACCATCACCGGCCGCGAACTGGCAGGCGCCCGCGACACGTTCCGGCATCCGCTGGTCACCATGGACAACTACCCGGTCAACGACTACGCGCAGGACCGGCTCTTCCTCGGCCCGCACACCGGCCGCGAGCCGGCCGTCGCCGCCGGTTCCGCCGCCTTCCTGGCCAACGCCATGGAACAGCCGGCCGCCTCCCGGATCCCGCTGTTCACCGCCGCCGACTACGCGTGGAACCCCAAGGGCTACCGCGCCGAGGAGTCCTGGCGGGCCGCCGTCGACGACCTCGCGGGCGCCGACCCGAAGGCCCGCGAGGCGCTGCGCGCGCTGGCCGGCAACGGAGCCTCCTCGCTGCTCGACCCGGGCGCCGAGTCCGCGTACCTCAAGCCGCTGATGGCGGCGTTCTGGCGGGACCGCGCCGCCGCCGACCCGGCCGTACGGGATCGGGCCGCGCGCGAACTGCGGGCCGCGTTCACCGTGATGCGCGAGGCGCCCGAACGGCTGAGCGGCACGGCGGGCGGACTGCTCGACGACGAGGTGCGGCCGTGGCTGGAGCAGCTGTCGCGGTACGGGCGCGCCGGGGAGACCGCGGTGGACATGCTGCAGGCGCAGGCCCTCGGCGACGGCGCGGGCGCCTGGCAGGCGCAGCTGCGTCTGGAGCCGCTGCGGTCGGCGGTGACGAAGACCCGGGCCACGGTCGGCCGGGGCGTCCTCGACCCGTTCCTGGCCCGGTCGGTGAAGGAGGCCGCGGCCTGGACCGGCGCGGACCGGGCGCGCACGGCCGCGCCGCCGGAGACCGACGCGTACACGGTGAAGCTGGACCGGCCCCGGCCGCTTCAGTCGCTGACCCTGATGACCGCGCCGGGCACCGGCGACACCGCCCGCCTGGAGGCGTTGGTGCCGGGGCAGGGCTGGCGGGTGCTCGGCCCGGTGTCGCCGAGCGGCTACACGCAGACCGACGGGAAGGGCCTGCGCGCCGAGGCGGTGCGCGTGGCGTGGACGGGGGGACGCGCCCCCGACGTGCGCTCGCTGGTGCCGTGGTTCGCGGACGAGCCCAAGGCCGAACTGGAACTGGCCCGCACGGAGACCGACGCCGAGATCGGCGGCCCGGCGCAGCGGCTGCAGGTGCGGCTGGTGGCGCAGCGCCCGGACGAGGTGCGCGGCGCGCTGACGGCGCGGCCGCCCAAGGGCGTGACGGTGCGGCTGCCGCAGCAGATCCGGGTGCCGCGCGGTGCGGGGACCACGGTGCCGCTGGAGGTCTCGGTGGCCCCTGACGCGCCCTCGGGCACGTACCTGGTGCCGGTGTCCTTCGCGGGCGAGGAACGGGTGCTGACCGTACGGGCGTACCCGCGCACCGCGGGCCCGGACCTGGCGCTGCTGGGCACAGCGTCGTCGTCGGGCGACGAGACGGCCGACTTCCCCGCCGGGTACGCCCTGGACGGCGACCCGGCGACCCGCTGGTCCTCCCCCGCGGAGGACGGCGCGTGGTGGCAGGTGGAGCTGGCGCAGCCGGCCCGCATAGGCAGGGTCGTACTGCACTGGCAGGACGCCCACGCGAGCCGCTACCGCGTCCAGGTCTCCGCGGACGGCCGCACGTGGCGCACCGCGGCGACGGTCCGCGACGGCCGGGGCGGCCGCGAGTCGGTCCGGATGGACGCGGCGGACACACGGTTCCTGCGGGTGCAGGGGGACGCGCGGGCGACCGAGTACGGGTACTCGCTGTGGTCGGTGGAGACGTACGCCGTGGCGGACGACCCGACGCAGGAGCCGACGCCCCCGGAGGCACCGGCCACGGGCACGGAAGAGGACGACCCCGCCGCCAGGGGCACCGCGGAAGGCAGTCGCCGCCCCTGACGTGGGGTCCGGGCCCTGCCGCGGCATCGGCCGCGGCTACGTCAATGGCCCGGAGCCGAGACCGTGGCCGCCCCCTCACGGGGTGGGGACACGGAGTCGATCCGGGCCATTGCGTCGTCCGCGCCGTACGGCTTGAGGTACGGCAACCAGCGCGGGTCCCTGTGGCCCGTGCCGATGATGCGCCAGGCCAGTCCGGACGGCGGAGCGGGTTGGTGGCGCAGCCGCCAGCCCAGCTCCCGCAGATGCCGGTCGGCCTTGACGTGGTTGCAGCGGCGGCAGGCGGCCACCACGTTGTCCCAGGCGTGCGTCCCGCCGCGGCTGCGCGGAATGACGTGGTCGACGCTGGTTGCGACGCCGCCGCAGTACATGCAACGCCCGCCGTCGCGGGCGAAGAGGGCTCTGCGGGTCAAGGGAACGGGCCCCCGGTAGGGGACCCGCACGAACCGCTTCAGTCTGACCACACTCGGTGCGGGGATGACGCGGGTCTCGCTGTGCAGGAAGGCGCCGGTCTCCTCAAGGCACAGTGCCTTGTTCTCGAGGACGAGGACGAGCGCGCGGCGGAGCGGTACGACGCCGAGCGGCTCGTACGACGCGTTGAGGACCAGGACATGTGGCACGGACGGCCTCCTCGTACGCCGGCGGCGCGTGGCTCGCGCCGGGACGATCTGCTCCCAGTCTCTCCTCATGGCTGGTCGGAGCGCCACCACGTGGTGGTAACGGGCTGAGGGTGTTCTCGACCACACGGCGGCCGCCGCGGAGTGAGGTCGCTCTCTCCCATGCCGAGAAGGGCGGGTTCGGCGTGACCGTTTCGTTAGTGTGGATGGTCTGAACACGATGCATGGAGGTCTTCACGTGTCAGACGCGACGCCCGGCACGGCCACCCTCGACGAGGCGGCCCAGAAGGCGAGCAACGCGGCCGGCTGGGTCGAGGAGAACTGGGCCGAGTGGCTGAACACGGGCCTGCGGATCCTGCTGATCCTGGTCGTGGCGATGCTGCTGCGGATGGCGGTGCGCAGAGCCCTCACCAAGCTGATAGAGCGGATGAACCGCTCGGCGCAGGCGGTGCAGGGCACCGCCCTCGGCGGACTGCTCGTGAACGCGGAACGGCGGCGGCAGCGGTCCGAGGCGATCGGCTCGGTCCTGAAGTCGGTGGCGTCGTTCCTGATCCTGGGCACGGCCGGACTGATGATCCTGGGCGCCTTCGACATCGACCTGGCGCCGCTGCTCGCGTCGGCCGGTGTGGCGGGCGTGGCGATCGGTTTCGGCGCGCGGAACCTGGTGACGGACTTCCTGTCCGGCGTGTTCATGATCCTGGAGGACCAGTACGGCGTCGGCGACTCGATCGACGCGGGCGTGGCGTCCGGCGAGGTCGTCGAGGTGGGCCTGCGGGTCACGAAGCTGCGCGGCGACGACGGCGAGATCTGGTACGTCCGCAACGGCGAGATCAAGCGGATCGGCAACCTGAGCCAGGGCTGGGCCACGGCCGCCGTGGACGTGACGGTCCGCCCGACGGAGGACCTGGACCGGATCAACGGCATCGTGACCGAGGTCGGCGCCGGCATGGCGAAGGACGAGCCGTGGAACGAGCGCCTGTGGGGCCCGGTCGAGACCCTGGGCCTGACGGAGGTCCTCCTCGACTCCATGACGGTCCGGGTCTCGGCGAAGACGATGCCCGGCAAGAAGCTCGGCGTCGAACGCGAACTCCGCTGGCGCATCAAGCGCGCCCTGGACGACGCCGGCATCCGCATCGTCGGCGGCATCCCGCCGCAGGCCGAGGAGTCCACCCCGGACCCCAGCGCCGGCATGGCCGCCCCCTCGGCCTTCGCCAACACCACGTCCCCCCAGTCGGCCGCGGCCACCCCCCTCCCGGGCACCTCACAGCCGAACCTGACGAAGTAACCCCTGCACCTACGCGGAAGCGCCCCGCCCGGACGATCCGGGCGGGGCGCTTTCGCGTGCAGCGGACGTTCCGAATGCACACGCCGAGCGAACCATCCCCGGGTGATCCCCGGTAAACCCCTTGCCTGAGCGCAACATGACGCCATAACCTTGCGTTCGCTTTAGCGAATCAAGTGACGCTGTGGAGCATCGGGGGCAGGGGTGGCGTTGATGATGGCGGCTGCGGCCGTCTGGGGTGTCCTTCAGTTGTTCGCACTGTCGTGGCCGACGCGCACGGTGCGGTTGTCGACGGTGCTGCTGGCGGTCGTCGTCGGGGTGTACGGGTGCGGCGCGGCGACGGCGTTGATCCAGCTCGCCTACACGCGCCTCTACGCGAACGCCTCCGGGCAGTCGCTGATGCAGGTGGCGGAGACGACCAGCTACACCGTGGGGCCCTGGGTCGAGGAACTCGTCAAAGCCTCTCCCCTGCTGCTGGCAGGGTTGGCCCTCAAGGTCCGACGACAGTGGGCGCTGTCCGACTTCGTGGTGCTGGGCGGCGCACTGGGCGCAGGGTTCGGGTTGCTGGAGTCCCTGCTGCGGTACGGCCTGGACGCCGACCGGGCCCTCGTACACGACGCGGGGGGCTGGGTCGTCCCGGACAGCCTGTTCCCGCCGTACGTACCCGGCCCGAGCCAGGTGCTCACGGCATGGTTCCCCGCGCCGTCCGAACAGATCGATTTCATCGGCGAGACGGCGGCCGGGACTTTCTCCCACCTGGTGTGGACGGCCGTCGCCGGCCTGGGCGTCGGGCTGCTGTGGCGGGCTCGGGGCTGGGTGCGCCTGCTGGGGACGCTGCCGATCGCGGCCGCCTCCGTGCACCATGCGGTGGGCAACTACGCCGCGCAGAACCCGGGCGAGCCGGCGTCGAGCTGGAGGGAGACGCTGGACGCCCACGCCTGGGCCGCGCCGCTCGCATGCCTGGCCATCGCCATGGTCGTCGACCTTCGCCGGCTGCACCGAGGCAAGCGTGCCGTGCCGGACGCACTGCTCGCTTCGGAGCGAACGGACGGGGACACCTTGGCCGCCCTCGTGCGCTATGCAGCATGGTGCTTACCGTGGAGCCTGCTCATCGCCCTGCGCTACGTCCGGCTGCGTCGCTCGCTGCTGTATGCGGTCGCCGCGGGGAAGCCCGGCGAGAACGAGCAACTGCACCGAGCCGTCGAGGACATCACGGCTCTGATCGAAGCCTCCGACCACGAACACGCGTGGCAGCGGGGACAGATACGAGCACGGCTGAAGGCGGCCCGAGCCGGGGCGACCCGGCGGAAGTGGCTGCCGATCGTTCCCTGCCTCCTCATGCTCCCTTCTCTGCTGTTCCTCGGGGTGGGCTCGTTCACCTCCACCGCCGCCCTCCAGGAGTACTTCCGCACC
Source organism: Streptomyces sp. NPDC048604 (assembly GCF_043199435.1). NCBI lineage: Bacteria > Bacillati > Actinomycetota > Actinomycetes > Kitasatosporales > Streptomycetaceae > Streptomyces > Streptomyces sp. NPDC048604. The sequence continues at coordinate 750,265 of NZ_JBICVX010000001.1, forward strand.
GGCGCGGGCCCGAAGATCCTGATGGGCTTCGGCATCGCGGCCCTCGCGTGGATCGCATGGCAACTGACGGCCCTGCTCCGCACCTGGCGAACGACCGCGGCCCAGCCCCTGGCCGAGCCGCTGGCCGTACACCGCTTCCGTCTCGGCACAGCCCTGGGGGCAGCGGCGACCGGCGCGTTCCTCCTCCACCGCGGCCTGGGTGAAGCCGGCCCGGGCGGCGCGGCACTCTCCACGAACCACCTGCTCGACGCCCTCGACACCTTCCTCGTGTACCTCGGCTTCGCCCTTCTCCTGTTATCCCTCGTCGCCCTGTTCCCGCCAGGACTGGCCCTGGCCGGCGTCGGCACGGTCGGCGCGGCGATCACCGCCGAAGCGGCCCTCAACGCCGCCCTGCTCGGCACTGCCGGGATCGTCCTCATGGCCGCCGGGGGAAGCGGAAAAGGCGAATTGCCGCCCGAAGTACTCGCCAACTTCATCAGAGGCAACAATTTCAACAAGCAGAACCGGCCCCGCTATCCCCACAACGAGATCTATCTGGAGAACGGGAAGTACCTGGACTCATACCGTCCAGGACTGGAGATCGTGTCACGCAAGCACACGCAGATAGCGGAGGTCCAGGAAGCCAGCTTCAAGAAGGTGCTGAGTGAAATACACCTGAAGTACAAGAGGGGGACGATCATCCCGGACACGGCGAAATCGCGCAGGGAGTATCCGAAGCTCATCGGCGAGCCTTTGGAAGGGAAGTACATTCTGGAAGTCCCCGTCCAGACCAATCCCGTCCCAGAGTGGGCGCTCAAGGCGGCGGCGGAGCGCGGAGTGACCATCAGAGACGTGACCGGCTTCGTCCACCGCCTCCCGAAGGGATAGCCTGATCTGTCATGACCTGGACCTACTGCGAAGAGTGGAACGAACTCCTCGAAAGCCCCATGGACCCGCTGACGGTCGAGGAGACCCGCTCCCGTCACGACCGCGGGAAGCTGTACACCGCCCTCCTGCAGCCCGACGAGAAGCAGTCGCCGGAACTCCGCGTGGAGATCCGCTGGGAGACCGAATATGCGTCGGTCGTCTTCATGGACGACCACGGCCGCGACGAATTGCGCTACACGTTCACCGTCGTCGACGACAAAATGTTCCTCAAGACGATCATGCTTCTCGAGTACGGAGACACTGAAGAGCGCGGCGGGTACGCGAACCCCGAGCGTACGGAGAGGTTCTCCTACACCCCTGACGGCATCTGCGACCGAACGGTCGACGCGGACGGCGACGTCACCGAGGAGAGCCGGTGGGGCGTCGACGTCTCCCGCCACTGGGAGCCGATCCCCGAGTTCGGGACGTACGCGTCTCTGATCCGGCGGGAGCGCTGGCGGCCATGAGGGGTTCTGGGGGTTGACTCGGTTCGGGGGTGGCCCTAAGTTCCCCGCAGGCTGATAGGAAGGTTTCCTAACAGAGCGGGGAGGGCGCATGAGTGGGAGCGGTGCGGGGGTGCCGGGGACTCCTCGGGTGTTGCGGGCGATGAACGATCGGGCGGCGCTCGATCTGTTGCTGGAGCACGGGACGCTGTCGCGGACGCGGATCGGGAAGCTGACCGGGCTGTCCAAGCCGACTGCTTCGCAGCTCCTTGCTCGCCTTGAGGCTGCTGGGCTCGTTGTCGTGACCGGGACCACCGAGGGGCGGCCGGGGCCCGGTGCGCAGTTGTACTCGCTCAACGCGCGTGCGGCCTACGCCGCCGGGCTCGACGTCAACCCGGAGCGGATCCTCGCCGCGGTCGCCGACATCACCGGAGCCGTCGTCGGGGAGTACGAGCTGCCGACCCCGGGGCGCGACCGGCAGGATGTCGCCGGGCAGGTGCGGGCCGCGCTCGACGGGGCCGTCAAGGATGCCCATGTCGATATGAGCGACGTGCGGCGGCTGGTCATCGGGACGCCCGGGGCCTTCGATCCCGCCACCGGGCGGCTGCGGTACGCCTCCCATCTGCCGGGGTGGCATTCGCCTTCCCTGCTGGACGAGTTGGCCGCCGCGCTGCCGATGCCGGTCGAGTACGAGAACGACGTCAACCTCGTCGCCGTCGCCGAGCAGCGGCTCGGCGTGGCGCGGGGGCACGGCGACTTCGTGCTGCTGTGGAACCAGGAGGGACTCGGCGCCGCCCTCGTCCTCGGCAACCGCCTGCACCGCGGCTTCACCGGGGGCGCCGGGGAGGTCGGGTTCCTGCCCGTGCCCGGCACCCCGCTCGTCCGCGGGGTCACCAAGGCCAACAGCGGCGGCTTCCAGGAGCTCGCCGGCGCCCAGGCCGTACCCGGGATCGCCCGCGACGCCGGGATCGACACCCCCGACCGGCCGTACGTCACCACCGCCGCCGCGCTGCTCGCCACCGCCGCCGAACGGCACGGCTCCGACGCCCGGTACGCCGAGCTGCTCGACCGGTACGCCGTGCGGCTCGCCACCGGACTCGCCTCCCTCGTCGCCGTCCTCGACCCCGAGCTCGTCGTCCTGTCCGGCGAGGCCGTCGTCCCCGGCGGCGAGCCGCTGCGCGCCCGCGTCCAGGCCGAGCTGACCGAGCTGGCCGCCGCGCGGCCCACCCTCGTCCTGGCCGCAGTACCCCGGCGGCCCGTCCTGCGCGGCGCCCTGGAGAGCGCTCTGGCCACCACCCGCGACGAGGTCTTCGACACCTCCCGATGAGTACGCGGGGCCCGCCCCGCCTCCTGTCCCCTCACCCCCGTCCAGGGAGTCTTCGTCATGCCCGAATTCCCGTACCGCGCACGACGCACCGCCCTCCTCCTCGCCGCGGCCACCGCCACCGCCCTGCTCTCCTCGGCCTGCACCGGGCAGTCCTCCGGCGGGGCCGGCGACGACCCGAAGGCGAAGACCACGATCACCTTCTGGCACGGCTGGTCGGCGCAGTCCGAGGTGAAGGCCGTCCGCGACAACGTCGCGCGGTTCGAGAAGGACCACCCGAACATCACCGTCAAGGTCGTCCCCAACATCACCGACGACAAGATCCAGCAGGCGCTGCGCGCCGGCGGCTCCAACTCCCCCGACGTCGTCTCCTCGTTCACCACCGACAACGTCGGCAAGTTCTGTTCCTCCGGGGCGTTCGCCGACCTCGAGCCGTTCCTCGAGAAGTCCCGCGTCGATCTCGACAGGACCTTCGCCGCGTCCCGGCTCGACTACACGCAGTTCGAGGGGAAGCGGTGCAGCCTGCCCCTCCTTGGGGATGCCTACGGGCTCTACTACAACAAGGACGCCTTCGCCGCCGCCGGGATCGGCCGGCCGCCGCGTACCTGGAGCGAGTTCGACGCCGCCGCCGTCAAGCTGACCAAGACGAAGGGCGACTCGTACGAGCGGCTCGGCTTCATGCCCGTCTTCCACGGCTACGAGTCCACCCCCGGCCATCTCGTCGCCCAGTGGAGCCCCACGTACTTCGACGCGGACGGCAAGTCGAACATTGCCAAGGACCCCGCCTTCGCGAACATGTTCACCTGGCAGAAGAACCTCGTCGCCAAGCTCGGCGGCTTCGCCAAGCTGGAGAGGTACCGCAACACGTTCGGCGACGAGTGGGGCGCCACGCACCCCTTCCACACCGGCCAGGTCGCCATGCAGCTCGACGGCGAGTGGCGGCTCGGCATGGCGACGGACTCCAAGCTGCCGTTCGAGATCGGCGTCGCCCCGCTGCCCGTCCCCGACGAGCAGGCCGCCGACTACGGCAAGGGCTACCTCTCCGGCACGATCGTCGGCATCGCCGCCACCAGCAAGAAGCAGAACGCCGCCTGGGAGCTGGTGAAGTACATGACCACCGACACCGATGCGGTGGTGAACTTCGCCAACGAGCTGCGCAATGTGCCCTCCACCCACGAGGCCCTCGTGTCGCCGAAGCTGAAGCTGGACCCGCGGTTCAAGACCTTCCTCGACATCGCGCGGCACCCGAAGTCCAACACGACCCCGGCGTCCGTCAACGGCGGCGTGTACCAGGTGACGCTGCAGGAGTTCGGCTATCTGTACGAGGCCGGCAAGGAAACCGATCTGCGGGGTGGTTTGGAACGCACGGCCAAGCAGATCGACACGGACATCGAGAAGGCCAAGTAGGCCCGGTATGAGTGCCGTTCACACCTTGCGTACGAAGCGCCGGCGTTCGGCGCTCCGTACTGCGGCCTTTCTCTCGCCCTGGCTGGTGGGGTTCGGCGTCTTCTTCGCCTATCCGCTGATCTCCACGCTGTACTTCTCGTTCATGGCGTACGACGGCTTCCAGGAGCCCGTCTTCAACGGGCTGGAGAACTGGACCTACGTCCTCGCCGACTATCCGGCGTTCTGGCCGACGATGCGCAACACGCTCTGGCTGGTCGTCGTCATGGTCGCCTGCCGGGTCGTCTTCGGGCTCGGCGTCGGGCTGCTCGTCACGAAGATCAAGACGGGCACGAATCTCTTCCGGACGCTGTTCTACCTGCCGTACCTCGCGCCGCCCGTCGCCGCCACCCTCGCGTTCGTCTTCCTGCTCAACCCCGGCACCGGGCCCGTCAACGCCCTCCTCGCCGACGCCGGCATCCCGGCCCCCGGCTGGTTCATGGACCCCGACTGGTCCAAGCCCGCGCTGACCGCGCTCGCGGTCTGGGGCGTCGGCGACCTGATGGTGATCTTCATGGCGGCGCTGCTCGACGTGCCGAAGGAGCAGTACGAGGCGGCGGAGCTGGACGGGGCCTCGGCCTGGCAGCGGTTCCGGTACGTGACGCTGCCGAACATCTCCCCGATCGTGCTGTTCGCCGTGGTCACCGGGGTCATCCAGACCATGCAGTACTACACGCAGCCCCTGGTGGCCGGAAAGGTCGCCTCCGGGATCATCGGCAACAGCGGCCAGCAGTTCGAGCCGGGCTATCCGGAGAAGTCCACCCTGACCCTGCCCCAGCTCGTCTACAACCTGGGCTTCCAGCGCTTCGACTACGGGGCGGCGTGCGTGCTCGCCCTCGTCCTCTTCGCCCTCGCGATGGCCTTCACCGCGCTGCTGATGCGCCGCCGCGGCGGGCTGCTCCAGGAACCAGGCAGGTGAGTCCCTCCCCATGACCGTCGCCATCGAAAGGCCGGCCGCGCCCGGCGAAAGGCCGGCCGCGCCCGCCGCCCGCACCGCCCGCCGCGGCGCGCTGCTGCACTGGATCGCCGTGCACGCGCTCGGCGTCGCGGCCGCGCTGTTCTTCGTGCTGCCGTTCGTGTTCGTGCTGCTGACCTCGCTGATGAGCGACCAGCAGGCGCTCACCCGCGACCTGGTCCCCGACACCTGGGTGTGGAGCAACTACACGCGGGTCATCGAGACGCCGGGGTTCCTCACCTGGTGGCGGAACACCCTGCTGTACGCGGGTCTCGGCACCGTACTGACCCTGCTGTCGTCCGTGCCCGTCGCGTACGCGCTCGCCAAGTTCCGCTTCCGCGGGCGGCGCCTTGCGCTGATGCTGGTCATCGCGACGATGATGCTGCCGCCGCAGGTCGTCATCATCCCGATGTACCTGTTCTGGGCGAAGCAGATGGACCTGGCCGGGACCCTGTGGCCGCTGATCGTCCCGCTGGCGTTCGGCGACGCGTTCTCCATCTTCCTGCTGCGGCAGTTCCTGCTGACGATCCCCGACGAGTACATCGAGGCGGCGCGGATCGACGGCTGCGGCGAACTGCGCACGCTGCTGCGGGTCGTGCTGCCCATGGCGAAACCGGGCATCGCCGCCGTCGCGCTGTTCCAGTTCTTCTTCTGCTGGAACGACTACTTCGGACCGCAGATCTACGCATCCGAGAACCCGGCGGCCTGGACCCTGAGCTACGGCCTGGAGTCCTTCAAGGGCGCGCACCACACCGACTGGAACCTGACCATGGCCGCGACCGTGCTGGTCATGGCCCCTGTGATCCTCGTGTTCTTCTTCGCCCAGAAGGCGTTCGTCGAGGGAGTCACACTGACCGGAGTGAAGGGCTGACAACGACTCATGAAGCTGGCTGTCGTGGGGGGCGGCTCCACCTACACCCCCGAACTGATCGACGGATTCGCGCGGTTGCGCGACACCCTGCCCGTCACCGAACTCGTGCTGATCGACCCGGCCGCCGAGCGGCTCGACCTCGTCGGCGGGCTCGCCCGGCGGATCTTCGCCCGGCAGAGCCACCCGGGGCGCATCGTCACCACCGCCGACCTCGACGCCGGCGTCGACGGCGCGGACGCGGTGCTGCTGCAGCTGCGCGTGGGCGGGCAGGCGGCCCGCGAGCAGGACGAGACCTGGCCGCTGGAGTGCGGCTGCGTCGGGCAGGAGACCACCGGGGCGGGCGGGCTCGCCAAGGCGCTGCGCACCGTGCCCGTCGTCCTGGACATCGCCGAGCGGGTCCGGCGCGCCAACCCGGACGCCTGGATCATCGACTTCACCAACCCGGTCGGGATCGTCACCCGCGCGCTGCTGCAGGCCGGGCACAAGGCGGTCGGGCTGTGCAACGTGGCGATCGGCTTCCAGCGGAAGTTCGCCGGGCTGCTAGGCGTCGCGCCGGCCGAGGTCCACCTCGACCACGTCGGGCTCAACCACCTGACCTGGGAAACCGGGGTACGGCTCGGCGGGCCCGAGGGCGAGGACGTACTGCCCCGGCTGCTCGCCGAGCACGGCGAGGCCGTCGCCGCGGACCTGCGGATGCCGCGGGAGCTGGTGGACCGGCTCGGCGTCGTCCCCTCGTACTACCTGCGGTACTTCTACCTGCACGACGAGGTCGTACAGGAGCTGGGGCGCAAGCCGTCCCGGGCCGCCGAGGTCGCGGCGATGGAGCGCGAACTGCTGGAGATGTACGGGGACCCGGCGCTCGACGAGAAGCCGGCGCTGCTCGCGAAGCGCGGCGGCGCGTACTACTCGGAGGCGGCCGTGGACCTGGCGGCGGCACTGCTGGGCGGAGGGGGGTCGCCGTACCAGGTGGTGAACACGTCCAACAACGGCACGCTGCCGTTCCTGCCGGACGACGCGGTGATCGAGGTGCAGGCAGCGGTCGGCGCCGGGGGCGCCACGCCGCTGCCGGCGCCGCGGCTCGACCCGCTGTACGCGGGGCTGGTCGCCAACGTGACCGGGTACGAGGACCTGGCGCTGGACGCGGCGCTGCGCGGCGGCCGGGAGCGGGTCTTCCGGGCGCTGCTCGCGCACCCGCTGGTCGGGCAGTACGCGTACGCCGAGCAGCTCACCGACCGGCTGCTCGCGCACAACCGGCAGCATCTGGCGTGGGCGTGAGGGCGACGGAAGCCGCCGTCCTGGCGATCGACGCGGGCAACAGCAAGACGGACGTGGCGCTGGTCGGCGCGGACGGGGCGGTGCTGGGCACCGGGCGCGGCGGCGGGTTCCAGCCGCCGGTGGTGGGGGTCGAGGCGGCCGTGGACGTGCTGGGCGCAGCGGTCGGCGCTGCGGCCGAGGCCGCAGGGTTGACCTCTCCGCCGTACGCCGCTCATGTCGCGGCCTGCCTGGCCAACGCCGATCTGCCGGTCGAGGAGGCCGAGTTGACGGCCGCGCTGGAGCGGCGTGGCTGGGCCGCGACGACGGAGGTCCGCAACGACACGTTCGCGATCCTGCGGGCCGGGGTGGACGAGCCGCGGGGCGTGGCCGTGGTGTGCGGGGCCGGCATCAACTGCGTCGGCATGCTGCCGGACGGCCGCACCGCCCGCTTCCCGGCGATCGGCCGGATCTCGGGCGACTGGGGCGGCGGGGGCGGCCTGGCCGAGGAGGCGCTGTGGTTCGCCGCGCGGGCCGAGGACGGGCGCGGGGAGCCGACGGAGCTGGCGCGGGCGCTGCCCGCGCACTTCGGGCTGCCGACGATGTACGCGCTGATCGAGGCGCTGCACCTGGGCCGCGTCCCGGCGGTCCGCCGCCACGAGCTGGCCCCGGTGCTCTTCGCGGTGGCGCGCACGGGCGACCCGGTCGCCCTCGGTCTCGTCCGCCGGCTCGCGGACGAGGTGGTGGCCCTGTCGACGGTCGCCCTGCGCCGCCTGGACCTGCTGGACGAGGAGGTTCCGGTGGTTTTGGGCGGCAGCGTGCTGGCCGCCCGCCACCCCGACCTGGATGCCAGGATCGCCGAACTCCTGGCCCACAAGGCCCCCAAGGCCGAACTCCGCGTGGTCACCGCGCCCCCGGTCCTCGGCGCGGCCCTCCTGGGCCTGGACCGCACAGGCGCCGACCCGGAGGCGACGGCCCGGCTGCGGGAGCGGTACGGGAGGGGGTAGGGGCGGTAGGGGGCGGGGCGGGGGCGGACCGCCCGGGGAGGGACCGCCCGCGAGCGGACCGCCCTCGAACTTCCGCCCGGGTGGCGCGTGTACGCCAGTGTGGGGCGTTCGGGGAACCGGTTCCGGTCGTCCTTCGTGTTCTCCTTAGGGGGCACGATAGGAACAAGATCGCGTCATTACCGGTGTGCGTATCGGCCGCTACGGCCATACTGCTGGCCGGGTGGCCGAGATCGGCGACTGAGGGGGAGGTCACGTGACACACCCGCCGAACGCGCACACCGCGCCGGCGCCGGGGCTCGAGCAGTCCCGGCCGCCCGCCGTGCCCGCGCAGGCGGCGCCGGCCGGGCTGCCGCCCGAGGGGCCGGAGCGGCCCGGGGTCTGGGCCGAGGGGCGCGCGATCCTGCGGCGCGCGGCGACCACGGAGCCGGGCCGGCTGCAGATCATCGGCGCCGTGCTGGCCGTGCTCGTCGTCGCGTTCGGCGCGGTCACCGCGTACGAGATCTCCGCCCGCGCCACCTCCGCCGACGACGTCGTCAGCCGCAGCCAGCCGCTGAGCGCCGACGCGGCGAGCATCTACCGCTCCCTCGCCGACGCCGACACCGCCGCTGCCAGCGGCTTCCTCGCCGGCGCGACGGAGCCCGCCGACGTCCGCCGGCGGTACGCCGACGACATCGCCACCGCCTCCCGCCTCCTGGTGAAGGCCGCGGCGAACACCGAGGGCTCCGTGGAGTCGACCCGCGAGATCACCACCCTCGGCGAGCACCTCCCCCGCTACACCGGCCTGATAGAGCGCGCCCGCGCCGCGAACCGCCAGGGCCTGCCGCTGGGCGGCGCGTATCTGCGCTACGCGAACCAGACGATGGCCACCCAACTGCTGCCGGCCGCCGAGCGGCTGTACGCGGCGGAGACCGCCCGGCTGCACGCCGACGACGAGGAGGCGCGGGCGCTTCCGTACCTCTCCCTCGTCCTCGGCCTGCTCGCGCTGGCCGCGCTGGCCGCCGTGCAGCGCCGCAACTACCTGCGCACCAACCGGGTCCTGAACCACGGCCTGCTCGCGGCGACGGCCGCGTCCCTGGTGGTCCTGCTGTGGCTGACCGTCGGGCACACGGTGGCCCGCGCCGAGCTGAACAACGCCCGTGAGCACGGCCAGAACTCGCTGCAGGTGCTCACCGCCGCCCGCATCAACTCCCTGAAGGCGCGCGCCAACGAGAACCTGACGCTGGTCGCGCGGGGCGCGGTGCTCACCGACGACGGCAAGAACGACAAGTACGAGACCGAGCACAACGCCGGCATGAAGGCGCTGACCACCGCGCTCGCCGAGGCCCGCGAGCTCGCCGACGACGACGCCGGCCGCGCGCTGGTGGACCGGACGGCGGACCGCGTGGCCCACTGGAAGCAGCGTCACTCCGTGGCCCGCGCCACCGACGACGCCGGCGACTACGAGGGCGCGCTGAACCTGGTCATCGGCCGGGACGACTCCACCGGCCGGTCCTTCGACCAGGTCGACGCCCTGCTGAAGCAGGCACTCGAGCGCGAGCAGGCCGAGTTCACCCGCTCCGCCTCCGACGGCAGGGGCGCGCTCACCGCGCTCCCCCTCGGCGCGGGCGTGCTGGCCGTGCTCGGCGCGGTGGGGGCCATCATGGGCATCAACCGCAGACTGTCGGAGTACCGGTGAGAGGGGGAGAGTTGACGGACCTCACAGGGCGCGGGCGGCGGGCGGCGGCCCGTATCGCCGGCCGGTTCAGGGGCTGGGGCGGGGTCGGCGCGATGGCCGTCGCCTGCGGCGTCACCGCCGCGCTCACCCTCGGCCCGCTGACCCACTCCGGCGCCGCGGACCGCACCACGCCCCAGGTCACCGGACCGGGAGTGGGCACCGGCGTGCAGGTGCGGGCCGAGGCCGCCTGCCGGGACCCGGAGGCCTCACTCACCCCGTCGGCCGCCGACGGCCCGGCCGTCGCCGCGATCAAGGCGCGCGGCCGGCTCGTGGTGGGCGTCGACCAGAGCAGCTACCGCTGGGGCTACCGGAATCCGACGAACCGCACCCTGGAGGGCTTCGACATCGATCTGGCCCGGGCCATCGCCAAGGACCTCCTGGGCAGCGAGGAGAAGATCGTCTTCCGGACGATCCCGACGAACCAGCGGATCGCCGCTCTGGAGAGCGGCAAGGTCGACCTCGTGGTCCGCACGATGACCATCAACTGCAAGCGGATCCAGCAGGTCGCCTTCTCCACCGCGTACTTCCAGGCCGGGCAGCAGGTGCTCGCGCCGAAGGCGTCCACGATCACCGGGTACGACAGCTCGCTGACCGGCATGCGGGTCTGCACGGCCGAGGGCTCCACCGCGTACGAGGCCCTGGAGCAGAAGTCGTTCGGCGCGGTCTACAAGGACGACGGCGACGGCGGCCCGGCCGACCCGGACCGGCTGACCGTGCCCAACCAGCTGGACTGCCTGGCCCGGCTCCAGATGGGCGAGGTGGACGCGGTCGTCACCGACAACGCGCTGGCGGCCGGCCAGGCCGCACAGGACCCGGCGGTCGAACTCAAGGGCAAGCCGTTCACGACCGAGTACTACGGGGTGGCCGCCAAGCTCGGCAACGACGACCTGGTGCGCCGGGTCAACCAGGTGCTCGTGCAGTACCGCCAGGGCCCCTGGAAGGCGGCGTACGAGAAGTGGCTGAAGGCGGACCTGCCCGGCATAGCCGGACCGCCGGCGCCGAAGTACAAGAGCGGCTGAGCCGGGTACGAGAGGGAGCGGGCCGCCCGACGGCGGCGGCCGGCCCCGCGTCCCCGGCGGACGCAGCCGCAGACGACAGGCGACGGCAAGAGCGGAGAGGTGATCGATGGGCATCGCGGGACCTGCTGGTCCGGTGATGGACCGGGACGAGGTGGACCGTGCGCTGGCACGCCTCGGCGCGGAGCACAAGGCGATCGAGGACTCGCTCCTCGCGCTTCAGGACCACGCCGGCCGCCGGCTCCTCGAGGGCGCCCGGCTGACCGGGACGACCCAGGAGCGGTGGAGCTCCACCGAGCGCACGATCACCCTGCTCTGGGCGTACTTCGACGCGTACACCGCAGCCCTGCACGAGAGCCGCGAGCTGCGCTCCCGGCGGCGCTGGCCCGGCCAGGAGGACCTGGTGGAGCTGACCGACCGGCTGCGCGGCGAGAGCGTGGTCCTCGGCGGCGGCGCGGCGCTGAGCGAACGGTTCTCCCTGGAGGGCCTGGTGGACCGGATGAACGAGCTGTACGCCGGCTCGCTGGACACCGTGGTGACCGCCGACGCGGTCTGGTCGGCGCTGCCCGCGCGGATAGACCTGCTCGCCGCCGAGCTGGGCCGCACCCGTTCGCTGGCGCACTCCGTCGGGGTGCGCCCCGGGGAGCATCCGGCCGGCGACGAGCTGGAGGCGATCACGGACGAGCTGACCGGGCTGCGCGAGCAGGTCGTGTCCGATCCGCTGGCCTTCTGGCAACCCGCGGCGGGCAGTTCGGCGCCCGGCGGCGGCCGTCCGGACACGGAGCGGTACGACCGGGCGGCCCGTGCTCTGGAGGACGTGCGCCGGGAGATCGAGGCGGTCCTCGCCGTGCGGCAGGACTCCGAGGAGCGGCTGCTGCGGCTGCGGGACGTGCTGTCCCGGGCGGACCGGACGCTGGCGGAGGCGCGGGCGGCGCGCGGCGAGGTGCTCGCGAAGATCGCCGCCTCGGAGGTGCCGGCGGTCAGCGGTCCGCCGACGGTGCTGCAGGAGCGGCTCGTCGCGGCGGCCGAGTACCGCAGGCACGCGCAGTGGCACCGGCTCTCGCCGCTCCTGGAGGCCCTGGAGCGGGAGGCCGAGGACGAACTGCAGCGGGCCCGGGCGTCGTTGACGGCGGTCACCGCGCCGCTCGCGGTCCGCGCGGAACTGCGCGGCCGCCTCGACGCGTACAAGGCGAAGGTGGCCCGGCTCGGCTGGGCGGAGGACCCGGTCCTGGTGGAGCGGTACGACGCGGCCCGCCGGATGCTGTGGAGCGCGCCGTGCGATCTGCGGGTCGCCGAGGAGGCGGTGCTCCGCTACCAGCGGGCGGCGGCCGAGGTCCTGGCGGGGCCCGGCGACGCGAGGGGGACACGATGAGCGAGACGGAGACGAACGGGGGCGGGGTGCCGACGGGCGGAGTGCCGACGGGTGGCGTGAGCGGTCAGCACAGCCAGGTGACCAACCAGTCGGCGCGACGCGGCGGTTCCGCGCCGCCGCAGCCGGCGGGCGCGTCCTGCCAGCGGCCGGGCTGCGGGGGCACGTACGAGGACATGGGCGGCGGCGAGCTGTACTGCGGCACCTGCGGTCTCGCGCCCGTCCTGCCGCCCGGCGGTGCGCCGCAGGCGGCGACCGGCGCGACGGGCACCGCGCGGACGTCCGCGGCCGCGGAGACGGCCGGGGCGCCCTGCCAGCGGCCCGGCTGCGCGGGCGCGTACGAGGACATGGGCGGCGGCGAGCTGTACTGCGACACCTGCGGCCTCGCGCCCGTCCTGCCGGCGACGGGGCTGCTGCAGTCCACGCCGACCGGGGTGGCGGTGGCCGGGAAGGGCTCGTCGAGCAGTTCCCGCGCCTCGTCGCGGAGTTCCGCGCCGTCCGCGCGCTCCTCGCGTTCCTCGACGTCGCGCCGCTCGGTCTCCGGCCGGCTCTCCCGCTCGCTCTCGGGCGCGAGCTCGTCCCGCTCGGTCTCGGTGCGCAGCTCCGGCTCGTCCACGAGCCAGTCGGGCCGGAACCGGCTGGGCGCGGGCCTGGTCACGATCCCCGAGATCCCGCGCCCCGATCCGCGTTCCGCGGTGATGGAGAATCCCGAGGTCCCGGAGCGGAAGCGATTCTGCTCGCGCTCCGACTGCGGCGCCCCGGTGGGCCGGGCGCGCGGCGACCGGCCGGGCCGCACCGAGGGCTTCTGCACCAAGTGCGGCCACCCGTACTCGTTCGTGCCGAAGCTGCGCACCGGCGACATCGTGCGCGGCCAGTACGAGGTGGCGGGCTGCCTGGCGCACGGCGGCCTCGGCTGGATCTACCTCGCCGTGGACCGCGCGGTCTCGGACCGCTGGGTGGTGCTCAAGGGCCTGCTCGACACCGGCGACCAGGACGCGATGGCGGCGGCGATATCGGAGCGCCGCTTCCTCGCGGAGATCGAGCACTCCAACATCGTCCGGATCTACAACTTCGTCGAGCACCTCGACCAGCGCACCGGCTCCCTCGACGGCTACATCGTCATGGAGTACGTCGGCGGCAAGTCGCTCAAGGAGATCGCCAACACCCGCCGCGGCCCGGACGGCCGGCGCGATCCGCTGCCGGTCGAGCAGGCCTGCGCGTACGGCATCGAGGCGCTGGAGGCGCTCGGGCACCTGCACAGCCGGAACCTGCTGTACTGCGACTTCAAGGTCGACAACGCGATCCAGACCGAGGACCAGCTCAAGCTGATCGACATGGGCGCGGTGCGCCGCATGGACGACGACGAGTCGGCGATCTACGGCACGGTCGGCTACCAGGCCCCGGAGGTCGCGGAGGCCGGCCCGTCGGTGGCCAGCGATCTGTACACGGTGGCGCGCACCCTCGCGGTGCTGACCTTCGACTTCCAGGGCTATACGAACATCTTCGCGGACTCGCTGCCGGACCCCGAACACATCGAGGTGTTCCGGACGTACGAGTCGTTCTACCGCTTCCTGGTGCGGGCCACCGACCCGGACCCGGCGCGCCGGTTCGCCTCCGCGCAGGAGATGGCGGAGCAGCTGACGGGTGTGCTCCGGGAGGTCGTGGCGCTGCAGTCCGGCCGTCCGCGGCCGGCGCTGTCGACGCTGTTCGGCGCGGAACTGCGGGTGACGGACACGGAGTTGTTCGCCGAGTCGGCCGGCGACGTGTCGGTGCTCGGCTCGCGGGACGTGCCGGCGGGCTGGTGGGGTCTGTTCGGCGGCGGCGCGAAGAAGACGGGCGGTACGACGGCCGGGGTCGTGGCCGGGGTCTCTGCCGGGGTCTCTGCCGGCGTCGTGGCCGGGGTCGCGGGGCCGTATCTGGCGCCGCTCGGCGTGCCGGCGACCTCGCTGGCGCTGCCGGTGCCGCGGGTGGACCCGGGCGACCCGAATGCCGGGTTCCTGGCCGGTCTGATGGCCGCCGCCCCGGCCGAGCTGCTCACGGCGCTGGCCGCCGCGCCCGCGCCGTCCCTGGAGCTGCGGCTGCGCGAGCTGCGGGCGCTGCTCGAGATGGGCGAACTCCTGCGCGCGGGACAGGCGCTGACGGCCCTGGAGGAGCGGCACCCGGACGACTGGCGGGTGGTCTGGTACCGCGGCGTGGTCGCGCTGGCGACCCGCGACGACGAGAACGCGGCGCTGTCGTTCGACGCGGTGTACGACGCCTTCCCGGGCGAGCCGGCGCCGAAGCTGGCGCTCGCCGTCTGCGCGGAGGTGCTGGGCCAGCTGGACAACGCGGCGGAGTACTACCGCCTGGTGTGGACGACCGACCCCTCGTACGTGAGTGCGGCGTTCGGGCTCGCGCGGGTGCAGCTCGCGGCCGGCGACCGGGCGGGCGCGGTGCGCACACTGGAGTCCGTGCCGGAGGCGTCCATCCACTACACGGCGGCGCGGGTCGCCGCGGTACGGGCCCGGCTGCGCCGGCGCGCCCCGCAGGACCCGCTGGCGGCCGATCTGACGGCGGCCGCGGCGCAGGTCTCGGCCCTGCAGGGCTTCGGTCTCGACGCGGTGCGGCGGGAGCGGTTGTCGACGGAGGTCCTCGGTACCGCACTGGACTGGGTACTCTCCGGTAGTCCCGGAGCATCCCCCGGCCGGACGCTGCTGCTGGGCAGCGAACTGGACGAGCGGGGACTGCGCTTCGGCCTGGAACGCTCGTACCGGGTGCTCGCCCGGCTCGCTCAGCGGGGCGAGGAGAGGATCGAACTGGTGGAGCGGGCCAACCGCCTCCGCCCCCGGACGTGGGTGTGATGATGAACGACCGGAATCCCGAGCAGCGGCTCTCCGTGTGCCCCGGCTGCGCCGAGCCCCTGGACCCGACTGATCGTTTCTGCGGAGCCTGCGGCCATGCGCTGTCGGTGGCGGCGGAGCCGGGGGCCGACCGCCCCACGGTCGCCCTGGGCACCGAGCCCGCGGCGACGTGGCCGGCGCCCGCGCCCCGCGACCTCTCCGCGCAGACGCAGCACCCCGGCGACCTGCCGTCGCCGGACCCGGCGACCGCGGCCGGCGGCTCCCGCGCGGCGCAGGCCGTCGTCGAGGGCACGGCCACGGCGGCCGGCGGTCTCGCGGCGGCCGGCATCCCCGCGCCGCACGGCCCCGCCGACCCGGCGTCCGGCGAAGCGGTCCGCCATGACGGGCCCTCCTCCGCCGAAGACGGCGAAGGCAACGGCGACACCGCCGGCGACTACGAACTAGCCGCCCCCGACCCGCGCGTGGCGGCCGTCGCCGCCCAGGTCAAGGTGTGCGTGGCCTGCCGCGCGGGCCGCGTCGACACCGACGGGTACTGCGAGAACTGCGGGCACGCCCAGCCGCGCGAGCGGGACCACATGGAGCGCGAGCTGGAGAGCGTGGCCGCGGTCAGCGACCGCGGGCTGCGGCACCACCGGAACGAGGACGCGTTCGCCGTGTCGTCGACCGCGCTGCCCGACGGCTCCCCGGCCGCCGTCGCCATCGTCTGCGACGGCGTCTCCTCCGCCACCCGCCCCGACGAGGCCTCGGCCGCCGCCGCGAGCGCCGCGAACCGCTCGCTGCTCGCCGCGCTGCCCCGCGGCACCCACCCCCAGCAGGCCATGATGGAGGCGATCGTGGCCGCCGCCGACGCGGTCAACTCCCTCGCGGAGGAGCCCGGTTCGGCCCGCGACCACGACCCGCACCGCAACGCGCCCGCCTGCACCATCGTCGGCTCCGTGGTGACCGGCGAGCTCCTGGTGGTCGGCTGGGTCGGCGACAGCCGCGCGTACTGGGTGCCGGACGACCGCTCCGCCCCGCCCGCCCGGCTCACCGAGGACGACTCCTGGGCCGCCCAGATGGTCTCCTCGGGCCTGATGAACGAGGCCGAGGCGTACGCGGACGAGCGCGCCCACGCGATCACCGGCTGGCTCGGCGCGGACGCGTACGAACTGGAGCCGCACACGGCCGCGTACAAGCCCGACCGCCCCGGCGTGGTCGTGGTCTGCACGGACGGGCTGTGGAACTACGCGGAGGGCGCGCAGGAGATGGCGCGGGTCGTGCCGCCGGACGCGTCCGGCCGCCCGCTGCACGGTGCGCAGGTGCTTGTGGGCCACGCCCTGGACGGCGGGGGCCACGACAACGTAACAGTGGCGCTGCTGCCGTTCGCCCTGCCGCACGAGGGGGCAGGATCGGCCTGCGGCGCCGCCGGCGACAGCCCCTCCGCGTAGCCCGAGTCCCGTCCCCAGGAGCCGAACCGATGGCCAACTTCTCCAAGTCGAACGTGCCGCACTTCTCGCTGGACGTGTACCAGAACGAGTACCTGCCGGAGGGCGGGCGCGAGGTCAACGCGATCGTCACGGTCACCGCCACCGGCGGCGGCACGCTCGGCACCGGCGTACCGCAGCCCCGGACCGCCCCGCCGGGGGACCCGGCCGCGCCCTCCGCCGCCGTGGTGGTCATGGTCGACTGCTCGGGCTCCATGGACTACCCGCCGACCAAGATGCGCAACGCCCGCGAGGCGACGGCCGCCGCCGTGGACACCCTGCGCGACGGCGTCGCGTTCGCCGTGGTCGCCGGGACGCATGTGGCCAAGGAGGTCTACCCGGGCGGCGGCCGGCTGGCCGTCGCCGACGACCGGACCCGCGCCGAGGCGAAGGAGGCGCTGCGCCGGCTCTCGGCCGGCGGCGGCACCGCCATCGGCACCTGGCTGCGCCTCGCGGACCAGCTGTTCTCCGGGGCCGGGGCGGCGATCCGGCACGGCATCCTGCTGACCGACGGCCGCAACGAGCACGAGTCCCCGGCCGACCTGAAGGCCGCCCTCGACGCCTGCGCGGGCCGCTTCACCTGCGACGCCCGCGGCGTGGGCACGGACTGGGAGGTCAAGGAGGTCACCCAGATCTCCTCGGCCCTCCTCGGCACCGCCGACATCGTCGCCGACCCGTCCGGACTCGCCGCCGACTTCACGCGGATGATGGAGACCGCGATGGGCAAGGAGGTCGCGGACGTGGCGCTGCGCCTGTGGACCCCGGTCGGCACGGAGATCCGGTACGTGAAGCAGGTCGCCCCGACCGTCGAGGACCTGACGGCCCGGCGCACCGAGGCGGGCCCCCGCGCGGGCGACTACCCGACCGGCTCCTGGGGCGACGAGTCCCGCGACTACCACGTCTGCGTCCGGGTGCCCGAGGCCGCCGTCGGTCAGGAGATGCTGGCCGCCCGGGTCTCGCTGATCCGTCCCGACCCGGCGGGCGGCGCGCCGGAGGCCCTCTCCCACGGGCTGGTCCGGGCGGTGTGGACGGACGACATGGCGGCCTCGACCGCGATCAACCCGCAGGTCGCCCACTACACGGGGCAGGCCGAGCTGGCGCAGGCGATCCAGCAGGGACTCGACGCCCGCAAAGCGGGAGATTTCGACGGAGCGACCGCGAAACTGGGCCGCGCGGTGCAGCTCGCGGTCGCCTCGGGGAACACGGACACCGCGAAACTGCTTTCGAAGGTGGTGGACGTCGTCGATGCGACGACCGGTACTGTGCGTTTGAAGGCGAAGGTCACGGAAGCGGACGAGATGACACTCGAAACCCGCTCCACCAAGACGGTTCGCGTCAAGAAGTAGCCCGGCCACAGGGGCCGGACGACGAAGGGGGAAGCACCGACATGCCGACCTGCCCGAACGGACACCAGTCGGTCTCCGACGACTGGTGCGAGGTCTGCGGCCATCGCATGGCCGGGGCGGGCGGGCCTGCGGGTGCCGTGCCGCCCCCACCGCCGCCGGCGCCCGGGTACGGGTACCCCGGTCCCGGCGGCGACCCGAACGCGACCGCCCAGGCGGAGCTCTGCCCGCAGTGCCGCACCCCGCGCGAGGCCATGGCCCCGTTCTGCGAGGAGTGCCGCTGGAACTTCCTGACGAACACGGCGACTTCGTACACGCCGGTCGCCCCGCCCGGCATGCCCGGCCCGCCGCCGGGGATGCCCGGTCCGCCGCCCGGGATGCCCAGCCCGCCGCCCGGTCTGAACCTGCCGCCCGGCTTCCAGGCCGGCCCCGGCCCGAGCCACCCGGCTCCGGGCCCCGGTCCGCAGATGCCGCCGCCGGCGCCGCACGGCTCGCGGCCGCCGGACCCGTTCGAGTACCAGGGCTCGCGCCCCTCGCAGATGAACCGGCCGGCCGAGCCGCTCGCCGGCGACCCCGCGCAGCACCAGGGTCCGCCGCCGCCCCCGCCGGCGTTCAACCAGCCGGGCCCGCCGCCGCCCCCGTCCGCGTTCAGCCGGCCCGTTCCGCCGCCGCCCGGCCCCGGTCCGCAGGGGTTCGACCCGCAGGGTCCGGGCCCGCAGGGGTTCGACCCGCAGGGTCCCGGTCCCCAGGGCTTCGACCCGCAGGGTCCCGGTCCGCAGGCCGGGCCGCCGATGCCGCCCGGTCCGCAGCCGGGTCCGCCGGCCCCGCCGGCGTTCCTGCAGCAGGGTCCGCCGCCGCCCCCGCCCGCTCCGCAGCAGCCGCAGGCGCCGGCGCCGGGCGCGGACGACTGGATGCTGCCGCCGCCCTCGCACGCCCAGTCCGCCGCGCCCCAGGCGCCGCAGGCACCCCAGGCCCAGCACGCGCCGCCGGCCCCGCCGCAGCCGCACGCCCCGCAGTTCCAGGGCCAGCCGCCGCTGCCGCAGCAGGGCGGTCCGCTCGGCGCGCCGCCGCTCGGCGGCCAGCAGCAGCCGCCGTTCCCGGGGCCGGGCATGCAGGGTGCCGGCTGGACCGCGGTGATCGGTCCGGACCGTGAGTACTTCCTGGCGATGATGCAGCGCAGCGGCCCGGAGGCGTCGGGCCTGAACCTGCCCGCGTACTCCCCCGAGCAGCACCTGCCGCTGGACGGCAACCAGGTGTCGATCGGCCGCCGCCGGCACTCGACGGGCGAGTCCCCGGACATCGACCTGTCGGTGCCGCCGGAGGACCCGGGCGTCTCGCACCAGCACGCGGTGCTGGTGGCGCAGCCGGACGGTACGTGGGCGGTGGTGGACCAGAACTCCACCAACGGCACCACGATCAACGGTGCGGAGGAGCCGATCCAGCCGTACGTGCCGATCCCGCTGCAGGACGGCGACCGGGTGCACGTCGGCGCCTGGACGACGATCACGATCCGCCGCGGCTGACGGGCCGCGGAACGACGCGCAGACGCCCCGGGGCCGCACCGCCGGCCCCGGGGCGCCGTGCGTCCGGGCCGAGGCATCCAGGCCTGGCGCCGGGCCCGGGGTCCTAGGCCCCCGGTCCTCGGCCGGGCGGTCTGAGACCATGGAACGGTGATGGAGATTCCGCGCGGCACAGTCCAGGAGCAGACCTTCTACGAGCAGGTCGGGGGCGAGGAGACCTTCCGGCGCCTCGTCCGCCGCTTCTACGAGGGCGTGGCGGAGGACCCGCTGCTGCGTCCCATGTACCCGGAGGAGGACCTGGGCCCGGCCGAGGAGCGGCTCGCGCTCTTCCTGATGCAGTACTGGGGCGGCCCCCGCACGTACAGCGACCACCGTGGCCATCCGCGGCTGCGGATGCGGCACGCGCCGTTCCCGGTCGACCAGGCGGCGCACGACGCCTGGCTGCGGCACATGCGCGCGGCCGTCGACGAGCTGGGGCTCGCCGAGGAGCACGAGCGGCAGCTGTGGAACTACCTCACCTACGCCGCCGCCTCCATGGTCAACACGGTGGACTGAGAGGTCACGTTCCGCGAGGAGTTGGCTACGATCCGGTCATCCATGGTCGTGTTCCGGTCAACCGCCCGCAACTTCTGACACGTCGCACACGCTCGCCACTACCTTCACGGTCGCAACACATCGAACGGACATCCGCACCCGGCGGATGTCCTTCTTCTTGTGGAGGTTCATCGTGCGACGGAGAACCATGCGTGTGGCGGCCGCCGCGGCCGCGGGAACGGTCACCGCTCTGCTCGCGGGGAGCACCGCCGTGGGAAACGTGTTCCACGTCTACCACGGCAGCGACTTCGCCTTCATCAGCACCGATCACTCGTACGTGAGGGTGTGCGATCGCGAAATCGACGGATTCAACGTCTACAGCGAGTTCTCCCGGCTGTCCGGCGCCACCGGCCGGGTGGAGGAGAGCGGCGGCTACTGCCGGTCCGGCTCCTCGGGCAGCTCGAAGGTCTACCGGCTGAAGGTGTGCGAGAACTACCCCTTCGCCCCTGACTCGTGCTCCGGCTGGAAAGAGCACTACTGACCATGACCGCCCCCCTCACCCTGGACGTCACCGGCCTGAGCTGCGAGCTCGGCGGGCGCCCGCTGCTGCGCGACGTCGCGCTGACCGCCCGCGCGGGCGAGTCCCTCGCCGTCACCGGCCCGAGCGGCAGCGGCAAGTCCACGCTGCTGGCCCTGCTCGCCGGTCTGCGCCGCCCGCGGGCCGGGACGGTCCGGGTGTGCGGGACGGACACCGCCGCGCTGAAGCCGGCGAAGGCCGCGGCGTGGCGGCTGCGGACGATCGGCTTCGTGTACCAGGCGGGCGAGCTGCTGCCCGAGCTGAGCGCCGTCGAGAACGCGGCCCTGCCGCTGCTGATCGGCGGCACGGGCCGGACGGAGGCGTACGGGACGGCCGGCCGGCTGCTCGACGAGCTCGGGGTCGGCGCGGTGGCCGACTCCCCGGCGGGGGTGCTCTCCGGCGGCGAGCGGCAGCGGGTCGCGGTGGCCCGCGCCCTGTCGACCCGCCCGCCGCTGATCCTCGCCGACGAGCCGACCGGCGCACTGGACGAGCGGGCCACCGACGACGTCTGCGCGCTGCTGTTCTCGCTCCCCGCGCGCTACGGCACGACGGTGCTCGCCGTCACCCACAACCCGCTGGTCGCCCACCACGCCGACCGCAGACTGCGCCTGCACACGGGACGGCTGACGGAGACCGAGGGCGAGGCCGAGGGTGAGACCGAGACGGAGGGCGAACCCGAGCCCGAGGCCGCCGTCCGCCCGGGGGCCGACGCGTGACGGGGCCGCGCCGCGTCCGCCGGGGCGCGACCGCGCAGTTGCTCGCGGTCGGGCGGCGGGCCGCGGGCGAGCGGCGCGACCCCCGGCACCTCGTCCAGGCGCTCTGCCTGCTGCTCGCGGGCGCCGCCGCAGCGCTGCTCGCCTGGGGAGTACTGGTCAACACCGCCGTGTACGGGGCGCGCGAGGCCCGCACCGAGGCCCGGCTCCCGGTCCGCGGCGCCCCGGGGACCCCGCCGCAGCTCCGGTGGGCGGACGGCTCGGACACCGTGGGCGACCGGGCGTTCTCGGTCGTCACCCTCGAACCCGTCGCCGGCCGGGCCCCGTTGCCGCCCGGACTCCCCCGGTGGCCCGCGCCCGGCGAGGCGTTCGTGTCGCCCGCGCTGCTGGACGCCCTGCCGCAGTCCGCGACCCGGTACGGCCGGCTCGGCGGCGTCATCGCGCCGAGCGGGCTCAAGGACCCCGGCGAACTCTTCGTCTACCGCCGCCCGGCCGCCGGTTCGGGGCTCGCGGAGCGGCCGACCGCCTTCCCCGTCACCGGCTTCGGCGCACCGGCGGACGACCCGTACTTCCTCACCGGCGACGGCTTCGACCGTCCCGCGGCGGACCTGTACTGGCTGATGGCACCGCTGCTCGGGCTCCCCGTGGGCGTCCTGCTCGTCGTCGCCGCCCGGCTCGGGGCCCGCAACCGCGACCGGACACTGGCCGTGCTGCACGCGATCGGCGCGAGCCGCTCCGTACGGGCGAGGATCGCGGCGGGCGCGTGCCTGCGCCCGCTGGCCGCGGGCGTGCTCACCGGCGGTGTGCCGCTGACCGTCCTCGCGTACACCGGACTCACCCTCCCGCTGACCGGGTACGAGATCGCCGCCCGCGATCTCGCCGCGCTCCGCTGGGCGTTCCCGCTCGCGCTGCTCCCGCTCTGGGCCCTGCTCTGCGGCGCCTTCGCGGCCCTGCACCTGCGGATCGGCGAGGCGGAGGGCGCGCGGCCGCGCCCCGAGTCCGGCCGCCGCGCGGTGTGGCCGGGCCGGCTCTGCGGGCTCGGGACGCTCGCCGCACTGTGGGGCGCGATGCTCGGCGGGGCGTACGGGGCGCGGCTGTTCGGCGTGGGCGTGATCCTGGCGCTGGCCGGGTCGCCGCCCCTGGCCGGCCGGGCCGCCGCCCGGATCGCGGCCGCGGTGACCCGGCGGCCGGAGGGCGATCCGGCCCGGCTCGTCGGCGGCCGCTGGGCCGCCGCCCATCCGCGGGTGCTGGCCCGCGGCAGCGCGGCGATCGCGGTGCTGCTCGGGCTGCTGGCCCAGACGTACGTCACGGTCGGCGAGCTGACGACGGACGCCCGGCACGCGACCGCGCTCGCCGAACGGCTCGACGGCCGGCTGGTGGAGGTGAACGGCGTGCGCACCCCGGAGCAGGCGTCCCGCTTCCTGGGCGCGCTCGCCCCCGGTGCCCGGGTGCTGCGGGTGGTCCACCCGTCCGAGCAGGCCCCGCCCGTCGTGCTCGCCGACTGCGGCACGCTGGCCGCCCTCGCGCCGCTGCGCGCCGGCTGTCCCCGCACCCCGCTCCCGCCGGAGGAGGTCTTCGCCGCCCGAACGGCGCGCACGGAGGCCCTGCGCTGGACGACGTTCGGCGCGGCGACGGTCCGGGGCGCCGCCGACCGGGCCGAACTGCTCGCGGGAGAGGGCGCGTTCGTCGTGCTGTCGGCGGACGAGGGCGGGGTGTCCGCGGTGGAGCGGGCCGCGTACGCGACGCTGCCGCTGACCGATGTGCACGTACCGGGAGCCGAGTACGTGGTCGGGGCGGCGGCCCGTGCCCGGATCGCGGACTGGGTGCTGCTCACGGCGGGCCTGGGCCTGGGCTTCCTGGTGCTGACCGGGGCGGCGGGCCTGCTGCACGCCTTCCTGGAACGGGCCGAGGAGCTGCGGCCGTTGGCCGGGTACACCTCGGGAGCCGGCTTCCATCTGCGGGTGGCCTGGTGGGGCATGGGCCTGCCGACGGTCTGCGCGCTGCTCCTGGCCACGCTGTTCGGTGCCCTGCTCGCCGCGTTCAACCTGGCCTTCCTCGCGCCCTCCGGCAACTCCCCCGTCCCGGTGCTCGCCGCCGGCCTCGCCCTCGCCGTCCTCGTCTGCGCCGCGGCCACCCTCGCCGGGGGTCTCCTCGGCGCCCGCTACACGCACGCCTGGGACCCGCGCGGCGACCGGAGTTGACTGAATGTACGGCTCCGCACACGGACGGGCGGAATCCGGTGACCTCGCGCCGGATAACGGTCACGATCGAGTCAAGGTCGGTCCGTAGCACGGTGCAAGCGGTTTCCACACTCCATGCCCTCTGAAAGCATCCGGTGAACGTTTCGGGTCATCGGGGGACGCCTTCGGGGGGATGGGTGACGGGGTGACGGGGTTCGTACTGCTGCGGGTCAGGGCGCACCGACTGCTGCTCTCGGCCGCGTTGCTCGCCGTCCTGCTGACCACCTCCGTCCTCGCCGCCCTGGCCGGATTCTCGGGTTCCGTCGGCGACGCCGCGCTGCGCTCCACGCTCCAGGGCCGGGACGCGGGCGCCGCGGCCCTGGCCGTCTCGGCGCAGCCGCCCCCCGACAAGCGGGCCTCGGCGGACGCGGCCGTCCGCGCCGGGGCGCGGCGGACCTTCGCCGGTCTGCCGGTGACCGTGCGCAGGCTGGAGCGCTCCGGCCCGTACGCGCTGCCGCGCGCCCTCCAGGACCCGGCGGCCCGGCGCGGCGAGCCGTATCTGACCCGGCTCGCCGCGCTCGACCGCTCCCGGGTCACGCTGGTCCGCGGGGCCTTCCCGCGCGCGTCCGGGACGGCCGGGCCCGTCGAGGTCGCGCTGCCCGAGGCCGCGGCGAAGCGGCTGCGGATCGCGCCCGGGGCCGTCCTCGACCTCACCGACCGGCTGGACGAGAAGCGCACCCTGAAGGCCCGGGTGACCGGCGTCTACCGGCCCGCCGATCTCTCCGACACCTACTGGCTCCTCGACGAGGCCGCCGGGCGTGGCGTGCGGACCGTGGTGTTCACGACGTACGGCCCGCTGCTCGCCGACGAGGCGCTGTTCGGCTCCGGCCGGCTCAGCCGGGGCGACACGGCCTGGCAGGCGACCGCGGACTTCGACGCCATGACCACCGACCGGATCGAGCCGCTGCACGCCGCGGCCGCCGCCGGGGCCGCGGCGCTCGCGGCCGACACCGGACCGTTCGGCGGCGGGCAGGTGACGGTGCAGACCTCGCTGCCGACCGTGCTCCAGCAGGTCGAACGCCCGCTGCTCGTGGCCCGGTCCACGCTGCTGATCGTGGCCGTGCAGCTGGTGCTGCTCGCCGCGTACACGCTGCTGCTCGTCGCCCGGCTCCTCGGCGCCGAGCGGTCCGGCGAGACGGAACTGCTGCGGGCGCGCGGCGGTTCGCGCGGCCGGCTGGTGGGGCTGGCCGCCGTGGAGGCCGGGCTGCTCGCGCTGCCCGCGGCCGTGGTCGCCCCGCTGCTCGCCGGTCCGCTGACCCGGCTGCTCGGCTCGCAGGGGGCGCTCGCCGACGCCGGGCTGCGGCTCGACACGGCACCCTCCGCGCAGGTGTGGCTGGTGGCGGCCGGCGTCGCGGTGTGCTGCGCGGCCGCCGTGGTCGCGCCCGCGCTGGCCGCCGGCGGCGGAACGATCCGGCTGCGCAAGGGCCGTGCGGCGGCGCTGCCCGCATCGGTGCGGGCCGGGGCCGACGTCGGCCTGCTGGTCGTCGCGGCCGTCGCGTACTGGCAGCTCGACCGGCAGACCACCGCGTCCGGCGGCGGCGCGAACGGCGGCGACGGCGAGGGCCGGCTCGGCATCGATCCTTCCCCTGGCCTTTCGAGCTGGGCAGACCCCATGCTCGTCGCCGCGCCCGCGCTCGCACTGCTCGCCGGCACCGTCCTGACGCTGCGTCTGCTGCCGCCCGCGGCCCGGCTCGCGGAGCGGCGCGCGGCGGGCGGCCGGGGGCTGCCGGCGGCGCTCGCGGGCTGGCAGTTCAGCCGCCGGCCGCTGCGCGGCGCGGGGCCGGTGCTGCTGCTGGTGCTCGCGGTGGCGATGGGCATGCTGGCGATCGGGCAGAGCGCGTCGTGGGGCCGCTCCCAGAACGACCAGGCCGACTTCCGCACCGGCGCCGCCGTACGCGTCCTGACCACCCGCGGCTCGGACCCGGGCGAGGCCGGCCTGTACGCCGGGCTGCCCGGCGTACGGGCCGCCGCCCCGGCACTGCGCGACACCATGGGCCTGAGCGGCAACCGCACCGCGGACGTGCTCGCCCTGGACATCACGAACGCCGCGGCCGGCGACGGGCTGCTGCTGCGCGGGGACCTGGCCGGCGACCGGCCGGTCCGCGAGGTCCTCGGCACGCTCGCCCCCACCGGACGCGACGCCGCCCCGCCCGGTGTGCGGCTCCCGGACGGCGCCGAGGGGCTGACCCTGGACCTGCGGCTGACGTCCACCGCCTCGACGCACCCCGCGCCGCCGCGGGTGACGGTGACCGTGGAGGACCGGTACGGCATCCCGTACGGCCGGGTCCTCGGCTCGCTCCCCGCGGACGGGAAGGTCCACCGGCTCACCGCCGACCTGCGCGGGGAGACCCGCCCGGAGGGCGGCGCGCAGACCGGCGCGCAGACCGGCGCCGAGACCGGCGCTGAGACCGGCGCGCCTGCCGGCCCGCTGACCCTGACCGGCCTGGAGCTCGACGGTCAGATCGGGTACGGCGAGGGCGGCACCGAGCGGCTGGTCGTCGAGGCGCTGTCGGCCGCCCGCGCCGACGGAGCGCCGCAGCCCGTGACCGCCCGCTTGGGCGGCTGGGCCGCGGAGCTGGAGGAGTCGCCCGACGGCGGGGAGCCGTCGGTGGTGCGCCCGCGGCCGTCGGCCGACGCCGCGGCGCCGCTGGACATCACGTACCGGTTCAGCTCCGTCCGGTCCCCGGACGCGTACGCCACGGCCGCGGGTTACGGCCTGCGCCTCGTCCCGGTCCGGGACGGCAAGACGGGCCCGCTGCCCGCGGTGGCCTCGGACGCGTTCCTGTCCGCGGCCGGGGCGCGGCGCGGCGACACCGTGGACGTGACGGTGGCGGGGCGGAAGGTGACGGTACGGATCGTGGAGACGGTGCGGGAGCTGCCGACGACGGGTACGAGCGCCGCGAAGCCGGGCGCGGCGGCGGGCGCCGGCGACGGCGGCGGGATCCTGATCGACCTGCGGTCCGCGAACCGGCTCCTCGCGCTCGCCCCGGGCTCGCCGCTGCAGCCCAACGAGTGGTGGCTGGCGACCGACCGGGGCCGGGCCGCCGAGGTCGCGGCGGCGCTGCGCGCACAGCCGGACATGGACGCGGCGCAGGTCCTCGTCCGCGACGAGGCCGCGGCCGAACTCGTCGGCGACCCGCTCGGCGCCGGTCCGCGCTCCGCGCTGATGGCGGTCGCGGCCGCCGCGGCGGCCCTCGCGGCGGTCGGCTTCGCGGTGAGCGCGGCGGGCTCGGTACGGGAGCGGGCGGGCGAGTTCGGCCTGCTCCGCGCGCTCGGCGCGCCGCGCCGGCAGCTCGCCCGGCTGATCTCCGCGGAGCAGGGCCTGCTGGTCGGGATCGGGCTGCTGATGGGCCTGGCGCTGGGCACGGTCCTGACCCGGGCGGTGGTCCCGCTGGTCCTCCTCACGCCCCAGGCCACACGGCCGGTGCCCCCGGTCCTCGTCGAACTCCCCGCGGCCCGGGTGGCCGTCCTGCTGGCGGCCGTCGCGGCCGTCCCCGTCCTGATCGTCACCGCGATCGCGCTGCGCCGCGAGGACCCGGCGAAGACCCTGCGGACCCAGGGGGCGGAATGACGACTGCGGCCCACCCCGGAGGTGACTGACATGGCCCGTACGCCTGTTGCCGTGGCGCCCTGGGTGCGGACGCGGATGCGGGTGGCGCCCTGGGCGGCGTGTGCGGTGACGGTGCTGGTGTTCGTCACCGCGCTGCTGGCCGCCGCGCTGCCCCGCGCCGTGGACGTCTACGAGACCGAGGGGCTGCGGCACGCGGTCGCGGACGCCCCGGCGGCCAAGCGGGTCGTCGAGGTGCTCAACGAGGACCGCACGGACGCCGGGGAGGTGACGCCGAAGCGGCTCGCCGAGGACCACGCCGCGCTGCTGCGCGCACTGCCTGCGCCGCTGCGGACGCTGCCCGCCGACTCCGCGTACGGCGTGCGCACGTCCAAGCGCGTCGGGGCCCTCGACGCCTGGCTGCCCAAGCCGAACAAGCTGCTCCCGCAGCTGACCCTGTCCACCCAGTCGGGCGTGCCCCGGCACAGCACCCTGCGCGCGGGCCGGTTCGCGGCCGGCGGCGACGAGCCCGAGGCCGTCGTGACCGTCGCCACCGCCGAGGCGCTGCGCATCAAGCCCGGAGCGGTGATCCACGTACCGGGCGACGACGCCCGCCCCCTCGGCATCCGGATCACCGGCATCGTCGAGCCGCGCGACCGGCAGAGCGCGTACTGGGCCTACGAGCCCACCCTGCACACCCCCGTGTACGCGTCCGTGCCGCGCGCCGACTCGCCCGAGTTCTACTGGGACGCCGCCCTGCTCCTCGCCCCCGAGGCGGCCGGCGCGGTGCAGCGGACCACCGCGGGCTCCGAGGTGTACTGGCGGCTCGCCCCGGCGAGCGCCCATCTGACCGGGCGGGACGTGCCCGCGCTCACCGCCGTGCTCGCCTCGCTCGGCACCGGCCCCGACCTCGTCCGGCTGCGCGAACTGCTCGGTGAGGTCACCAGCGTGCGCACCGGACTCGACGAACTCGTCGGCGGCCACGTGTGGATGCGCGACGCGATCTCCCCGGTCGTCGCGGTGGCCGCGTTCGGCATGGGCGCGGTGGCACTGGTCGTGCTCGCGATGACCGGCGGCCTGTTCACCGCCCGCCGCCACGCCGAACTCGCCCTGCTCCGCGCGCGCGGCGGCTCGCTGGCCGGCATCGGCGTCCGGCTGCTCGGCGAGACCGCGGTGCTCGCCGTGCCGGCGGCGGGCCTCGGCCTGCTGGCCGCGGTGCTGCTCGTCGGCGACGCCCCGTGGGCCGGCGGCGGATCCGCCCGCCTGCTGCCCGCCGCGCTCGCCGCGGCGGCGGTCGCGCTCGTCGCGATGCTCGCGCTGCCGCTGCGCGCCGTGTACGTGCACCGCACCCCGCGGCTGCACGGCGCGCGCGAGGACCTGGTCGACGCCCGGCCCTCGCGCCGCCACGTCGTCGCCGAGCTGACGCTGCTGGTCCTCGCCGCCGGGGCCGTCGCCGCGCTACGCCGGCGCGGCACCTCCGACGCCGGCGACCACCTGGTGAGCGCTGCCCCGGTGCTCGTCGCGCTGATCGCCGCGCTGCTGCTGGTACGGCTGTACCCGCTGCCGCTGCGCTGGGCCGCCCGCCCGGCGGCGCGGCTGCGCGGCGCGGTCGGGTACCTGTCCCTCGCACGGGCGGGACGCTCGTCCGCGAACGGCGCGCTGCCGCTGCTCGCGCTGCTCGTGGCGCTGACGACGGCGGCGTTCGGCGGCTCGGTGCTCGCCGGCGTCGCCGACGCCCGGGACCGGGCCGCACTGCTCACGACCGGCGCGGACGCCCGGATCTCCTCCCCCACCGGTACGGCGCCGCTGCCGGCCGGGCTCGACCGGGCGGTGCGCGGTTCGGCGGGGGTGCGGGACGCGCTGCCGGTGCACCTCGCGTACGGGGTGCCGCTGACGCCGGACGTGCGGACGGCGCAGAACGCCTCGGACACCCGCCTGGACGACGCGGCGGGGCCGAAGTACGCCACGGTGCTGGGCGTCGACCCCGGCCCGTACGCGCGGCTGGCGCGGGAGACGGGGACCGGCGCGTTCCCGGCCGGGCTGCTCGGGGGGCCCGGCGCCGACCGGGTGGTGCCGGTGATCGCCTCACCCGCGGTCGCCCGCCGGCTCGGCCGCGAACCGTACGAGATCCCCTCGTACGCCGGGCAGTTCACGGTGCGGGTGGTGGCGGTGCTCGACCGGACCCCCGCCGTCACCGAGACGGACTTCCTGCTGATCGACCGGGCCGCCATGCCCCGCGTCACGCCGACCGCGCTGCTGGTCACGGCCCGCCCCGGCGGCCTCGACGGACCGGCGCTGCGGACGCTGGTACGGGAGCGGGCGAAGGGCTTCACCGTGCGGCTGCGGCAGGAGCAGCGGGACGCGTACGTGGACTCGCCGATGCAGACCGGCGCGGAACGGGTCTACGCGACGGCGATCGGCGCGGGCGCGGGATACGCGGGCCTGGCGGTGCTGCTGTCGCTGGTGCGCACCGCGCCGGAACGGGTCACGCTGCTGGCCCGGCTGCGGACGATGGGCCTGACACGGCGGCAGGGCCGGCGGCTGCTCGGCCTGGAGGCGCTGCCGCAGGCGCTGCTCGCGGCGGTCGGCGGGACGCTCGTCGGCTGGGCGACGATCCTGCTGCTCGCGCCGGGCGTGGACCTGGTCCGGCTGGCGCTCGCGGCCGCGCCGGAGCTGACGACGATGGAGCGGGTGACCGTGGAGCACGCGGCGCTGCGCGCCGACGGCTGGTCGCTGACGCTGCCCGCGCTGGGCGTGGTGCTGCTGACGGCCGGGACGGCGGGGCTGCAGGCCTGGTGGTCGTCGCGGCGCGGATCGATCAAGGAACTGAGGGCGGGAGACACGCGATGAGCGACACGACCCTGGCGGACCTGGAACAGCGGGCGACGGCGCGGCGCGACCGGCCCTCGTACGGGCACGACGCGCTGATCGCCTGCGACCGGCTGGTCCGCATCTTCACGACGGACGGCGTGGAGGTGCAGGCCCTGCAGGGCCTGGACCTGCTGGTGCAGCCGGGCGAGTTGATGGCGCTGGTGGGGGCGTCCGGCTCGGGCAAGTCGACCTTGATGAACATCCTGGCGGGCCTGGACGTCCCGACGGCCGGCGCGGCGAAGGTGGCGGGCTGCGACCTGCTGTCGATGGACGCGAAGGCGCGGCTGCGGTACCGGCGGGAGGTGGTCGGCTTCGTCTGGCAGCAGACCGGGCGGAACCTGCTGCCGTATCTGACGGCGGCCCAGAACGTCGCCCTGCCCATGCAGTTGAAGGGCGGCCGCATGTCGCGGCGGGCGAAGGCGCAGCGGGCGGAGGAGCTGCTGGGCATGCTGGGCGTCGCGGACTGCCGCGACCGCCGCCCGCACCAGCTGTCCGGCGGTCAGCAGCAGCGCGTCGCGATCGCCGTGGCGCTGGCGAACGACCCGGCGGTGCTGCTGGCGGACGAGCCGACCGGCGAACTGGACTCGGCGACCGGCGAGCAGGTCTTCGCCGCGTTCCGCCGCGCCAACGAGGAGCTCGGCACGACGATCGTCATCGTGACGCACGACCAGGCGGTGGCCACGGAGGTCCGCCGCACGGTCGCGATCCGCGACGGCCGCACGTCCTCGGAGGTGCTCCGGCGCACCGAGATCGACGCGGAGGGCCAGGAGTCCCTGGTCTCGAAGGAGTACGCCATGCTCGACCGCGCCGGCCGCCTCCAGCTCCCCGCGGACTACACCCAGGCCCTGGGCATGCAACACCGCGTCCTGCTGGAACTGGAACCCGACCACATCGGCGTCTGGCCGGACGGCCAGGAGAACTGACGGCCGGAGGACTGACGGCCGGAGGACTGACGGCCGGCTGAACTGCCGGCCGCCGCCGCTCAGGCGTGTGCCGTCGGCGCCACCGACAGGGAGAGCCCCGGTACGGCGCGTACCGCCACCGAGCCGTACGGCGTGCGCAGCCGCAGCCACGGGCCGGCCGCCAGGACGGTCACCGGCACGTCGCCAGGCAGGAAGCCGAGGGACTGGGCGGCGTGGACCGCGCGCAGCGGCAGCCCGGTGCCCGCGACCGTCCGCGACCAGATCTCACGCCCGATCCGGTCCCGCTCCGCCCGCGTCCGCCGTTCCTCCGGCAGCGCCTCGTCCCGCGTGCGGAACTCGGCGACCGCCGCGGCCACGGCGGCGCGCAGCTCGGCGCCCGGAGGCACGCCCTCGACGGACCGCCAGCCGCCCCGCGGCGGCAGGACGCCCGCCCACGGCGGCCCGGTGACGGCTTCGGGCACGACCGCCTTGCCCGCCGACTCCTCGATGCCTTCGAGGAGTTCGCCCGCGGACACGGTCACGTCCAGCGCGAGCGCCTCGTCGACGAGCCGCGCCGTGCGGATCGCGAGCACCTCGAACGACGGTGGCCGCCCGAACACGGCCAGCGCCCCGCCGCCCGCCTGGAGGCGGACGGCGGCGGCCCGGTCGTACCGCAGCAGCCGCTGCAGGAAGCCGGCGAGATCCGCCGCCTCCCGGGCGTCGGCGAAGTGCAACGGAGCGAGCACGGTCATGCGGCGGACGTCATCCCGTCGTCCACGTACTCCTGCAGGAACGACCGCTCCTCCGCGGAGATCCGGCGCGGACGCTGGGCCTCCAGGTCGAAGGGGACGACGACCGTCGACGCGCGGACGTACGTGACGTGCGGGTCCTTGATCTCGTACGCGATGGTGAGCGACGCCGCGCCAATCTTCGTCACCCACGACTCGATGGTGACCGGCTCGTGCCGGTGCACCAGCGGCCGCACGTAGTCGATCTCGTGGCGGGCCACGACGGACCCGCCGGAGAACGACGGCGAGCCGTCCCCCGGCGCGAGCCGGAACATGAAGTCGATCCGCGCCTCTTCCAGGTACCGCAGGAAGACGACGTTGTTGACGTGCCCGAAGGCGTCCATGTCCGACCAGCGCAGCGGGCAGGAGTAGATGTGCCGTGCCATGAAGCGATCAGCCCCGCGTCAGCTTCTTGTACGTGGCGCGGTGCGGACGGGTGGCGTCCGGGCCGAGCCGCTCGACCTTGTTCTTCTCGTAGGACTCGAAGTTGCCCTCGAACCAGAACCACTTGGACTCGCCCTCGTACGCCAGGATGTGCGTGGCGACTCGGTCCAGGAACCAGCGGTCGTGGGAGACGACCACGGCGCAGCCGGGGAAGTCGAGGAGCGCGTTCTCGAGCGAGGACAGGGTCTCGACGTCGAGGTCGTTGGTCGGCTCGTCGAGGAGCAGCAGGTTGCCGCCCTGCTTGAGGGTGAGCGCGAGGTTGAGGCGGTTGCGCTCACCGCCGGAGAGAACGCCCGCCGGCTTCTGCTGGTCCGGGCCCTTGAAGCCGAACGCGGAGACGTACGCCCGCGACGGCATCTCGACCTGGCCGACGTTGATGTAGTCCAGCTCGTCGGAGACGACGGCCCACAGCGTCTTCTTGGGGTCGATGTTGGCGCGGGACTGGTCGACGTACGAGATCTTGACGGTCTCGCCGACCTTGATCTCGCCGGCGTCGGGGGTCTCCAGGCCCTGGAGCATCTTGAAGAGCGTGGTCTTGCCGGCGCCGTTCGGGCCGATCACGCCGACGATGCCGTTACGCGGCAGGGTGAAGCTGAGATCGTCGATGAGGACCTTCTCGCCGAAGGCCTTGGAGAGGTTGTTGACCTCGACGACGATCGAGCCCAGACGCGGGCCCGGCGGGATCTGGATCTCCTCGAAGTCCAGCTTCCGCATCTTGTCGGCCTCGGCGGCCATCTCCTCGTAGCGCGCCAGACGCGCCTTGGACTTGGCCTGGCGCCCCTTGGCGTTGGACCGCACCCACTCGAGCTCTTCCTTGAGGCGCTTCTGGCGCTTCTCGTCCTTGCGGCCCTCGACCTTGAGGCGCTCGGCCTTCTTCTGCAGGTAGGTCGAGTAGTTGCCCTCGTACGGGTGGGCGCGGCCGCGGTCGAGCTCGAGGATCCACTCGGCGACGTTGTCGAGGAAGTACCGGTCGTGGGTGATGGCCACGACGGTGCCCTTGTACTGCGCGAGGTGCTGCTCCAGCCAGTTCACCGACTCGGCGTCGAGGTGGTTGGTGGGCTCGTCGAGCAGCAGCAGGTCGGGGGCCTCGAGCAGCAGCTTGCAGAGCGCCACACGGCGCTTCTCGCCACCGGAGAGGTTGTTGACCGGCCAGTCGCCGGGCGGGCAGCCCAGCGCGTCCATGGCCTGCTCCAGCTGGGCGTCGAGGTCCCACGCGTTGGCGTGGTCCAGGTCGTCCTGGAGCTTGCCCATCTCCTCCATGAGCTCGTCCGTGTAGTTCGTGGCCATCTCCTCGGCGATGGCGTTGAACCGGTTGAGCTTGCCCTTGATCTCGGCGACGCCGTCCTCGACGTTCTCCAGGACGGTCTTGGACTCGTCCAGCTTCGGCTCCTGCATGAGGATGCCGACGGAGTAACCGGGCGCGAGGAACGCGTCACCGTTGGACGGCTGCTCCAGACCGGCCATGATCTTCAGCACGGTGGACTTACCGGCGCCGTTCGGGCCGACCACACCGATCTTCGCACCCGGCAGGAAGCTCAGCGTCACGTCATCGAGGATGACCTTGTCGCCGTGCGCCTTGCGCGTCTTGCGCATCGTGTAGATGTACTCAGCCAAGAGAAACCGTCCGGCAAAGAGTGAGTGGGCAGATACACCCCATCTTGCCTGACGTCCACCCCGCGATGGAAATGGGAACGGCCCCGGTGCGCGGGGCGCAGCGGGGCCGTTGTCACTCGGGGTGACTAGGTGTTGCTCGGTGTCACTCGCCGGCCGGCTTCTTCCTGCGGAGGAAGAAGACCGCGCCGCCGCCGACCAGGACGAGCGCCGCGGCGATGCCGGCGATCATCGGGGTGGCGTTGGAGCTGCCGGTCTCGGCCAGGTCGCCGTCACCGCCGCCGGTGCCGCCGCCCGCGGTGGCCGCGGAGGGCTGCGGGGTGGGCTGCTCGGTCGGGGTGCCCGGGGTGGCCGTCTTGCAGTCGAGGACGCCCTTGAAGGTCTTCTCGAAGCCGTTCGGGCCGGTGATGGTGAAGTCGTACGCCTGGTCCTCGGCGACCGGGATGGTCACGGTCTTGGACTCGCCGGGCTTGATCGTGACCTTCTGGCCCTTGAGCTCGAAGGTGAAGTCCTCGTCGCCCTCGTTGGCCGCCGTGATGTCCACGCCGCCCTTGGCGCAGTTCTTCTCGGCCGAGAGGGCCGGGATCGCGCCCTTCTTCGCCCAGGTCGCGGTCGCCTTGGCGGTGACCGTGGAGGTGCTGGTGCCGGCCAGGATCAGGGTTTGGCTCTTGGTCTCGCTGACGAACGCGCGGCCGATCGGGACCGTGGTGTCCGCCTGGACGTTCAGCGTGGTGGAGCCGTCGGCGGAGCCCGCCGGGACGTCGAAGAAGATCTTCGTGCCGTCGGCGGCGGAGTCGAGGACCTTGCCGTCCTTGTCGACGATCTTCACGCCGGCCGGGGCGCCGGGCGCGAGGCTGAGCGCGGCCTTGGCGGCGTTGGTCTTGACCGTGATCGGGCCGAGCTTCTCGCCCGGGTGACCGGCGACGGACGGCGGGTCGAGGGTCAGGGACGCGCCCGGCTCCTCGAGGTTCTTCGCCTCCTTCTCCAGGTACTCGGTGAGCTTCTGGGCGTCGGCGTCCTCGGGCGTGGCCTCGACCTTGTCCGAGAAGTGCCAGATCGCGGCCTGGGTGCCGGCGGCGGCGGTGTCCTCGGTGAGCTTCGCGGCACCGACCTTCTTCGCCAGCGCGGTCAGGTCGTTGACCTGCGGGAAGGAGTTCTGCAGGATCCAGCGGATCTTGCCGGCGTCCGGGTTGTTGTGCAGGGACGACTGGTCCCAGCCGACCTCCTTGTACTCCGTGCCCTTACGGGCCGGGGTACGCAGGTCGATGCAGTAGGTCTGGATGGCGCCGCCGGGCGTGACGGCCATCTCGAAGAGGCCCGCCTCGGCGTTCCACTTCTTGCCGTCCTTCTCCTCGATGGAGACGGTGTCGTGGATCGCGAGCCTGCCCAGCGTGGCGCTCGCGCCGCCGGAGTTCTGCGCACCCTCGTCGGCCGCCGCCGGTCCCGCAACGGCTATCGCACCCGCAGCGACGAGGCCGGAGACCACGGTCGCGGCGGCAAGGCGGGCTACGCCACGCCTCCGAACAGAAAACATTGGATTCCCCTTCAGGCGATGCTGCTCCGCGTCGTTAGGTCGGTACGCGTGGGGCGAGCGCTTCGCCGGCAGACTCAAGTTCCGCATGAGTACGCGGGAATCCTAGGGACGGGACCGGCCCTGATCCCCCGTCATGCCATCAGATAACCATTTCGAATCGTAATCGTTATCAGCGCTGTCCGCAGAGTCGACAAATCCGCACAACTGCAGCTCAGAACACGGGGGTCGGCTGCTCTACGGAGGGTGGCGCCAGCGTCACGGACCCCTCCGTTCCGCTTTGCGACTGCGCATCACGCGGAGCCGGTTCCGCCGCCCCCACGGGCCGCACCGCGCGTCTGAACGCCGCGGTGCCGCGCGTCAGATCGTGGCCCGCCGCCACCGCGTCCACGTCCACGAACGTCTTCCGCCGCCCGTCCCGCTCCTCCTCACGGACCCTCAGCCGTCCGTGCACCACCAGCGGATCGCCCACCGTCACCGACGCCGCCAGGTTCGCCCCCAGCGAGCGCCACGCGGACACCGTGTAGAAGCTGGTGCTCCCGTCCGCCCAGGCCGACTGCTCGCGCACCCACCGCCGCGCCGTCACCGCGAAGCGGAACCGCGCCACCCCGCCCGTCGGCGTCTCGCGGTACTCCACCCCCGTCGCCACGTTCCCGACCAGTGTCACCGTCGTCTCGTTCACGGCCCTGCCCCCGTCCGTCCGTCCCCGCACACAGCCACCCACGAGTCCCTTGCCCGTGGGGAGACTTCATGATGGAGCGCACGGCGGATCCGCGCTCGCGCCTGTGGACAGGGACGGCGCTGTGGACAAGTCCGTCACCGGTGCGAGTGAGGCGACGTCGTCGACACCCGTACGTACTGCTCCCGGACCTCCCGGTACCGCATCAGCTCCGCCGCCACCGGGTCGAGCACCCGGGCCCGCCCGCAGGCCGCCGCGGCCTCCCGCAGGCCCCGCTCGGCCTCGTCCCCGTACCGCCGCGCCGGGCCCTTCGCCGCCGCCGCGCAGGCCCATTCCACCAGCGGGCCGCCGACGATACCGCCGAGCATCACCAACACCGGCGGCAGCAGCCCCGGTTCGAGGACCCCGATGATCTGGCCCAGCAGCCACAGCGCGCCGAAGATCTGCAGCAGCGTCATCGACGCCTGCACGAGGACTGCCGCCGGCCACCACGCGGGCCGCGGCGGCCGCCCGGCCGGTTCGCCCGCCTCGACGGCCAGCCCGTCGAGGGCCTCCGGCAGTCCCTCCGCCCCGCGTTCCGCCGCCTCGCGCACCGCCTGCGCCCAGGGCGCGGGCAGGCCGCGGGACGCCTCGTCGGAGACGATCCGCACCGCCTGCTCGACGCGCTGCCGAGCGGTCGGCTCCTCCTCCGCCGGCGACTCCAGGCGCGGGTCCGTGCTGCTCCCGTGGTCGCGGGTCCGCTCGTACCAGCGCCACAGCCGCAGCCAGGGCGTGCCGCAGGCCCGGTTGGCGTTGCGCCGCCAGGCGCGTTCGGCGGCCTCGCCGGCCGCGGTGGCACCGACCGCCACGGCGAGCCGGGCGGCGAAGTCCTCCCGGGAGCGCTCGCCGAGGCCGGGCCGGCCGTCGGCCACGTACACCGGGCGCAGCCGGCGCGCGGCGGCGTCGACGTCCGCGGCGAGCCGGCGGGCGGGCGCGGAGCGATCCTGCACGAACCGGCCGAGGAGGTCGCGCAGTTCGCCGACGCCCTCGCCGGTCAGCGCGGACAGGGCGAGCACGGTCGCGCCGGGCTCGCCGTGCTCGCCCAGGGCCATGCCGTCGTCGTCGAGCAGCCGGCGCAGGTCGTCCAGGACGAGGTCGGCGGCCTCGGTGGAGAGCCGGTCGATCTGGTTGAGGACGACGAAGGTGATCTCGGCGTGGCCCGCGAGCGGCCGCAGATAGCGCTCGTGCAGGGCGGCGTCGGCGTACTTCTCCGGGTCGACGACCCAGATCACCGCGTCGACCAGGGCGAGCACCCGGTCGACCTGGTCGCGGTGCGCGGTGACGGCGGAGTCGTGGTCGGGCAGGTCGATCAGGACCAGGCCCTGCAGGTCGGCGTCGGCCGCCCCGCCGGCGAGCGGACGGCGGCGCAGCCGGCCCGGCACGGCGAGCCGGTCGAGCAGCCCGGCGGCGCCCTCGGACCAGCTGAGCGCGATCGGGGCGGAGGTGGTCGGGCGGCGCAGCCCGGTCTCGGAGACCGGCACCCCGGCGAGGGTGTTGAACAGCGTCGACTTGCCGCTGCCGGTGGCCCCGGCGATGGCGACGACGGTGTGCCGGTTCGACAGCCGGCTCCGGGCGGTGGCCTCGTCGATCACCCGCCCGGCCTCGGCGAGCGTCTCCGTCTCCAGGCGGGCCCGGGAGAGCCCGACCAGCTCGTGCAGGGCGTCGAGACGGACCCGCAGGCTGCCGCCGTACGCGCCGCCGACGGGCAGGCCCGGATCGCGGCGCTCGCCGTCCTCGGGGGCGTCGACGGCGGGGTCGGGGTCCCGGCCGGGGTCGTGGTCGTGGTCGTCCGGAGTCGGCGTGGACGGCCGCCCGGCCACCCGGCGCGCGATCAGTCCGTCGTCCCAGCGGTCGTCCACCGTGCTCACCGGCTCACCTTCTCCTTCTTCAGTACGGACAGGGCGGCGATCAGCGCGGCCTGCGGCTCCGGCGTCACGTCGAGGGCGTCGAGCGGGGCGAGGCGGCGGTCGCGTTCGGTGTGCAGGACCCGGTCGAGGTACGCGGCGACCAGCTCGCCGCCCCGGTCGCGCAGCCGCAGCGCGCCCTGGGCGCCGAGGAGTTCGGCGAGCCGGTCGCCGGCGGCGCGGGTGCGGCGGCCGCCGAGGAGCGTGGCGGCGAGCAGCGCGGCGACGGTCTCGGCGTCGGGGGCGGCGGCGCGGTCGACGCCGCCGAGCTCCTCCTCGGCGAGTTCCTCCAGTTCGCGCCGCCAGCGCCGTACGGCGATGCCGATGCGCTCGCCGGACTCCCGGTCGGGCACGCCGTGGACGCCGATCGCCTGCGCCGCCGGCTCACGCCGCCAGGCGTCCCGTACGCGCTCGTCGGCGGCGGCGACGGCGCACTGGAGCAGCGAGCCGAGGGACTCGGCGAGGGCGTCGAGGAGTTCCGTCGCCGAACTGTCCCGGGGGTAGCCACGCCAGCGGGTGCGGGCGTCTCCGGCGAGGACGGCGCCGCGGGCGAGCCGGTCGCGGACCCGCTCGGACTGGTCCTCGTACGCGGCCTCCACGGCGCCGCCGAGGCGGACGGCGGCGGCGTACTGGGCGGCGACGGCGCCGGCGAGCTCGGGCATCCGGGTGTCGAGGGAGTCGATGACGCCGGCGGCAGTGCGGCCGGCGGCCTGCTGGCGGGCGGCGGGGTCCTGGGCGCGGTGGGCGAGCCAGGCGCGCAGCGCGGCCACGGCGGTGTCGGGCAGCAGCCCGCTGCCGCCGCCGGCGGACTCGGGCAGTTCGGGGACGGTGAACCGGGGCACGTCGCCGAGCCCGGCCTTGATCAGCAGCGCCTCGTACTGGCGGGAGACCTCGCCGATGACCTGGTGCGGGACGCGGTCGAGGACGGCGACGAGAGTGGCGTCGTACTCCTTGGCGGTGCGCAGCAGATGCCAGGGCACGGCGTCGGCGTAACGGGAGGCGGTGGTGACCATGACCCAGATGTCGGCGGCGCAGATCAACTCGGCGGCCAGGACGCGGTTCTCGACGACGAGGGAGTCGATGTCGGGGGCGTCGAGCAGGGCGAGGCCGCGGGGCAGCGAGGAGGCGGTCTCGACGCGGAGGACGCTGCCGTCGGGGGCGGCAGGGTGGG
This sequence comes from Streptomyces sp. NPDC048604, assembly GCF_043199435.1. Lineage (NCBI taxonomy): Bacteria > Bacillati > Actinomycetota > Actinomycetes > Kitasatosporales > Streptomycetaceae > Streptomyces > Streptomyces sp. NPDC048604. Next base: position 789,281 of record NZ_JBICVX010000001.1, read on the forward strand.
GCCGCTCGTCGTCGTGCTGGGGCAGCCAGACGCGGGTGAGCTGGGGCAGCACGCGCATGCCGGCGAACCAGTGGTGGTCGTCGGGGTGGCAGACGAGGACCGGGGTGCGGGTGGTGGGCCGCAGGACTCCGGCCTCGCTGACGGGGCGTCCCACAAGGGAGTTGACGAGCGTGGACTTGCCGGCCCCGGTGGATCCGCCGACGACCGCGAGCAGGGGGGCGTCGGGATCTTTGAGGCGGGGCACCAGATAGTCGTCGAGCTGTGCGAGAAGCTCGGCCCGGGTCTGCCGGGCCCGTGGCGCACCGGGAAGGGGGAGGGGCAGACGCAGCGCGGCGACTCGGTCGCGCAGGGCGGAGAGTGCGTCGAGGAGCTGAGGCCGTTCTTCCATGGTCACCACATGCGAAGAATGCCCAATTTTGGAGCCTTTTTGAAGCGTATAACGTCCCTGCGCGCCGATATCGCGGGTGTGCCAGCGGGGCGTACGGACAGAAGGAACGGAAGGGGCGAGCGGACCTCAGGCATAACGAGTGCACAACACCCGAGCCGAGAGGCGCAAAAAGCGCTGCGTGAATCGCACCTGCCTGCGATTATCGTTCCGCTTCACCGAACCTCCACATCGTGCCACGCAGGTGAAGCACGCGGGCCAAGGCGATCCGAGCCCTATCCTTGACCCGGCACGGCCACGGGCGTCCCCACGGGACACCCCAGCCACCCGGCCACCACCGGCCCCCGTAGCTCAGCGGATAGAGCAGGTGCCTTCTAAGCACTTGGCCGCAGGTTCGAGTCCTGCCGGGGGCGCAAGATCAGGACCCTCCTTCGGGAGGGTCCTTTTTGCCGGTGCCGGTCTGTTCGGCGTCCGGGTGGGACGGGTTCCAGAGTCGGTCGGCTTCGCCGCGGGCCAGGTGCTCTTCGTAGATGCGCACCTTGTAGCGCATCACGTCCAGGGTGTCCTGGAGCTCGCGGATCTGCGTCTCCACGTGGGTCTCGTGTCGGCGCAGCAATTCGAGACGCTCGCGTTCGTTGCCCGGGCCCTGGCGGGCCAGTTCGATGTACTGGCGGATCATCGCCAGGGGCATGCCGGAGGAGCGCAGTTTCGTGCAGACGGCCAGCCACTCCACGTCTTCCTCGTGGTAGATCCGGCGGCCGTTGGACAGGCGGCGCACCGGGTTGGCGAACAGGCCCTCCCGCTCGTAGAACCGCAGCGCGTGCACGCTCAGCCCGCTGCGCCGTGCCACCTCACCGATGCTCAGGTCCATGAGCGCCCCTCCCCCACACGGCTGTTGATCTAGACCCGACTCTAGGTTCTAGCGTCGGGTCGACGGGTCGACAGGTCATCGGGCCATCCGGCCAATGGAACAGGGGGAATCATGAGCGTTTGGTTTGTCACCGGGGCGTCGCGTGGGCTCGGCGCGGAGATCACGCGGGAGGCGCTGGGCCGCGGACACCGCGTCATCGCCACGGCGCGGGATGCGGAGGCGGTGCTCCGGGCGTACCCGCACCAGCCGGACGGACTGCTCGCGGCGAGCGTGGACGTGACCGAGCCGGAGCAGCTGGCGGCCGCGGTGGAGGCCGGTCTGGCGAGGTTCGGCCGGATCGACGTCGTGGCCAACAACGCCGGTTACGGCCTTGTCGGCGCGATCGAGGAGACGTCCGACAAGGCCGCCCGGGCGCTGTTCGACGTCAATGTCTTCGGCGCGCTCAACACCTTGCGGGCGACGCTCCCGACGTTGCGCGCCCAGCGCTCCGGACACGTCCTGAACATCGGCTCCGTGGGCGGCTTCGCCACCGCGCCGGCGGTGGGCCTGTACGGCGCGTCGAAGTTCGCCCTGGAGGGCATCTCCGAGGCGCTGCACGCCGAGCTGGCCCCGCTCGGCGTCCGCGTCACGGTCGTGGAGCCGGGCGGGTTCCGCACCGACTTCCTCAGCAGCCTGAGCATGCAGGTCGAACCGGCCTCCATCGCCGACTACGCCGCCGCCACCGGGCCGGTGCGCGAGGCCCTGGCCGGCTTCGACGGCCGCCAGCCGGGCGATCCCGCGAAGGCGGCGAAGGCCGTCGTCGACGTCACGGAGGCCCCCGAGCCGCCGCTGCGCCTTCAACTGGGAGCGGACGCGGTCGAGCGTGTCGAGGCGAAGCTGGATCTCGTGCGGCGTGAGCTGGACCGGTGGCGCCATGTGGCGCTGTCCACCGGGGCCTGAGAAGCAGGCTGCCTGTCCGGCTGCGGGCTCCAGCGCCTCTGCCCCGAGAGACCGGCATGAGCGTGCCGCACTGCAACCGCCTTGCCGCGGCGACCCGCCCCTCCACCTCGTGAGACGGCGCGTCCGCCCCTCGGGCGGGCGCACCCATTGCCTCCGGCCGGGATGGCACTTATCTTCGAGCGGACACCTACGGACCGGGATGCTCGTCAGTCCCGGGGCGGCTCCGCTTCTGCCGGGGCCGGACGGCGGGGAGCGGCCCTCCATCGTGAGGGCGGCTGGACGCCGGGCGTACGGGATCTTCGTATCCGCGTACCCGCAGGAGCAGGCACATGAGCAAGCACGTCCTCGCGCAGAACCAGTACGGCAAGGCCGAGAACCGCATCGTCAAGATCACCCGCAAGGGGTCCGAGGGTTCGTGGCACGAGATCCGCGATCTGAACGTGTCGGTGGCGCTGCGCGGCGAGTTCCGCGACGTCCATCTGACCGGCGACAACGGCAACTGTCTGCCGACCGACACCACCAAGAACACGGTGTACGCCTTCGCCAAGGAGCACGACGTCACCTCGCCGGAGGCCTTCGGCATCCAGCTGGCGAAGCACTTCGTGAACTCCCAGGCGGTGATCCACGAGGCCCAGATCCGTGTCGAGGAGTACGCCTGGGAGCGGATCCCGGTGCCGACCCGCAAGGAGCAGCACTCCTTCGTGCGCAGCGGCCAGGAGGTCCGCACCGCGCAGATCACCTACGGCGGCAGCACGGGCCTGCAGGTCATCTCGGGTCTGAAGGACCTGACGGTGATGAACTCGACCAACTCCGAGTTCCACGGCTACATCAAGGACAGGTACACGACGCTCAAGGAGGCGTACGACCGCATCCTGGCGACCAAGGTCACGGCCCGCTGGGCGCACTCGGTCTCGGCCTCGGACGACGCCGGGCACGACTGGGACCGCTCGTACAAGAAGGTCCGCACGCACATGCTGGAGGCGTTCGCCGAGACCTACAGCTACTCGCTGCAGCAGACGCTGCACGCGATGGCGGACCGGGTCCTGGACAACGTGGCGAGCGTCAACGAGGTGCGGCTGAACCTGCCGAACAAGCACCACTTCCTCGTCGACCTGGAGCCCTTCGGGCTGAAGAACGACAACGAGGTGTACTTCGCCGCCGACCGGCCGTACGGCCTGATCGAGGGCACCATCCACCGTGACGGCGTGCGTCCGGTCATCTCGACCAGCGACTGGATCGTCGCCTGACGCCTGCCCGCCGAGGGCTCACCGCCCGGCCGCCGTGACGCCGAGCCATACGGCGACGAGTCCGGCGGCCAGGCTGCCCAGCACGTTCAGCGCCGCCCGGAGCCCGGCCCCGCTCTCGTACAGCTTCAGCGACTCGTACGAGAACGTGGAGTACGTGGTGAGGGCGCCGCACAGCCCGGCGCCGAGCAGCAGCTGGGCGTGCGCCGAGGAGACGCCCGTCAGCAGGCCGAGCACGAACGAGCCGGCGACGTTGACGGTGAACGTCCCCCACGGGAAGGCCGTGCCGTGCCTGGCCTGCACGGCCCGGTCGACGAGATAGCGCAGCGGCGCGCCGACCGCGCCGCCCGCCAGGACGAGCAGCCAGTTCACGCGGCCCGCCCCTTTCCGGCCAGGGCGCGCCGGGCCGCGGCCGTCCCCGCCGCCACCGCGGCGAGCGCGGCGACCGGCGTCGCCGCCAGGTACGCGAGGCCGCGCAGGGTCTCCCCGGCCGCCAGGAGCCGCTGCGTGTCGAGAGCGAACGTCGAGAACGTCGTGAAGCCGCCCAGGACGCCGGTGCCGAGGAACGGCCGGACGAGCGGGTGCGGCACGGCCGCGGTCTCCGTGACCAGCACCATCAGCACGCCGATGGCCGCACAGCCGAGGACGTTCACGCCGAAGGTGGTCCAGGGGAACGCCCCGGCCGGGGTGGGCCAGGCGAGGCCGGCGCCGTAGCGGGCCGCCGCGCCGAGCGCTCCGCCGACGGCGACGGCGACGACGACGCCGGCCACCGGGAGCGGGGCGCGCGGGTGCATGCGCCCAGGCTAGTCGGCGAGGGAATCGAGCGAATCCAGCAGCGCCGTGGCCCAGCCGGCGTCGTAGGCGTCGAGGCGGGGGAGCCCTCCGTCGTACAGGTCGCCGGTGAAGACGTACGTCGGCCCCGGGTTGTGGGCGGAGTAGCCGCCGGCCGCGAAGAAGTGCGGGCTGCCCTGGATGTCCGGGCCCTGCGCCTCGTGCCACTGCTCGTACACCTCGCGCCGGCCCGCGCCCCGGGCGAGCGCGGCCTCCAGGGCGGCGGCGTCGACGTCGGGGCAGTCGGCGGCGAGGTCGAGGATCACGGAGTGCACGGCTATGCAGCGGTGCTCGGTGTAGAACGCGCGGCGCAGCGCCGCGTCGAGCTGGTCGGAGCCGCGCAGCCCGCCGACCTCGGGGGCCTTGGCGGCCTGGACCGCCTCGATCGCGGGCAGCACGGTGGACGGGTACTCCCAGGCGGGCGCGTTCCACAGCCGCCAGCCGAGTTCGGGGAAGTGCGCGCCGAGCATGACCACTTCGGCGTCGACGATGTGCTTGGGCGTGGGCTGCCGGTTGAACAGCTCCAGCGGGAAGGCGCGGTGGTCGATCAGGAGATCCCGGCCGCTTTCGGCTGCGGTGGTGCGCAGCGTGTGCAGGGCGAGGGAGGCCCAGGGACAGCCGGGGTCGGACCAGGCGACGACGACGTCGGGGTGTCCCCCGGTCGCGCGGAGCCGAGAGCTCGGGGAGGGGTTCGGGTCTCGTTCGGGTGTCATGGGGGCGAGGGTGAGCGCCGTCCGGCGGTCCGTCCAGGGGCGGCGGCACAGTTCGTCACCATGGCGCCAGCTTTCCGGATAAGTTTCCGTTTAGCGCTCCGGTCGTGCACCATGGAAGGGCGCGCACAGTCGTGCGGGCCATCCTGGGGCGGGACGGAGTCAGCAGTGCAGTTCGGGATCTTCACCGTCGGGGACAGGACCACCGACCCGACGAACGGCAGCACGCCGGACGAGTACCGGCGCATCAAGGCGATGGTCGAGATCGCGGTCAAGGCGGAGGAGGCGGGCTTCGACGTCTTCGCGACCGGGGAGCACCACAATCCGCCGTTCGTGCCGTCCTCCCCGACCACGCTGCTCGGGCACATCGCGGCGCGGACCGAGCGGCTGATCCTCTCCACGTCCACGACGCTGATCACCACCAACGACCCGGTGAAGATCGCCGAGGACTACGCCTTCCTGCAACACCTCGCGGACGGCCGGGTCGACCTGATGATGGGCCGCGGCAACACCGGCCCGGTCTACCCGTGGTTCGGGCAGGACATCCGGCAGGGCATCCCGCTCGCCGTGGAGAACTACGCGCTGCTGCACCGGCTGTGGCGGGAGGACGTGGTCGACTGGCAGGGCCGTTTCCGTACGGCGCTCCAGGGCTTCACGGCCACCCCGCGCCCGCTCGACGGAGTGCCCCCGTTCGTCTGGCACGGTTCCATCCGCTCGCCCGAGATCGCCGAGCAGGCCGCGTACTACGGCGACGGCTTCTTCGCCAACCACATCTTCTGGCCCAAGCAGCACACGGCCCGGATGGTGGACCTCTACCGCCGCCGCTTCGCGCACTACGGCCACGGCACGCCCGAGCAGGCGATCGTGGGCCTCGGCGGGCACGTGTTCGTACGGCGCAACTCCCAGGACGCGGTACGGGAGTTCCGCCCGTACTTCGACCACGCGCCGGTCTACGGCGGCGGGCCGTCGCTGGAGGAGTACATGCGCGAGACGCCGATGACGGTCGGCTCGCCGCAGCAGATCATCGACCGGACGCTGTCCTTCCGCGAGTACGTCGGCGACTACCAGCGGCAGTTGTTCCTGGTGGACTCGGGCGGGCTGCCGCAGAAGACGGTCCTGGAGCAGCTGGACCTGCTGGGCGAGGAGGTACTGCCGGTGCTGCGCAAGGAGTTCGCGGCGCTGCGGCCGGCGGGCGTCCCCGAGGGGCCGACCCACGCGGCGCGGGTGGCCCGGCGGGACGCGGACGCGGAGCGCGCGGCGGAGGACGCGCGAGGGGCCTGACGCGGCCTGCGCCTGAGGCGCGTGGGGCTGCTGAGGCACGAGGAGACAGCAGGGGCGGCACCCGGCCTGGGGCATTAACCGGGGCCGTCCCCTTGCTGCCTCGTGAAGCGATCGTGCGGCCGGCGCGGGAAACGGTCAAAGTCGGCCGACGGAATCTGTCAGATGCCGTCGGCCACTGTCACACCACAGGGGCGCAGGTGTGGCCCGACCACACCCACCGGTGCTCCGAGCACCCGCGCGAGCACCATCGGCGAGAAACGGAACCGCTTTGTCCACGCCGGGCCGGGACCCCCGGTGGTCCGGCCACCATCGGCTCGCGAAGACGGGTGCCGGGTCCACCTCGTCCCACGGGCCCGGAGACGGGACCGTGGAAGGGCAGCTTGAGGGAGCTGCCCAACCCTGGCAGGAGAGTCGTGAGTGTCGTGAGCACCCCCGTCGCAATCTCGAGGACGACCGTTCCGCACCCGTCGGGACTGCCGCCGCTGGGACCCCGTCCCGGCGGGACCGCCGCCCCCCGGCGCGCCGCCCGTCCCGCCTCCGCCCGCACCGCGCCGGCCCGCAACACGCCGGACACCGCCGCCGGGCCGAGCTTCGGCGACGCGGTGACCGACGAGGTCTTCGGCGAACTGAGCACCGCGCTCTTCTCCGCGTTCCCGCGCCGGGACCAGCGTCTGAAGGCCGAGCAGTACTTACAGGGTCTGCTGACCGCGCAGGGCCGCAAGTCGATCCGGAACATCGCGGCCCAGTTCGGCGGTCCGGCCGCGGAGCAGAGCCTGCACCACTTCATCTCCAGCTCGACCTGGGACTGGCGGCCCATGCGGGCCTCGCTCGCCGGGTTCCTGGAGCGCAGCAGCTGCCCGCAGGCGTGGGTGGTGCGCTCGATGCCGATCCCGAAGGCCGGCGAGCACTCGGTGGGCGTGGACCGCAGCTTCGACCCGGAGCGCGGCCAGGTCTTCCGGGGCCAGCAGGCCTTCGGCGTGTGGTTCGCCGCGGAGGACCTGAGCGTCCCGGTCAACTGGCGGCTGTTCCTGCCGGATCCGTGGGTCAAGGACCGCACCCGGCGGGACCGGGCGGAGGTCCCGGCGGGCGCCGGCGAGGAGACCCTGGAGGAGTGCGGGGTCGCGGCCGCCCTGGAGGTCGCCCGCTGGAAGGACGTCACCCGCAAGCCGGTGCTGCTCGACATCCGCGGGGGCGCGGGGCGCGGGGCGCTGACCCGGCTCTCGACGGCCGGGCTGCCGGTGATCGCCCGGATCGGCGCGACGTGCCGGCTGATGGTCGCGGACCGGGCGCTGCCCGGCTTCGGCGCGGGCCCGCTGCCCGCGCAGCAGATACTGGAATCGCTCAAGGCGCTGCGCCGGCCGGTGAGCTGGCTGGACGTCTCCTGCGGCAGCCGCACCTCGCGTACCTCGCTGGCCACCGCGGTACGGGTGGCGATGCCGGGCGCGGTGGGCGAACGGCCGCGGGCGATGCTGCTGGTGGGCGAGTGGGACGATCCGCGCCGGGCGCTGACCCGGATCTGGCTGACCGATCTGACCGGGCTCCCGGTCGGGCAGGTGCTGCGGCTGACCAAGCTGACCCGGCGCGTCGAGCGGGACTTCTCGCACGTCGGCGAGGGCGCGGGGCTGCGGGACTTCGTCGGCCGCTCCTTCCGCGGCTGGAACCGGCACATCACGCTGGCCTCCGCGGCGCACGCGGTGACCGTGCTCGCCGGCGACGGCGGCGAGGCGTACCGCCCGCCGGTCCGCCGCCTCGGCTGACGGCCCGGCGCACCGGCCGACGGTCCGGCGGGGCCCCTGCACGGAGCCTCGCCTCGCCGCGGCGATCGCGCCGTACGGCCCCCGTCGGCGGCGCGCCCCCGCTACCCGGCTCCCCGCTACCAGCCCCCCGCTACCCCGCCCCGCCGTCCCGGCCGCCGCGCTCGGCCGGGGCGGCGCGCTGCTGGACCAGGACGTCGCGGGTGCGCTGGAGGCGCAGCGCCAGCTGGACCTCCAGGACCCGGCCGGGCTTCTGCCAGTCGGCGCCGAGGAGTTCGCCGATCCGGTCGAGCCGTCGGGAGACCGTGTTCGGGTGGACGTGCAGCTCCTCGGCCGCGTTGGTGGGGCTGGCGCCCGAGGCGAAGTAGGCCTCCAGGGTGCGGGTCAGCTCGGTGAACCGCTCGGCGTCGTAGTCGAGGACCGGACCGATCGCCGACTCGATGAAGCCGTCCACGTCGTGGTCGTCGGAGAGCAGCAGGCCCAGGAAGCCGAGGTCCTGCACGGAGGCGGCCGAGCCCGCCCCGTTCAGCGCGGTCAGCGCGTCCAGGCAGCGCATCGCCTCCTGGTACATCCTCGGCACCGCGTCCGCGTCCCGGCCCGGTCCCGCCGCACCCACCGACACCGGGTGGCCGAGCAGCGGCGTCAGCTCGTCCGAGACGGAGCGCGCGGCGGCGGAGGCGTCGAGTCCGGGCAGCAGCAGCACGATGCAGCCGCCCTGCACCGTCTTCAGCCCGGCCATGCGGTACGCGTACGAGGAGGCCCACACCACCGCCCGGCCCTGCTCGCCGCCCTCGGGTCTCGCCACCACGAGGACGTGCGGGGCGCTCAGGTCGATGCCGAGCCGCCGGGAGCGCTGCATCATCTGCTGCGGGGCGTGCTGGGTCTCGCTCAGCAGGTCGTCGAGCAGCTCGTCGCGGACCGGGCCCTCGGCGACGGCGGTGGAGCGGCGCATCAGCAGCAGGAACGCCACGGACTGCGCGGACAGTTCGAGCAGCCGCTCGTCCTCCTCGGTCAGCCCGGTCGCGGTGCGTATGACGAGCACGCCGAGGTCCTCGGAGCCGGCGATCACCGGCGCCACCCAGGTGTTCTCCCCGGTGACCACGGGTCTGCGGCCGGCGTGGGCGTCGAGCGACGCCTTCGCCACGGCCTCCTCGTCCAGATCGGCCAGTTCGCCGCCGGAGGCCAGCGCCCGGCCTCCGGGGTCGCGGATCAGGACCGTGCCGTCGAGGGCGTCGCCCGCGGCCTTCGCCACGTTGCACAGGTCGCCGCCGGAGAGCACCAGGTTCATGATCCGGCTGTGCGCCTCGCCGACGTGCCGCATCCGGGTCAGGCTGGAACGGGTGCGGGAGCTGTCCAGTTCGAGCTCGGTCACCTCGGCGCGGGTCTGGTCGAGCAGGCCGGCCTTCACGATGGCGACCGCGGCGAGGTCGGCCAGCGAGCTCATCAGCCCGATCTCGTCCGCGCTGTAGTGCCGCACCTGACGGTCCGCGCCGTACAGCGCGCCGAGGGTCGAGTCCCCGTTGCGCAGCGGGACGGCCATCACGGCGCGCAGTCCCTCGGCGCGGACCACGTCGTCGATCGCCTCGTCGTGCCGGAAGCGGTCGTCGGCGAGGTAGTCCGCTGACCAGGCGGGCGCGCCGGCCGCGTGCGCCACGCCGCCGATGCCCCGGTCGTCGGGCACCCGCATCCCGGTGAGCAGGGAGGTGGTGGCGCCCTCGAAGGTGCGGATGTACGAGACGCCGCCGGGGCCGCGCAGGCTCACGTACGCCAGGTCGAAGTCGATCAGGCCGCGGGCGCGCCGGGTGATGATCCGCAGCAGCCCGTCCACGTCGTACGGGAAGGTCAGGTCCCGGGCGGTGTCGACGAGCGCGACGAGGCCGGCCTCGCGCTGCTCGCGGCGGCCGGCCGAGGACGTGATGCGGCGGGCCAACTGGACGGCCCGGTCCAGTCGTTCGAGCGTCCCCGCCGAGGCGCCGGAGAGGCGGATCCGGTGCAGCAGGTCCTCGAACTCCCCCGGCGGAGCCTGCCGGGCGAGGAGTTCGAGCACGGTCATCAGGCCCGTCTCCTCCGCGTCGTCCGCCGCGTCCCTGTACACGCACTGCCCCCACTGTCGTCCCGCAACGCGAGCCGACGGCCCCCTGCCCCCGGCTCCCCCAGAGGTTCCAACGGCCGGCCGGGTTCCTGTGTTCCCGTTCCGTCCGCGACCGCTCCCGGTAATTTGTCAAATGGCCCTGGACGGAAGAGTTTCACGCCCTAGGGTGAGGGCCGTGAAAACGGCGTTGACGACGTCGACCGAGTTGATCGACGTGATTCCGCAAGATTCGGCCATGGCCGAAGACATCGCCCCCTTGATACGAACCCTGCGCCCCGCGCTGAGCGGCGAGGCGTTCTCTGAGTTCGCCGAAGAGGCCCACCGCCAGGGCCTGGTGTTCACCGCCGCCTACGACCCCTCCGGCCGCTGCGTCGGCGTCGCCACGCACCGGCTGCTGGCCACCAGCCGGGGCCGGTTGCTGTTCGTGGACGACCTGGTCACCGCGCCGAACGCCAGGTCGGCGGGGGTGGGCGCGCAGTTGCTCGGCCATCTCGCGGACCGCGCCCGGCGGGCCGGCTGCAGCGCCGTCGAGCTCGACACCGGCACCGCGAACCACGGCGCGCAGCGCTTCTACCACGCCCGGAGGATGCGGATCACGGCCCTTCACTTCGCGCTCGACCTGACGGACGACTTGACCGACCCTGATTCGCTTCATTGACCGTTCGCCCGGCTCGTCACGAGGATTTCGTCACCGAGGAGAACCCACACCCGCAGGCCCGCACATTCTCCGACGTTCTCCCCTCACGAATTCACTCGACTTCACTCGACGAAAGCGCGGGAGTCTCCCATGAACAGCGGTCACGCGGAAGTCTGCATCGTCGGCGCCGGCCCTCGCGGCCTGTCGGTCCTGGAGCGGCTGTGCGCCAACGAGCGCCGCGCCCCCAGCCGCACCTCACTGGTGGTGCACGTCGTCGACCCGGCGGCGCCGGGCGCCGGCGCCGTCTGGCGCACCGAGCAGTCCCGGCACCTGCTGATGAACACGGTCGCCTCGCAGGTCACCGTGTACACCGACGACAGCGCCCAGATCGACGGACCGATCGAGCCCGGCCCGAGCCTGTACGAATGGGCCCGGGAGCTGACGGTGCTGTCCGACGCGGGCGCCACGCCCGAGGGGTACGACGAGGCCACCCTGGAGGAGGCCCGCCGGCTCGGCCCGGACGCGTACCCGTCACGCGCTTTCTACGGGCGCTACCTGCACGACTGCTTCCAGCGCGTGGTGGCCCGCGCGCCCGGCCACGTCACCGTGCGGGTGCACCGCTCCCGGGCGGTCGCCATGGCCGACACCCACGGGGTGCCCGGCGGCCCGCAGGGCGTCCGCCTGGAGGACGGCACCCGGCTCAACCACCTGGACGGCGTGGTCCTCGCGCAGGGCCACGTCCCGGCCCGGCTGACCGCCCGCGAGGCGCGCACCGCGAGCCTGGCCCGGATCCACAACCTGCGGTACGTCGCCCCGGCCAACCCGGCCGACCTGGACCTGACGTGCGTCGAGCCCGGCCAGCACGTGCTGCTGCGCGGTCTCGGCCTCAACTTCTTCGACCACATGGCGCTGTTCACCGCGGGCCGCGGCGGCGTGTTCGAGCGCCGTGAGGGCCGGCTGGTGTACCTGCCGTCCGGCCGGGAGCCGAAGCTGTTCGCGACCTCGCGGCGCGGTGTGCCCTACCACGCGCGCGGCGAGAACCAGAAGGGCGCGTATGGGCGGTATCTGCCGCAGCTGCTGACGCCGGAGTTCATCGCGGAGCTGCGCGCGCGGTCGGTGGACGGCGAGCGGGTCAACTTCGCCCAGGACCTGTGGCCGCTGATCTCCCGCGAGGTGGAGAGCGTCTACTACGGCACGCTCCTGGAGTCCCTGGACCGCGGCGCGGAGCGGGAGGCGTTCACCGACCGGTACCTCGCCACCGTCGACGACGCCGAACGTGCCGCGCTGGCCGCCGAGTTCGGCATAGCCGAGCCGGACCGCTGGGACTGGGAGAAGCTGTCCCGGCCCTACGGGGAGCGGGAGTTCGGCTCCCGCGAGGAGTTCCGCGACTGGCTGCTCGGCCACCTGGAGCAGGACGTCGCCGACGCGCGCGCCGGCAATGTCCACGGCCCGCTGAAGGCGGCCCTGGACGTGCTGCGCGACCTGCGCAACGAGGTGCGGCTCGCGGTGGACCACGGCGGCCTGGAGGGCAACTCGCACCGGGACGACCTGGAGGGCTGGTACACGCCCCTCAACGGCTTCCTGTCGATCGGCCCGCCGGCCTCCCGCATCGAGGAGATGATCGCGCTGATCGAGGCGGGCGTCCTGGAGGTCATGGGCCCCGGCACGCAGATCCGGCTCGACGCGGCCGCCCCCACGTTCATGGCGCACTCCAGCACCGTGCCGGGCCCGCCGGTCCGGGCGGGGGTGCTGATCGAGGCGCGGCTGCCGGAGCCGGACCTGCGGCGCACCGACGACCCGCTGATGCGGCACCTGCTCAACACCGACCAGGCCGCCCCGTACCGGATCGCCGGCGCGTGCGGCACGTCGTACGAGACCGGGGGCCTGGCCGTCACCGAGCGGCCGTACCGGATCGTCGACGGCCGCGGCCGGCCGCACCCGCGGCGGTTCGCGTACGGCGTGCCGACCGAGTCCGTGCACTGGGTCACCGCGGCCGGCATCCGGCCGGGCGTGGACTCGGTGACGCTCGGCGACTCGGACGCCATCGCCCGGGCGCTGGCCGCGCTGCCGCCGGCGGCGCAGGTGCCGGCCGGGGTGCGGCCCGTGGACGACGCGGAGCACGACGAGCTCGTGGGCGTGATCGTATGACCGGGTACGGCGACGAGGGGCTGCTGTCCCCGGTGCGGGCCGGCGTTCCCGTCGAGGCGGCGGTCGGCGATCCGGCATGGCTGCAGGCCATGCTGGACGCCGAGGCCGCGCTGGTCCGGGCGCAGGCCCGGCTCGGCACCGTGCCCGAGGCCGCCGCGAAGACGATCGGCGCGGCGGCCCGCGCGGACCGGCTCGACGTACGGGCCCTGGCGCTGGCCGCGCGGGAGACCGCGAACCCGGTCGTCGGCCTGGTGCGGGAGCTGACGCGGCTGGTCGCGGCGGAGGACCGGGAGGCGGCGGAGTACGTCCACCGGGGCTCGACCAGCCAGGACATCCTCGACACCGGCGCGATGCTGGTGGCCTCGCGGGCGCTGAAGCTGATCCGCGCGGACCTGACGCGTACGGCGGCGGCGCTGGCCCCGCTGGCCGAACGGCACCGCGACACGCCGCTGGCCGGCCGCACGCTGACGCTGCACGCGGTGCCGACCACCTTCGGCCTGAAGGCGGCCGGCTGGCGCGTGCTGCTCCTGGACGCGGAGTCCCGCCTGGCCCGCGTCCACGCGTCCCTGCCGACCTCGCTCGGCGGGGCGGCGGGGACGCTGGCGGGGTACCTGGAGTACGCGCGGCTCGCCGCGCCAGGGGACTTCGACGCCGAGACGTATCTGCGGGCTCTGGGGGCCGCGTTCGCGCAGGAGACCGGGCTGGCGCAGGCGGTGCTTCCGTGGCACGCGCTGCGCGGCCCGGTCGCCGACCTCGCGGGCGCGCTGGCGTACGCCGCCGGGGCGCTCGGCAAGCTCGCGGTGGACGTGCAGTCGCTGGCCCGGACCGAGGTCGGCGAGCTCGCCGAGCCGGCCGGTGCGGCGGGGCGCGGCGCGTCGTCGGCGATGCCGCACAAGCGCAACCCCGTCCTCGCCACCCTGATCCGCAGCGCCGCGCTCCAGGTGCCCGCCCTGTCGGGTGCGTTGACGCAGTGTCTGGTCACCGAGGACGAGCGCTCTGCGGGCGTCTGGCACGCCGAGTGGCAGCTGCTGCGCGAGTGCCTGCGCCTGACCGGCGGCGCGGCGCACACTGCGGTCGAACTCGCCGAGGGCCTGGAGGTCCGCGCCGACCGCATGCGGGCCAACCTGGCGCTGACGGGCAGCCAGGTGGTCTCGGAGCGGATCGCCGCGGTCCTGGCCCCCCGGCTCGGCAAGGCCGAGGCGAAGGACCTGCTGACCCGCGCGTCGGCCGCCGCCGTGGCGAGCGGCGTCCCGCTCCCGGAGATCCTGGCCGCCGCCCCGGAGCTGACCGGGGTGCTGTCGGAGGCGGAGCTGGCGGACCTGTGCGACCCGACGCGGTACGCCGGCGCCGCGGGCCTGCTGGTGGACGCCTCCCTGAAGGGCGTGCCCGCCGCCGACGGAGGCGAGCGATGAGCGCCGCGCGCCGTAGCCGGTGGGTCGAGGACTGGGACCCCGAGGACGAGGCGTTCTGGGAGTCCCGGGGCCGCAAGGTCGCCCGCCGGAACCTGGTCCTGTCCATCGCCTCCGAGCACATCGGCTTCTCCGTGTGGAGCATGTGGTCGGTCCTCGTCCTGTTCCTCTCCCCCGACATCGGCTTCCCCTTCACGCCGGGCGAGAAGTTCCTGCTGGTCGTCACCCCGACCCTCGTCGGCGCGGTGCTGCGGCTGCCGTACAGCCACGCCGTGGCCCGGTTCGGCGGCCGGAACTGGACCGTGTTCGCCACCGCGGTGCTGCTCGTGCCGACCTCGCTCGCCGCGTACTTCGTGCAGCGCCCCGGCACCCCGCTCTGGGTGTTCCTGCTGATCGGCGCGCTCGGCGGGGTCGGCGGCGGCAACTTCGCCTCCTCGATGACCAACATCACCGCGTTCTACCCGCAGCGGTACCAGGGCTGGGCGCTCGGCATGAACGCCGGCGGCGGCAATCTGGGCGTCGCCGTGGTCCAGCTGCTCGGCCTGCTGGTGATCGCGACGGCCGGCGCCGGCCACCCGGCGTACGTGGCCTCGGTGTACCTGCCGCTGATCGTGCTCGTCGCGCTGTTCGCCGCGCTGAAGATGGACAACGTGACCGCCGTGCGCCGGGCCGGCGGCGGGCTCGCGGAGGCGGCGCGCCATCCGCACACCTGGTGGATCTCGGTGCTGTACATCGGCACGTTCGGCTCGTTCATCGGGTACGGCTTCGCCTTCGGGCTCGTGCTGCAGACCCAGTTCGGGTCGACGCCGCTGGAGGCCGCCTCGTACACCTTCCTCGGGCCGCTGCTCGGCTCGCTGGCCCGGCCGTTCGGCGGCCGGCTCGCGGACCGCTGGGGCGGCGCGCCGGTGACGGCGGTGACGTTCACGGCGATGGCGGCCGGCACGGGCGTGCTGCTGATGGCCTCCCGGATGGGCTCGTTCCCGCTGTTCGTGGCCGGGTTCACGGTGCTGTTCGTGCTCACCGGGCTCGGCAACGGCTCCACGTACAAGATGATCCCGGCGGTCTTCGCGGACCGGGCCGGCAAGAAGGTCACCGAAGGCGCGGACGCGGCCGACGCGTTCGCCCGCGCGCGGCGGCTGTCCGGCGCGGTGATCGGCATCGCCGGCGCGGTGGGCGCGCTCGGCGGCGTCGCGGTGAACCTGGCGTTCCGGCAGTCGTACGGGACGCCGGGCGGCAGCGGCACGCCGGCGTTCCTCTGCTTCATCGGCTTCTACGCGGTGTGCGTGGTGCTGACCTGGGCGGTGTACATGCGGCCCTCGCGGGGCGGAGCGGACGGGGTGCGGCGGCCGGTGCGGACGTCGGGAGTCACGCGTGTCTGACGAAGCGATACCCGGCGCGGTGCGCACGCACTGCCCGTACTGCGCGCTGCAGTGCGGGACGGAGCTGCGCGCCGCGCCCGGCGGCGCGGTGGCCGTCACACCGTCGGACTTCCCGGTGAACCGGGGCGGGCTCTGCCAGAAGGGCTGGACCGCGCCCGAGGTGCTGTCCGTACGGGACCGGCTGCGCACCCCGCTGGTGCGCGGCGGGGACGGAGCGCTCGCCCCGGCCGGCTGGGACGAGGCGCTGGACCTGGTCGCCGGCCGGCTGCGGGAGATCCGCGCCGCGTCCGGGCCGGACGCGGTCGCCGTCTTCGGCGGCGGGGGTCTGACCAACGAGAAGGCGTACCTGCTCGGCAAGTTCGCCCGGCTGGCGCTGGGCACCAGCCGGATCGACTACAACGGCCGCTTCTGCATGTCGTCGGCGGCGGCCGCGTCGAACGCCGCGTTCGGGATCGACCGGGGGCTGCCGTTCCCGGTGACGGACCTGGGCGCGGCGGACGTGGTGCTGCTCGCCGGGGCGAACCCGGCCGAGACCATGCCGCCGCTGATGCGGCACCTCGACCGGCCCGCGCTGATCGTGACCGACCCGCGCCGCACGCCGACGGCGGCGCGGGCCAAGCTGCATCTGCGCACCGCGCCCGGCACCGATCTGGCCCTGGCGCTCGGCCTGTTGCACACGGCGGTCCTGGAGGGCCTGGTCGACGAGGCGTACGTGGCGGAACGGACCCGCGGCTTCGAGGAGGCCCGGCGGCTCGCGCTCGGCTGGTCGCCGGAGCGGACCGAGCGCGTCACGGGCGTCCCGGCGTCGGCGCTGCGCGAGGCGGTCGCCCTGCTGGCCGGCGCGGAGCGGGCGTACATCCTGACCGGCCGGGGCGCGGAGCAGCACAGCAAGGGCACGGACACGGTGGCCGCGTTCGTGAACCTGGCGCTGGCGCTGGGACTCCCGGGCCGGGAGGGCAGCGGGTACGGCTGTCTGACCGGGCAGGGCAACGGGCAGGGCGGCCGTGAACTGGGCCAGAAGTCCGACCAGTTGCCCGGCTACCGGTCGATCGCGGATCCGGCGGCGCGGGCGCGGCTGGCCCAGGTGTGGGGCGTCCCGGAGTCGCGGCTGCCGGGCCCGGGGCCGAGCGCGTACGAGCTCCTGGACTCTCTGGGCCGCCCCGACGGCCCCCGCGCGCTGCTCGTCGCCGGCTCGAACCCGGTCGTCTCGGCGCCGCACGCGGGCCGGGTGACGGAACGCCTGGCGTCCCTGGACCTGCTGGTCGTCGCGGACTTCGTCCCCTCGGAGACGGCCCGCATGGCGGACGTCGTCCTCCCCGTCACCCAGTGGGCGGAGGAGGAGGGCACCCTCACGAACCTGGAGGGCCGGATCCTGCGCCGCCGCGCCCTGCTCACCCCGCCGAAGGGCGTACGCAGCGACCTGGAGGTCCTCCAGGGCCTCGCCGTCCGCCTGGGCGAACCGGCCGGCCACTACCCGACGGCCCCCCGCGAGGTCTTCGACGAGATCCGCCGCGCGACGTCGGGCGCCCGGGCCGACTACGCCGGGATCACCTACGCCCGCCTGGACGCGGGCGAGGCCCTGTACTGGCCGTGCCCGCAGACGGACCCCACCGAGGGCGTGCCCGGCGTCGCGGGGCCGCATCCCGGTACGCCCCGGATGTTTCTCGAGGGGTTCGGACACCCCGACGGGCGGGCGCGGTTCGCGGCGGTGGAGTTCCGGGAGGCCGCGGAGGTCGTGTCCCCGGCGTATCCGCTGGTGGGGACCACCGGGCGGGTGCTGGCGCACTACCAGTCCGGGGCTCAGACACGGCGGGTCGCGGCGCTCGGCGCGGCGGAGCCGGAGGCGTTCGTGGAGGTGCATCCGGACACCGCGCGGCGGTTCGGCGTCGCCGAGGGGCAGTACGCGCGGGTCAGTTCGGCGCGGGGCTCCGTCGTCGCGCGGGTGCGGTTCGCCGAGGGGCTGCGCACCGACACCGTCTTCCTGCCGTTCCACTTCGCCGGCCGCGGGCGGGCGAACCTGCTCACCAACCCCGCCCTCGACCCCACCAGCCGCATGCCGGAGTTCAAGGTGAGCGCGGTCCGGATCGAGCCCGAGCCGGGGGGCGCGCGATGACCGGCCCGATCGTCGTCGTCGGCAACGGCATGGCCGCGCACCGGCTGGCCGAGCGGCTCGCCGCGTTCGGGTGCCGCGGGCCGGTGACCGTGCTCGGGGCGGAGCCGCGGCCCGCGTACCGGCGCCCGCTGCTGCCCTGGGTCCTCGCCGGCGCGCTGCCGGCCGACGCGCTCGACCTGCCCGCCCCGCCGGACGGCGTGACCGTCCGCACCGGCGTCCGCGTCACCGGCGTCGACCGCGCCGCCAAGACCCTGACCTGCGCGGACGGTTCGACCGAGCGGTACGGCACGCTGGTCCTCGCGACCGGGGCGCGCCACCCGCTGCACGGTGACGTCCCGCCCGCGCGCGGACGGGTCGCCGTGGTCGGCGGCGGGGTGCTCGGCGTGGAGACGGCCGCGGTCCTGCGGCGGCGCGGCCATGAGGTACTGCTCGCGCACTCCGGCCCGTACCCGATGCACCGCTCCCTCGACGAGACCGCCGGCGGGCTCCTCGCCGGGTATCTGACCGGCCTCGGCGTCGAGGTCCGCTGCGACACGCGCGTCGCGGACGGCGACGGCCTCGGCGCGGACACCGTGGTCCGCTGCACCGGCGGCGTCCCGGAGACCGCCCTGGCCCGGGCGGCCGGGCTGCCGGTCCGCCGGGGCGTGGTCGTCGACGGCTTCCTGCGCACCGCCGACCCGGCCGTCCACGCCATCGGCTCCTGCGTGGACGGCGCCGACGGGCTGCTCGCCACGGCCTCGGCGCAGGCGGAGTTCCTCGCCGCGCGGCTGACCGGCCGCGCCGAGGGCCCGTTCATGCCGCCGCCGTCCCTGCTGCGGCCCCGGCTGCCGGAACTGGACGTGGCCGTGCTCGGCCGGCCGGCCGGCGACGCGTACGACGAGGTCGTGACCTTCACCGACCCGGCCGGCGGCCGCCACGCCCGGCTCGAACTGGCCGGCGGACGGCTGCGGTACGCCGTGCTGGTCGGCCTGCCGGAGGCGATCGCCGCGGCGGGCCAGCTGTACGACCGGGGGCTCCCGGTCCCCGGCGACCGGCTGGCCCTGCTGCTCGGCAGCTCCCCCGTGGCCGACGACGACCCGGACGCCTGGCCGGAGGCGCACGTCGTGTGTCACTGCAACAACGTCACCAAGGCCGACGTCGCCCACGCCTGGCAGACCGGCGCCCGCACCCCCGACGCGCTCGCCACGGCGACCCGCGCGACGACGGGCTGCGGCGGCTGCGGGGACAAGCTGCGCGCGCTGTGCGGCGTCCTCGGCCGCACGGGCGAGACCGGGCCCGCCTCCCTCCCCCGTCTGGAGTCCGTGCGATGAACCGCACCCTCGTCGTCGCCGGTCACGGCATGACCGGGCACCGGCTGCTGACCGAGTTCGCCGAGCTCGGCGGCCTGGGCGCCTGGCGCGTGGTGGTGTTCGGCGAGGAGCCGGACGCCGCGTACGACCGGGTCCGGCTGTCGGCCGCGCTGGCCGGCGGCGACCCGCGGGCGCTGGCGCTCGAACGCCACGGCGCGGGCGTCGAGGTGCGCGTCGGCACGGCCGTGACCGGGATCGACCGGGCGGCCGGGGAGGTGCGCTGCGCGGACGGGACGGCGCAGCGGTACGACGCACTGGTGCTCGCGACGGGCTCGCGGCCGTTCGTGCCGCCGTTCCCCGGACATGACCTGCCGTGCGTGTTCCCGTACCGGACGGTCGCGGACGTCTCCGCGATCCGCGCCGCGGTCCGGCCGGGCCGGGAGGCGGTCGTGGTCGGCGGCGGGCTGCTCGGCCTGGAGGCGGCGGACGCGCTGCACCGCCTCGGCATGCGGCCGCACGTCGTGGAGCCGGGCCCTGGCCCGATGCCGGTCCAGCTGGACTCGGCGGCGGGCGCGCACCTGGCGGCGCTGCTCGCCGCGCGCGGGGTGAGCGCGCATTGCGGCACGGGCATCGCCGGCGTGGCGGACGGGGGCCGGACGACGCTGGCCGACGGCACGGAGCTGGACGCCGCGCTGGTGGTCGTGGCCGCCGGGGTCCGCCCGCGTGACGAACTCGCCGAGGCCGCGGGGCTGCCGCGCGGCGAACGCGGCGGGTTCCTCGTCGACGAGCGCCTGCGCACCCCGGACGACCGGATCTGGGCGATCGGCGAGTGCGCGGCGGTCGCGGGCCGCTGCCACGGCCTGGTCGCCCCGGGGTACCGCATGGCCGAGTCGGTCGCCCGCCAGCTCCTCGGCCTGGTCCCGGAGGCGTTCGCCGACACCCCGGTGCCGACCCGCCTGAAGCTTCCGGGCGTGGCGGCCGACAGTTTCGGCGACGTCCACGCCCGTACGGCCGGTGCGATGGAGTTCGCCGAGTCGGACCGCCGGCAGGGCCGCTACCGCAAGATCGTCCTCGCCCAGGACGGCCGCACCGTGCTGGGCCGCGTCGAGGTGGGCCCGACGGGGCCCTGACGGGAGCCGTGAACCGGCAGCCGTGACCGGGAGCCGTGACGGGGAGAGCCGCCGCCCGCTCCTTTGACCGTCCTTGGTCGGCGCCCGCCACCATCGGGCGCGGGAGGGGTGCATGAGCGAGGTGCCACCGCGGGGAGTGAGCGGTGCGGAGTGGCGGCGGTGCTGGCTGCCGGCCGTCGAGCGGCTGGCGGCGGTGCCGCAGGGGTACCGGCGGGTGGACGTCGGGGTGCGGGGCGCCGCGCGGATCCTCGGCGTCGACGAGGGGGCGGTGCGGCGGCTGGTCGCCGCCGGGCTGCCCGCCCGGGCCGGCGGCGAGGGACCGCTGATGGACCGGTACGACCTCATCAACCTCGGCCTGCTCTCCGGCTCCGGCCGTTCCGTGCCCGAGGCCGCCGAACGCCGCTGGACCGGGCAGGCCGCGGGGCCGCCGGGCGACTGGACGGCACCGCGGGCGCTGCGGCTCGCGCTGTCCACGCACTGCTCGGTGCGCTGCGCCGGGCCGCCGCCCGCGTCGCCGCCGGTGGCGTCGCTGGCCTCCGGCACGACCGCGGTGCGCCGCTGGCGGTCGCTCGAGCCGGGCGGCCGGGTCCTCGCGGACGTGACGCTGCGCGGGCGGTCCCGCCGGGTGCGGTCGCGGGCGGCGCGGGAGGTGTTCGACGAGCTGTACGCGGCGCTCGCCGCCGGCCGGTACCGCTACGCCCGGCTGCCCGCCGCTCTTGCCGCGGCCCCGGAACGGGCCCTGGCCGCCGGGGTCCTGGACGCGGTGACCGCGGCGCTGGTGATGGCGGGGCAGGCCCGGGCGGCGGGCCTGGAGGCCCGGATCCGCAGCGGGTTCCTGCTGGGGCCGGGCGACGTCTCGTACCGCAGCGCCGCGCTGCGGCACACCTGGGCGGAGGTCCGCGAGGCGGGCCACTGGCTGCCGCTGGACCCGGTCCAGGCGTACCGCGCGGCCCGGAACCCGGGCGCGCACCGGGAGTTCACCGACTTCTGCCGCGGCTCCCGCCCCAACTGGCTGCTGCCCTGGGCGTACGGCACGCCCGCCGCCCCGGCCCCGCACCCCTGCGCGGAGGGCGGCCGGGCGGTGACGTCCTGCCGTCAGCTCCCGCCGCGGCACCGCGAGGAGGGCTGACCGGCCTAGGGGGTGTCTGACAATTCCCCGTGGAACAAGGAGCGGCGTCCGGTGCGTGCGATCGCAAGGCGCCGGAGAGTCCTCGTAGCGGAGCTACTAGGGCTTTTCGGCAACGCGGCGAGCGTGCGTGCCGGACGTCGCGACGCCGCGGGGAATTGTCAGACACCCCCTAGACCGGCGCCCGCGCCCCCGGTGTCCACGCCAGTGCGGGGGACTCCGTGAGGACGGCCTGGCGGAGGCGGCGCAGGCGCCAGGACGGCTCGACGCCGAGGCCGGCGGCCAGGGTGCGGCGGAGCCGGTCGTACGCGGCGAGGGCCGTGGCGCGCTGCCCGGCGCGGTGCGCGGCGAGCATCAGCTGCGCGCCGAACGCCTCGTGCAGCGGGTGCGCGGCGAGCAGGCCCTTCAGCTCGCCGATCAGACAGTGGTGCCGGCCCAGCATCAGCTCGGCCTCGATCCGCAGCTCGACCGTGTCGAGGCGGAGTTCGTCGAGGTAGCAGGTCCGCGCGGCGAGCAGCGGCCCGGCCTCGACGTCGGCGAACGCGGCCGGCCCCCGCCACAGCGCGAGCGCCTCCCGCAGCGTGTCGGCCGCGGTCTCGGCGTCCCGCCCGGCGAAGGCGGTACGGGCCAGGGCGAGCAGCCGCTCGAAGTCCCGCAGGTCGAGCGCGGCGCCGTCGAGCCGCAGCAGATAGCCGTGCCCGTCGGGGCAGGTGGCGATCCGGGGCAGCCGGCGGCGCAGGTCGTACACGTACGTCTGGACGGTCTTGCGGGCGAGCCGGGGTGGTTCCTGCGGCCACAGTTCGTCGATGAACGCCGTCATCGGCGCGGGCCGGTCGGCGTGCAGGAGCAGCACCGAGAGGACGCGCCGGGCCATCCGCGCGGACGGCGCGCGTTCCACGCCGTCCACGCGGACCGTGAGCGGCCCGAGCACGCCGATCTCCGGTCGGCCGCGGGACTCGGCCCGCGGGTCGGTCATACGGCGGCGACCCCCTGCCCGGCCAGCGGGGCGCCGAGCGGGCCCGTGCCCGCCGCCAGGCCCGCGCCGGCCGTCCGCGTCACGAGTCCGCCGAGCAGCGAGCCGACGATCCGCGGCCCGTCCTGGGTGAGCACCGACTCGGCGTGGAACTGCATGGAGGCGAATCGTTCCGCCCGCATGGCGTGCACCTCGCCGGTGATCGGGTCGCGGCTCAGCTCGATCCGGCCGGCGACGGGGCTGTCCAGGTGGTCGGCCTCGCAGCGGGCGGCGAACGTGTTGTAGAAGCCCACCCGCTCCCGCCGCCCGAACAGGTCGATCTCCTTCTGCACGCCCTGGTTCGGCACGTCCCGCCGGGCCAGCTCCAGGCCCAGCCGCAGGGCGAGCGTCTGGTGGCTCAGACACACCGCGAGGAACGGGCGCTGCTCCTGAAGGAGCGTGGTGACGGCCTCCCGCAGATGCGTGATCTTCGGGTGGCCGGTCTCCCGCGGGTCGCCCGGTCCGGGGCCCATGACGACGAGGTCGTGCCCGTCGAAGGAGTACGGCTCGTCGAACCGGCGGACCTCCACCTCCGGCCCCATCGCCCGGATCTGACGGGCGATCATGGCCGTGAAGGTGTCCTCGGCGTCCACGATCAGAATCCGCTTGCCGGCCAGCAGCGGGTCGGGGCGGCCCCGCTCGGCGTCGTCGGCCAGCCAGAAGCCGGCCAGGCCGGTGTTCCGCTCGGCGAGCGCGGCCCGCACCTCGGGGTGGCCGCGGAACCGGCCGGAGCTCTCGTCGGGCGTGAGCGCGGCGATCAGCGAGGCGGCCTTGGCGCGGGTCTCGGCGACCTCGGAGACCGGGTCGGAGTGGCGCACCAGCGTCGCGCCGACGCCGATCCGGACCTTCCCGCCGGCGTCGATCTCCGCGGTGCGGATGAGGATCGCGGAGTCCATGGCGTACGCGCCCTGCGCGTCCCGGCCGAGCAGCGCGGCGACGCCGCTGTAGTAGCCGCGGCCCTCGGGCTCGTACGCGGCGATCACACGGCAGGCGCTCTCCAGCGGGGAGCCGGTCACGGTCGGCGCGAACAGGGTCTCGCGCAGGATCTCGCGCGGATCGCGGTCGGTCTGCCCCTCGATGAAGTACTCGGTGTGCGCGAGCCGCGCCATCTCCTTGAGGTACGGGCCCACCACGCGGCCGCCGGACTCGCAGATCCGGCCCATCATCTTCAGTTCCTCGTCGACGACCATGTACAGCTCGTCGGCCTCCTTGCGGTCGGCGAGGAAGTCGAGGACGCCGGTGAGGGTGGGCCCGCTCGGCGGGTAGCGGTACGTGCCGCTGATGGGGTTCATCACGGCGGTGCCCGCGTCGAGGCTGACGTGCCGCTCGGGGGACGCGCCGACGAAGGTGCGCTCACCGGTGTGGATCAGGAAGGTCCAGTACGCGCCGGCCTCCCGCTCCAGGAGCCGGCGGAAGAACGCCAGCGCGCACGGCAGTCCGTAGTCGGTGATCTCGGCGGTGAAGGACCGCCGGACCACGAAGTTCGCGCCGACGCCGGTGCCGATCTCGTCGGAGACGATCCGGCGGACGGTGTCCGCGTACGCCTCGTCGTCGATGTCGGTGCCGAAGCCGCCGCCCGCGAGCCGGATCGGCACGTCGGGCACGGCGCGCAGCACGTCGTCCAGCGGCAC
Organism: Streptomyces sp. NPDC048604; assembly: GCF_043199435.1. Classification (NCBI taxonomy): domain Bacteria; kingdom Bacillati; phylum Actinomycetota; class Actinomycetes; order Kitasatosporales; family Streptomycetaceae; genus Streptomyces; species Streptomyces sp. NPDC048604. Next base: position 813,262 of record NZ_JBICVX010000001.1, read on the forward strand.
GGTCTCCTGCTCGGCCACGGTCATGGCGAGGAGCGGGGCGCCGTCGTCGGCGCAGGCGTAACCGCGTTCGGCGATCTGCCGGTAGGGGACGACGACGAGGACGTCGTGCCGGGGGCCGTCGGCAGCCTCCGGCAGCGGGATCTCGGCGAGCGTCGCCGGGGTGGCGACCGGTCCGCTGAGCAGGTCGACCGCGCCGGGCCCGGTCGGGCTCTCCGGCCGGTGCAGCAGGGCGAACGCCGGGGCGCCGGGACCGAGGACGCGGGCGAACAGCCCCTGGGCGGCGGTCATCCGAGCACCTGCTTCGCCGTGGTGACGACGGCGCAGCGGCGGGCGGCGTAGTCGATGGTCTGCCAGTGGTCCTCCTCCGTGAAGTCGCCGAGGGCGTCGGCGACCACGAAGGTCTGGATGTCGTTGGTGTACGCCTCGACGGCGCTGGCGAGCACGCCCACGTGCGCGTACACCCCGCAGACGATCAGCTGGTCACGGCCCTGGAAGCGCATCCGCTCCAGCAGGTCGGTGCGGAAGAAGGCGCTGTAGCGCCACTTGGTGAGCAGCCAGTCCCCGGGGGCGGGGGCCAGCGGCTCGACGATCTCGCGGTCGGCCGGGGTGGCCTTCATGCCCGGCCCCCAGAAGTCGGCGAGCAGGCCGCGCTGTTCGCGCGTCATGTCGCCGGGCTGCGCGGTGTACGCGACGGGGATGCCGGCCCCGGCACAGCGCTCGCGCAGGGCGGCCGCGTTGGCGATCAGTTCGTCGCGCAGCGGGGCCGGGAAGGGGGCGAGGAAGTATCGCTGCATGTCGTGGACGAGCAGCACCGCGCGGTCCGGGTCGACGGACCAGTTCGGGGTGGCGGGCGGCAGGGCGCCGGCCGTCGGCAGCGGATAGGCCTCAATGGGCGGTATGCCGGTGGCCATGACCGTCCTCTCGTGACACGTGACTGGGGTCGGGAAGGGTCCTGCTCAGGCGCCGAGCGACGCGCCGCCGTCGACGGTGAGGTCGTGCAGCGTGATGTGGGCGGCCTGGTCCGACAGCAGGAACAGCACGGCGGCGGCGACATCGGTGGGCAGCGCGAGCTTGCCGAGCGGGATGCCCACCCGGAAGGCGTCGGGACGGCCCTCGATGGTGCCCTTGGGCCCGGAATCGTCGTGCCACATGGAGCTGAGCATCGGCGTGTCGGTGGAGCCGGGGGCGACCAGGTTGCAGCGGATGCCGTACTGCGCGACCTCCAGGCCGAGCGACTTGGTGAACATGGTCGCGGCGGCCTTGGAGGCGGCGTACGCGGCCATCTCGCTGCGCGGGGTCGCGGCGGCGTTGGAGGCGACGGTGACGATGGCGCCGGAGCCGCGCGGGATCATCCGGTCGACGACGGCGCGGGACACCTGGAAGACGCCGGTGGCGTTGACGGCGAAGGTGGCGGCCCAGTCCTCGTCGCTGAAGGTGCGGACGGGGCCGAGGCGCAGCACGCCGGCGGCGTTCACCAGGTGGTCGAGCGGGCCGAGCCGGCGCTCGGCCTCGTCGACGGTGGCGGCGACCTGCGCCGCGTCGGTGACGTCGCAGGGGAACGCCTCGACGTTCAGGCCGTCCAGGACGAGGGCGGCGACCCTCGGCTTGAGGGTGGCCTCGTCGCGGTCGACGGCGGCGACGGCCGCGCCGCGCTCGGCGAGCGCGCGCACCACGGCCGCGCCGATGCCGCCGGCTGCGCCGGTGACGAGGGCGGTCTTGCCGCGCAGGGACTGCTCCATGGTCGGGACCTCCTTCGGGTGGGCGGACGGGGGGTTCACGCGTGCCAGGCGGAGACGACGGAGACGGCCTGGCCGGGGTTGAGCCGCGGGTCGCAGAAGCTGGTGTAGCGCTCGCCGCACTGCGCGAGGTGCCGCTCCTCGTGGACGCACTCGGTGACGTCGTCCGGGGTGGTCTCCAGGTGCAGTCCGCCGGCGACGCCGCCGCCGGCCAGGACGGCCCGCCTGAAGCCGGTGATCTCCCGCTCGACGACGGTGGTCAGCCGCGTCTTGAGGCCGCTGCCGGGGTCGGTGACGGTGTTGCCGTGCATGGGGTCGCTGAGCCAGGACACCGGGTGCCCGGCGGCGCGGACGGCGGCGACCAGGGGCGGCAGCCGGTCGGCGACCTTGTCGGCGCCCATGCGGGCGATGAGGGTGAGCCGGCCGGGCTCGCGGTCGGGGTCGAGCCGCTCGCACAGGGTGAGGATCTCGTCGGTGGTCATGCTCGGGCCGACCTTGCAGGCGACCGGGTTGGCGACGTCGGCGAGCAGCGCGACGTGGGCGCCGTCGACCTGGCGGGTGCGCTCGCCGATCCACGGGAAGTGGGTGGAGGCGAGGAACAGCCGGCCGTCGTCGTCGCGGCGGCACATGGGGACCTCGTAGTCGAGGAGCAGGGCCTCGTGGCTGGTCCACACCGGCGCGTCGACGGCCGGGATGTTGGCGGGCCGGCGCCAGCCGAGGTGACGGATCACGTCGTCGGCGGCCATGTAGCCGGTGAGCAGCCGCAGCGGGTCGGGGCGGCGGCTCTCCTCGTCGGGCTCGGGTCCGTTGACCATGTGCCCGCGGTAGACGGGCAGTTCGACGCCCTCGACCAGCTCGGTGGGCTTGGAGCGGGGCTTGGCGAACTGGCCGGCGATCCGGCCGATCCGGACGACGGGGGTGTGGGCGCCCATCTTCATGGCGCCGGCCAGCAGGTCGAGTACGGCGACCTTGCGGGCGACGTGCGCGGCGGTGGACTCGTCGGGGTCCTCGGCGCAGTCGCCGGACTGGACGACGACGGCCTCGCCGGCCGCGACCCGGGCGAGATGGGAGCGCAGGGTGCGGATGTCGCGGGGGGTCACCAGGGCGGGGCGGGCGGCGAGTTCCTCGCGGACCCGCTCCACCTGCGAGGTGTCCTCCCAGTCGGGCTGTTGCAGGGCCGGCCGCCGGCGTATGTCGAGCAGCGTGTTGTCCACGGTGGTCTCCTAGGGAAACAGGGGAGGCGGTGGAACGGGCGTCGATGGCGGTGCGTGGGGGCTGCGGCGCGGGGAAGAAAGGGCCCGCCTGCCGTGGCGGCGCGTCGTCAGCGCGGCGCCTCCCCGGAATATTCCTCCGGGATCATCCGACGCGGCGGGCGGTTCGTACAAAGGATCGGCCCGGACTAAGTCAAGTAACCGCGGCGCCGGAATGCGGGTGCGTACGGGGCCGATGGGGCCGGGGGGGGGGGGGGGGGGGGGCGGGGGGGGGCGGGGGGGGGGGGGGGGGGGGGGGGGGGGGGTGGGGGGTGGGGGGGGGGGGTGGGGGGGGGGGGGGGGTGGGGGGGCGGGGGGGGGGGGGGGGGGTGGGGGGTGGGGGGTGGGGGTGGGGGGGGGGGGT
>NZ_JBICVX010000002.1:0-31746 GCF_043199435.1 Streptomyces sp. NPDC048604
CCGCCGCCCCACGTGAGCACCCCCCCCGCGCACCCCCCCGCCGCAGCCCTGGGGGGCGCCCGCGACGGGCGGCTCCCCCCCCCCCCCTCCGCCGCGCCGGCCGGGGGCCCGGCCCCGGCCGGGCTCTAGCCCCGGCCCGCCCAGATGTTCGTGCCCGCGGTGTCGACCGCGAAGGAGTCGATCTCCTTCAGCTCCTCCGCCGTCAGCGGCTCCGCCGCCAGCGCCGCCACGTTCTCCTCCAGCTGCGCCACGCTCGACGCGCCGATCAGCGCCGAGGTCATCCGCTCGTCCCGCAGCACCCACGACAGCGCCAGCTGCGCCAGCGACTGGCCGCGCCGCTCGGCGATGTCCGCGAGGCCGCGCAGCCGGCGCAGCACCTCGTCGGAGAGCAGGTCCGGGTCCAGGGACTTGCCCTGGGTGGCCCGCGAGCCCTCCGGGATGCCCTTCAGGTACTTGTTGGTGAGCAGGCCCTGCGCCAGCGGCACGAAGGAGATGCAGCCCATGCCCGCCGCCTCCAGCGTTTCGAGCAGACCGTCCTCCTCCGTCCAGCGGTTGATCATGGAGTACGAGGGCTGGTGGATCAGCGGGCGGACGCCCATCTCGGTGAGGATCCGCGCCGCCTCGGCCGTCTGCTCGCTGTTGTACGAGGAGACGCCGACGTACAGCGCCTTGCCCTGCTGGACCGCGGAGGCGAGCGCCCCCATCGTCTCCTCCAGCGGGGTGTGAGGGTCGAAGCGGTGCGAGTAGAAGATGTCGACGTGGTCGAGGCCCATGCGGGAGAGCGAGGCGTCGAGCGAGGACATCAGGTACTTGCGGGAGCCCCACTCGCCGTAGGGCCCCGGGTGCATCAGGTAACCGGCCTTGGTCGAGACGATCAGCTCGTCCCGGTACGGCGCGAAGTCCTGGGCGAAGAGCTTGCCGAAGTTCAGCTCGGCCGAGCCGGGCGGCGGCCCGTAGTTGTTCGCCAGGTCGAAGTGCGTGACGCCGAGATCGAAGGCGCGGCGCAGGATCGCCCGCTGCGAGTCGAGCGTGCGGTCGTCGCCGAAGTTGTGCCACAGGCCCAGCGAGACGGCGGGCAGCTTGAGGCCGCTGCGCCCGCTGCGGCGGTATTCCATGCGGTCGTAACGGTCTGCGGCGGCGTGGTAGCGGGGGGAATCAGTCACGTATCCCTCCTTATCACGGACTTGTGACAGCACCGGACTGGGAGCCGTTTACCCGTCCGCAGTAATGTGGCGGCTTCGGGGGCCGCCGCAGCCATGGAGGGGTAAGGAAAGTGAACCTGCGCGACCTGGTGTACAGGCTCTATGCGCGCCGGGTGGAGGGCCGCCTCGATCACGCCCAGGTGCCGAAGCACATCGGTGTCATCCTCGACGGCAACCGGCGCTGGGCCAAGGCCTCCGGCGGGACCCCCGAGCAGGGCCACAAGGCCGGCGCGGACAAGATCCAGGAGCTGCTCGGCTGGTGCGCCGAGACGGACGTCGAGGTCGTCACGCTCTGGATGCTCTCCACCGACAACCTGAACCGTCCCGAGGAACAGCTCGTCCCGCTGCTCGGGATCATCGAGAACGCGGTGCGCGCCCTCGCCGCGGACGGCCGCTGGCGGGTGAACCACGTGGGCACCCGGGACCTGCTGCCGGCCCGCACGCAGGCGGTGCTGAAGGAGGCCGAGCAGGGCACCCTCGACAACACGGGGATACTCGTGAACGTCGCGGTGGGCTACGGCGGCCGCCAGGAGATCGCGGACGCGGTCCGCTCGCTGCTCCTGGAGCACGCGGACCGGGGCACCAGCTTCGAGGAGCTGGCCGAGGTCCTCGACATCGACCACATCGCGGAGCACCTCTACACCCGCGGCCAGCCCGATCCGGACCTGGTGATCCGTACCAGCGGCGAGCAGCGGCTGTCCGGCTTCATGCTGTGGCAGAGCGCCCATTCCGAGTACTACTTCTGCGAGGTCCACTGGCCGGCCTTCCGCAAGGTCGACTTCCTGCGGGCGCTGCGCGACTACGCGGCCCGCCACCGCCGTTACGGCACCTGAAGCACCGTCCGGACCTCCGGACCCAGGATCACCACAGGTCACCCCATGTTCACGGACGCGCCGTCATATGCCATGGCATGGCTGAGGTTGTTCGAGGGAATACCACTTCCAGAGTGAGCGGCAAGGAGCCCGCTCGCCCGGGAGGCCCTTTGCACCAGGACGACGACCGTGCAGGACGTGTACGGACGACGCGGAGGGCCGGAGCTCGGCCCGCGCATCGTGGCCAGAGCCCGGCCCCAACCACCCGCGATCATGCGTCCCGATAAAGGGGGGTCTGTCCTTCCGTGGTGACCAGCACAAAGCGCCGCATGCCCGACCGGCGCACCTATGTTCTCGACACCAGCGTCCTGCTGGCCGACCCCAAGGCGTTGGCCCGGTTCGACGAGCACGAGGTCGTGCTCCCGATCGTCGTGGTCACCGAACTGGAGGCCAAGCGGCATCACCCCGAACTCGGCTACTTCGCCCGGCAGGCCCTGCGCCTGCTGGACGACTTCCGGGTCCGGTACGGACGCCTCGACGCTCCGCTGCCCATCGGGGACCTCGGCGGGACGCTGCGGGTCGAGCTGAACCATTCCGATCCCGGCGTGCTCCCGGCCGGCTACCGGTTGGGGGACAACGACTCGCGGATCCTGGCGGTCGCGCGCAACCTCCAGGCCGAGGGGTACGACGTCACGGTCGTCTCCAAGGACCTGCCGCTGCGCATCAAGGCCTCGTCGGTGGGGCTGCTCGCCGAGGAGTACCGCGCCGAGCTCGCCATCACGGACTCCGGCTGGACCGGAATGTCCGAGTTGGGGCTCTCCGCCGACCAGGTGGACCTGCTCTACGACCAGGAGTCGCTGTACGTCCCCGAGGCCGCCGAGCTGCCCGTCCACACCGGACTGGTGCTCCAGTCGGAGCGGGGCAAGGCGCTCGGCCGCGTCACGGCCGAGGGCAACGTCCGGCTGGTGCGCGGGGACCGGGAGGTGTTCGGCATCCGGGGCCGCAGCGCGGAGCAGCGCATCGCCCTCGACCTGCTGCTCGATCCGGACGTCGGCATCGTGTCGATGGGCGGCCGGGCCGGCACCGGCAAGTCGGCGCTGGCGCTCTGCGCCGGTCTGGAGGCGGTGCTCGAGCGGCGCCAGCACCAGAAGGTGATGGTCTTCCGGCCGCTGTTCGCGGTGGGCGGGCAGGAGCTCGGCTATCTCCCGGGCTCCGAGGCCGAGAAGATGAGCCCCTGGGCGCAGGCGGTGTTCGACACGCTGTCGGCGGTGACCAGCCGTGAGGTGATCGAGGAGATCCTGGGCCGCGGGATGCTGGAGGTCCTGCCGCTCACCCATATCCGCGGCCGCTCGCTGCACGACGCGTTCGTGATCGTCGACGAGGCCCAGTCGCTCGAACGGAACGTCCTGCTGACCGTGTTGTCCCGTATCGGGTCGAATTCCCGGGTCGTCCTGACGCACGACGTGGCCCAGCGGGACAACCTGCGGGTCGGCCGGTACGACGGAGTCGTCGCCGTGGTCGAGAAGCTGAAGGGGCATCCGCTCTTCGCGCACGTCACGCTCACGCGGTCGGAGCGTTCGCGGATCGCCGCGCTGGTGACCGAGATGCTGGAGGACGGACACATCTGAGAAGGGCTGTCCCGAATGTCCTGAAAAGGATTGGGCCTGTCCCGAAAGGGAGTTAAGGGGAGTGGGCGCCGCCCGGCGAAGCGAAGGAGCTTAGCCGGGCGGCGTCGCGTATTGCGGCTGTTTCGTCAAAACTCCTGTGGCTGCCGAGGTGTGAGCTTAAACACGTAACCGGGAATTGCCTTGCGGCATCGGCGTCCGGCAGAGTCTTGCTTCCGTCAGGCCCCGCATACGGCACACGTGCATCCTCAGGGACGCATCGCACCACACAACTCCAGACTTGTCCGCCGTATGCCGCCCACAGCACCACGGGCCCGTGTCTTTTGTGACCACGTAGTTCGAAGACCAGCGCCAGGGGCACGATTTCGCCCGTGTGGTCACCATTGCGGGCGATGCTGGAAGGAAACCGTGTGAGCCGGATCTCGGTCCGGGGATTCGCGGTGGCTTCGGCCACTGCGGTCACCACTGTCGGCGCCGTCGTCGGCGTTGCCTCGGGCAATACGCAGGGTGTTGACGACAACTTCGAGGCCACCGCGGCCGACACCACGCTGCTTGCCGACATTCCCGTCGGCGAGCAGGCCCAGGTTCAGGTGTCGTCGCTCGCGCAGCAGGCCGACGCCCAGGCCGCCGCGGCCGACTCGACCGCGCGCAAGGCCGCGGAGGAGTCCGCCCGCATCCAGGCTGCCAAGGACGCCGAGTCCAAGAAGAAGGCGGCCGACAAGGCGGAGCAGGACCGCAAGGACGCCGAGCTGCGCGCCAACCGTGCTTCGGTGCGCGACGCGTCGGACTTCGCCTCGCAGAGCTCGTACTCCATCTCCGAGGTCAAGGCGATGGCCCGCCAGATGATCCCGGCGGACCAGTTCCAGTGCTTCAGCAACATCGTGGACCACGAGTCCGGCTGGAACTACAAGGCCACCAACCCGTCCTCTGGCGCGTACGGCCTCATGCAGGCGCTGCCGGGTTCGAAGATGGTCTCGGCCGGCGCGGACTGGCGCACCAACCCCGCCACCCAGATCAAGTGGGGCCTCAACTACATGGAGAGCCGCTACGACAGCCCGTGTGGCGCGTGGTCCTTCTGGCAGGCCAACCACTGGTACTAGGCTCCGCCCAGCTCGACTTCAAGCGGCCCCTCACCGTCCTTCGGTGGGGGGCTCGCTGCGTGTAGGTTCGGGGTCCGGTGACGTGCGGGCTCCCGAAGGGAGTGACGGGGGAAGAGGGAAGAGGATGTCGAGACTGCCGGGCTGGCTCAACGGACTGGGCGACGCGCTGCAACGCCTGGGCGAGCGCCTGGACGCCCGCAGAGCGGCGGCGGAACGCGACGATCCGCTTGCGTCGCCGTACCCGTCGGGGGGTCCCGACGCCGAGGGTGACGCCGACGGCGACGGCGGTGAGGGCGTGGCCTCGAAGCCGGCCGCCACCGAGCCCGCCTCGACCGGAGCGGATGCCACGGCCGCCTCGACCGCCGGTGCGGCTGGCGCGGCCGCCGCCCGGGCCGCCGCCGGCGCGATCCCGCCGCCGCCCTCGTACGCGCCCGCCGTCGCCGCGCGGCCCGACCCGGCCGCCGCGATCCCGTGGGGGATGCGGGTCGCCGCCGAGGCCGGCTGGCGACTCCTCGTCCTCGCGGGCACGTTGTGGGTGCTGATGCGGGTGATCGGCGCGATCGAGCTGGTGGTGCTCGCGTTCGTCGCGGCGCTGCTCGTCACCGCGCTGCTCCAGCCCACGGTGACCCGGCTGGGCCGCATGGGCCTGCCGCACGGAGTGGCCACCGCCGTCACGGCCGTGGCCGGGTTCGTCGTCATGGGCCTGGTCGGCTGGTTCGTGGTCTGGCAGGTCATGGACAACATCGACAACGTGTCCGACCGGGTCCGGGACGGCATCGAGGAGCTCAAACGCTGGCTGCTCGACAGCCCCTTCCACGTGACCGAGCAGACGATCAACGAGATCGCCAAGAACCTCAGCGACACCATCGGCGCCAACGCCGAGCAGATCACCTCCGCCGGACTCCAGGGCGTCACGGTCGTCGTCGAGACGCTGACCGGGCTGCTGCTCGCGATGTTCTGCACGCTCTTCCTGCTGTACGACGGCAGGAAGGTCTGGCAGTGGACGCTGAAGCTGGTGCCCGCCCAGGCGCGGCCCGGCGTCGCGGGCGCCGGTCCCCGGGCCTGGCGGACCCTCACCGCGTATGTGCGCGGCACGGTCCTGGTCGCGCTCATCGACGCGGTGTTCATCGGCGTCGGGATCTACTTCCTGGGCGTGCCGCTGGCGGTGCCGCTCGCCGTGTTCATCTTCCTCTTCGCGTTCATCCCGCTCGTGGGCGCGGTGGTCTCGGGCGCGCTGGCGGTGGTCGTCGCGCTGGTCACCAACGGGGTGTTCACGGCGCTGATGGTGCTTGTGGTGGTGCTGGCGGTGCAGCAGATCGAGGGCCATGTGCTGCAGCCGTTCATCCTCGGCCGCGCGGTCCGGGTGCACCCGCTGGCGGTCGTCCTCGCGGTCGCGGCCGGCGGCCTGATCGCCGGCATCGGCGGCGCGGTGGTGGCCGTCCCGCTGGTCGCGGTCACCAACACGGTGGTCGGCTACCTCCGCGCGTACAGCCACGAACAGGCCCTGCGCGCCTCCCCGGAACCCCACGGCGCGACGGCCTACGAGATCGCTCCCACGCCCGCTCCGGGCGCCGCGGCACCGAACAGGGGAGGGAACGGCGCGTGATATCCGAGCCGGAACTGGTGGGCGGGGTGGATCACCCCGTGGGGGAGCCGTTGCGTGCGCAGGAGCCGGCCGCGCCGGGCCTCCCTCGGCGCCCTTGGCCCTGGGCGCTCGGCGGTGCGCTGGTCGCCTCGGCGCTGTGGGCGGGCGGACTGTACGCGTACGAGTCCCGTCCGGACCCGGGTCCGGACATGCGGGGCTACAAGAGCGTGGCCGGAACGTGCGGGAAGATGAAGTTGGAGGCGCTCTCCGGCGTGCTGGGGGAGGCGTCCTGGGACGCGACCGTGGGCGTCGAGCAGGATCCGGCGCTGGAGTACGCGATGTGCCCGGTGACGTTCGGCCCGCCGGAGACCGGCTACAGCGGTCTGATCGAGTACACGCGCCATCTGGTCACGGACCCGGGCCCGGAGTTCGACGCACGGGCGAAGCCGTACGAGATGGAGCGGCTCGAGGGGTTGGGGGAGAGGGCGTACGTGGTGGTGGAGGGCAACGAGAGCGCCCGGCTGCGCGTCCTCGACGGTCAGGTGGAGCTCGAGATCTCCTTCAACGCGCAGGAGAGCTGGAACGAGGACCGGGAGCAGCCCGCCCAGAAGACGAAGAAGATCGACCTCTCCGGCATCGACCAGGTGATGGCCCAGGACATGGCCGCGCTGATGGCTGCGCTGAAGAAGTGACGCGCTGAGACGACGAAGGGCCCCGGGACGTCGTGTCCCGGGGCCCTTCGCGTACAGCGACCGTTACTCGGCGATGACCGCTTCCGCGTCAAGCACCGTGCCGACCGCCTGGATCACCGAGGCGATCTTGAAGGCCTCCTGGATCGTCTCGCGGTCCACGCCGGCCTTGCGGAGCACCTGCTCGTGCGAGTCCAGGCACTGGCCGCAGCCGTTGATCGCGGAGACGGCCAGCGACCAGAGCTCGAAGTCGACCTTCTCGACGCCCGGGTTGCCGATGACGTTCATCCGCAGACCGGCGCGCAGCGTCCCGTACTCCGGGTCCGACAGCAGGTGCCGGGTCCGGTAGAAGACGTTGTTCATCGCCATGATCGCGGCGGCCGACTTGGCGGCCTGGTACGCCTCGGGCTTGAGGTTGGCCTTGGCCTCCGGCTCCAGCTCCGCGAGGACCTTCGGCGAGCGCGAGGCGATCGCGCAGGACAGGACGGTGCCCCACAGCTGCTGCTGCGTGAGCGCGTCGTTGTTGCCGATGACCGAACCGAGGTTCAGCTTCAGGTCCTTGGCGTAGTCCGGGAGAGCGGACTTCAGCTCATCGAGAGCCATGCTCACTCACCGGCCAGGAGCTTGCCGGCGTCGAGGGTGTCCTCGCCCTTGTTCCAGTTGCAGGGGCACAGCTCGTCGGTCTGCAGGGCGTCCAGGACCCGCAGGACCTCCTTGGGGTTACGGCCGACGGAGCCGGCGGTCACCATGGTGAACTGGATCTCGTTGTTCGGGTCCACGACGAACACGGCGCGCTGCGCGAAGCCGTCCTCGCCCTGGACGCCGCAGTCGCGCATCAGCTCGTGCTTGGAGTCGGCGAGCATCGGGAAGGGCAGGTCACGCAGGTCGGCGTGGTCCTTGCGCCAGGCGTGGTGGACGAACTCGGAGTCGCCGGAGACGCCGAGGATCTGGGCGTCGCGGTCCGCGAACTCGTCGTTCAGCTTGCCGAAGGCGGCGATCTCGGTCGGGCAGACGAAGGTGAAGTCCTTCGGCCAGAAGAACACCACGCGCCACTTGCCCTCGTAGGTCTTGTGGTCGATCTGCGCGAACTCCTTGCCGCTCTCCAGCGACACGCAGGCGGTCAGGTCGTACGTGGGGAACTTGTCACCGACAGTGAGCACGCGCTCTCCTTGCAAGGTCGGAAGGATCCCTTTTGGGGGCTTCCGTGAGGGGTTGGACGTCTCACATCCTGGCACGGGGTGCATTGATCAGTGAAATAGCTAGACTGCGTCGCGTTGATCGAAGGTGGTTATCAGTGGTTTCGGCACGGCGCGTGAAGCAGCCCAGTCTCTCCCAGCTCAGGGCCTTCGCGGCGGTCGCGGAGCACCTGCACTTCCGGGACGCGGCGGCGGCCCTGGGGATGAGCCAGCCGGCGCTCTCGGGCGCGGTTTCGGCTCTCGAAGAGGCACTCGGTGTCCAGCTCCTCGAGCGTACGACGCGCAAGGTCCTGCTCTCGCCCGCGGGGGAGCGGCTCGCGGCGCGGGCCGGGGCGGTGCTCGACGCGGTGGGCGAGCTGATGGACGAGGCGGAGGCGGCGCAGGCGCCGTTCACCGGGGTGCTGCGGCTCGGGGTGATCCCGACGGTCGCCCCGTACCTGCTGCCGACCGTGCTGCGGCTGGTCCGCACCCGCTACCCGGAGCTGGACCTCCAGGTCCACGAGGAGCAGACCTCCTCGCTCCTGGAGGGCCTGGCCGCGGGGCGGCTCGACCTGCTGCTGCTCGCGGTGCCGCTCGGGGTGCCCGGGGTCACCGAACTGCCGCTGTTCGACGAGGACTTCGTGCTCGTCGCCCCCCGGGAGCATCCGCTGGTCGGGCGCGCGGACCTGCCGCGCGACGTCCTGAGGGAGCTGGACCTGCTGCTGCTGGACGAGGGGCACTGCCTGCGCGACCAGGCCCTGGACATCTGCCGCGAGGCGGGGCGTACGGAGGGGGCGGCGGTCACCACGACCGCGGCGGGCCTGTCGACCCTGGTCCAGCTGGTCGCCGGCGGGCTCGGCGTGACGCTGCTGCCGCGCACCGCGGTGAAGGTGGAGACGGCCCGCAACTCGGTGCTGCTCACCGGTGACTTCGCGGCCCCGGCCCCGTCCCGCCGGATCGCCCTGGCGATGCGGACGGGAGCGGCCCGCCAGTCCGAGTTCGAGCAACTGGCGGACGCGCTCCGCGGTGCGATGGGCCGGCTCCCCGTCCGGGTGGCGGACGGGGAGCACGGGCCCGGCTGAGCGGGCCCGGGGACGGCGTGACGGGCACGGCGGGACGGGCACGGCGGGCCCGCCTCGCCCCTCGCCTACTCCGTCCTCAGCCCGTCCGCGCGCATCAGGCGCCACAGCAGCGGCATGCTCAGGAGGGTGATGCCGGCAATGAGGGCCAGGCCGACGCCGGTGACCGGCAGGAAGACCCACCAGTCCTCGATCGTCTTGCCGATCGTGGCCAGCAGCACCGAGCCCAGGCCGAGTCCGCCGACCACCGCGAGCGCCAGGCCGAGCAGGATCGGCACCGCCGTCTGCCAGAGCACCGACCAGCTCAGGGTGGTCCGCCGGGTGCCGAAGGCGACGAGCGCGGACAGCAGCCGCTTGCGGTCGCGCAGCTGCTCCAGGGTCGTGACCAGCAGCGAGGCCGCGACCAGCAGCATCGTCGCGGTCGCCCCGGCGAGGATGCCGGTGCGGACGGAGCTGAACTGGGCGTCGCGCTCGACGTTCTGCAGGGTCGTGACCCGGGCGAGCGGGTCGATCGAGGCGGCCGTGTTCCGTACGTGCTCGGCGGCGTCCGGCTCCGCGGGGTCGACCTGCAGCATCGCGTGCGCCTCGGGGGTGTCCAGGCGGGTCGCGTCGAGGGCGGCCGGGGTCACGAGGATCCCGAAGGCGATCTGGCCCATCGGGTCGAGCCGGGAGTCGACCGTGCGCGCGCCGGCCGGGATCCGCCACAGCGGCGCCGGCCCGTCGCCCCCGGCCATCGGGTCCCGCAGGGCGACCTGGGCGCCGGGCTTCGCGGTCTGGCGCACCCACGCGTCGTCCGGACCGCCCTGCTGCCCGTGGGGCAGGGCGATGAACACGTCGCCGTCCTTGCAGGACGGGAGCTTCGCGTACTCGGCGAGCGAGCGGCAGTCGCCGACGGTGAGCGTGGTGACCGGGGCGAACTCCTCGCCCGTCTTCAGCGGTCCGGGCCGCCAGGCGCTGGACTCGATCGTGCCGATGACCCCGGAGACGCCCTCGGTCCGCGAGAACTTCGTGATCATCTCGCGGGCCTCGCCGCTGCTCTTCGCGTCCAGCCTCGTCTCCATCTGGGCGCGGGCCGTGTCCATGTTCGTCACCTGCATGAAGTCGTGCTGCATCGCCCCGAACAGCATCTGCAGCGCGATGGCCCCGGTGGCGGCGACGACGATCCCGCTGACCGCGCGGGCGGCCGTGCCGCTGCTCATCTGGAGCCTGCGGGTGGCCAGTTGCCAGGCCACCGGCCCGCCGCCGATCCGCTTGACCACGGCCTCCACCAGCCACGGCAGCAGCGTGGTCAGCCCCACCAGGAGCAGGGTGGCACCCGCCCCGATCCGGACGGTGTCGATCGACCGGTCCTCCAGCGCGATACCGCCGAACACCACGGGCGCGAGCACCGCGAGCCCCGCGGCGACGAGCAGCAGCCGCCACCACGCCCGCCGCGGCCGCGGCACGGAGTTCCGTACGACGCCCAGCGGCTCGATCACCACCCCGCGCAGCGCGAACAGGGCCACCACGACCGCCGCGACGGGGACGACGAGGAGGGTCAGCACGGCCAGCCACGGCACCGGGACCACGTCGGACGCGAAGGCGTTGAGGTCCCAGACGGTGAACAGGCCCACGAACCGCCGGCCGAGCAGGAAGATCCCGGCGCCGGCGACCAGGCCGAGCAGCGCCCCGGCGAGCGCCTCGCCGGCCGCGATCCGGCGGGTCGTGGGGATGTCCGCGCCGACCAGCCGCAGCGCCGCGAGTCGCCGGTCGCGCTGCTCGCCGCCGAAGCGGACCGCGGTGGCGACGAACACGAGCACCGGGAGGAGCAGCACCACGCTCGCGATGAGGACGAGCAGCAGCAGGAAGGCGTTGAACGGCTCCTCGGGCTCCGACCAGCCGTACGCCCGGCCGCGGCCGTCGTAGTTCTCGGTGGTGAGGGTGTCGCTGCCGGCGACGTAGCGCAGCTCGGCGGGGCCGATGAGCCCGGCCTCGCCGATCTCGCCGACCGCCTTGTACGGGAAGCGGTCGGCGAGCAGCGCTCCCTCGGGGGAGTCGAGCAGTGCGCGGAGCGCGGGGGAGACCAGCATCTCGCCCGGTCCGGGTATCCGCGCGGCGCCGGGCGGGAGCGGGGCGTCCGGTCCCTCGGGCCGCACGATCAGGCCGGTGATCGCCTTGTCGCGGAAGCTGGTGCTGTGGCCGACGTGCAGGAAGGTGTCCGGGCCTGGGCGCTCGTCCAGTTCGCCGGAGGCGGGCGAGCGCTGCGCCTCGCGCAGCTCGCGCGTGGACGACATGTGCGGGATCGAGGCCGCGAGCAGCAGCAGTGCCACGCCGAGCCCGACGCCGACGGCGGTCAGCGCGGTGCGGAGCAGGGCGCCGCGTCCGCCGGTCACGGCGAACCGCGCGCCGAGGGTCAGGTCGCGGGTCCAGGTGCGGAGGTTCACGCGTGGACCGCCGTGTCCCGTACGCGCCCGTCGCGGACGACGATCTCCCGGTCGGAGTAGGCGGCGACCCGGGCCTCGTGGGTGACCAGGACGACGGCGGCGCCGGTGTCCCGGGCGGCGTCGGTGAGCAGCCGCATCACCCGCTCGCCGTTGAGCGAGTCGAGCGCGCCGGTCGGCTCGTCGGCGAACACCACGCGCGGGGCGGTGACGAGGGACCGGGCGACGGCGACCCGCTGGCCCTGGCCGCCGGAGATCTCGCCGGGCCGCTTGCCCGCGACGTCCTCGACCTCGAGCCGGGCCAGCCATTCGGCGGCCCGGGCCTCGGCCTTCCTTCGCCGCTCGCCGGCCAGCCGCAGCGGCAGGGCCACGTTCTCCACGCAGGTCAGCTCGGGCACCAGCTGCCCGAACTGGAACACGAAGCCGAAGTCGCTGCGGCGCAGGGCGCTGCGTGCGGTGTCGGACAGCGCGGTCAGCTCCCGGCCGTCGTAGTGAATGGTCCCGGCGTCGGGTCGGACGATGCCGGCGAGGCAGTGCAGCAGCGTGGACTTGCCGGAGCCGGAGGGGCCCATGACGGCGACGACCTCGCCGGCCCGGATGGTCAGGGACGCGCCGGCCAGGGCCGGGGTGGGCCCGTAGGCCTTGTCGAGGTGCTCGGCGGTGAGCAGGGCGCCGGTCATCCGCGGATCTCCTCGGCGAGTCGGTCGAGCCGGGCGGCGGTGAGTTCCAGCCAGCGCAGATCGGCTTCGAGATGGAACAGGGCGTGGTCGCAGATCAGCTGGTCGGCGAGGTCGCCGTCCTGCTTTCGGCGGGTGAGCTCGCGCATCAGCCGCAGGTGCTCGGCGCGCTGCACGTCGAGCAGCTCGGCGGCACCGCGCCCGGTGAGCAGGGCCAGTACGACCTTGGTGTAGAGGACGGACTGCAGGTACGGCTCGGGCTTCTCCGGCTGGGAGAGCCAGCTCTCCACATCGGTGATCCCGGCCGCGGTGATCGCGTACCGCTTGCGCTCCGGGCCCTCGCCGGACTCGATCGCGTCGACCTCGACGAGCCCGTTCTTCAGGAGCCGGGACATGGTCGAGTAGACCTGCCCGTAGTGCAGCGGCCGGTCGTGGCCGAATCTCTCGTCGAAGGCACGCTTGAGGTCGTAGCCGTGCCGGGGGCCGGATTCCAGGAGCCCGAGAAGGGTGTGACCGATGGACATGAGACTCACTCTACACGGGGTGTATACCTACGATGTATAGCCGAGGTGAGAGGCCCGTACGAGTGACGAATGGGGCCCGTGACGCAACCTTCGGCCCGTTTCGCGCGTCGGTTCCCAAAGAGGTGGGTGCTGATTCTCACGTCCGGAAAAGGCCGGATCGATTGCGCTTTGTCATAGGCGGCGGTGTTAGCTTCATCAGCTGATTCCCGAAGCTGCCGCACTGCGGATCGAGCCTTCGAGAGCGGACCCCCACACACGACGACGAGCGGAGCGACGAAGCGATGGCCCGAGCCGACACGCGACGGGCGTCACGGGGCGGCGGCATACGCCGCCTGTTCACCTGGCGCAAGCTCCTTGGCACGTTCCTCGTGTGCTGCCTGCTGGGCATGGGCGCCCTCTACGCGGCGTACCTCCTCGTCCCCGTCCCGGCGAACGCCAACGCCGAGGCGACGATGCAGAGCAACGTGTACAAGTACAGCAACGGCAAGGTGCTCGCCCGCACCGGCAAGATGAACCGCGAGATCATCGGTCTCGACAAGATCCCGGAGAAGGTCCAGAACACCTTCGTCGCCGCGGAGAA
The DNA here is from genome assembly GCF_043199435.1 of Streptomyces sp. NPDC048604. NCBI lineage: Bacteria > Bacillati > Actinomycetota > Actinomycetes > Kitasatosporales > Streptomycetaceae > Streptomyces > Streptomyces sp. NPDC048604. The sequence continues at coordinate 13,469 of NZ_JBICVX010000002.1, forward strand.
CAAGACCTTCTACCGGGACAACGGCGTCGACATCAAGGGCACCGCCCGCGCCACCTGGAACACCCTCACCGGCAAGGGCAAGCAGGGCGGTTCGACGATCACCCAGCAGTACGTCAAGAACTACTACCTGGACCAGAGCCAGACCGCGACCCGCAAGCTCAAGGAACTGGTCATCGCCCTCAAGGTCGACCAGCGCATGACCAAGAACGAGATCCTCGCCGGGTACATCAACACCAGCTACTACGGCCGCAACGCGTACGGCATCCAGGCCGCCGCCCAGGCGTACTACCGCGTCGACGCCTCGCAGCTGACCGTCGCCCAGGGCGCGTACCTCGCCTCGGTGCTCCAGGCCCCCAGCCAGTACGACTGGAACTCCGCCACCGACAGCGGCCGCCGCCTGGTCCAGGAGCGCTGGAACTACACGCTGAACAACATGGTCGAGGAGGGCTGGCTCTCCGCCTCGGAGCGCGCCGGCCTGAAGTTCCCGGTCCCCAAGGCCCCCAAGGCCGCCCCCGGCATGGAGGGCCAGACCGGCTACATCGTCGAAGCCGCGAACGCCGAGCTGGTCCGCCAGGGCGTCAACGAGACGGACCTCAAGGCCGGCGGCTGGACGATCACCCTCAACATCGACGAGAAGAAGCAGAAGGCGCTGGTCAAGGCCGTCGACCAGCAGCTCGAGGACAAGATCGACCGCAAGGGCGACAAGGACCAGGCGGTCGTCCAGGCCGGCGCGACCTCCGTCGACCCGAAGACCGGCGCGGTCGTCGCCCTGTACGGCGGCGTCGGCGCCACCGAGCACTGGATGTCCAACGCCACCCGCCGCGACTACCAGCCCGCCTCGACCTTCAAGCCGCTGGTGCTCGCCTCCGCCCTGGAGAACGACTCCGACACCCAGGACGGCCGGAAGATCGGCCTGGGCACGGTCTACGACGGCACCAGCAAGCGCCCGGTCGAGGGCAGCGACGCGCCGTTCGCCCCGGAGAACGAGGACGACCGCAGCCACGGCATGGTGAACGTGCAGACGGCCACCAACAAGTCCATCAACTCCGTCTACGCCCAGATGATCGTGGACGTCGGCGTCGGCAACGTGAAGAAGACCGCGCTCGACCTCGGCATGAAGGACGGCAAGGACTTCGGCGAGACCCCGGCGATGTCGCTCGGCACCATGGGCGCCAGCACCTGGGACATGGCCGGCGTCTACGCCACGCTCGACAACCACGGCAAGAAGGTCACCCCGACCATCGTCAAGACGGCCGCGCACAAGGACCGCACGGCCGAACCGGTGCGCGCCATCGGCAGCCAGGTCATCAGCCGCGAGACCGCCGACACCGTCACCAAGGCCATGACCGGCGTGGTGCAGTCCGGCTCCGGCTTCCGCGCCGCAGGCGACTACGACGCCGCCGGCAAGACCGGCACCTCCGAGAACAACCGCTCCGCCTGGTTCGTCGGCTACACGCCCGAACTGGTCACCGCGGTCGGCCTGTTCGGCGAGAAGGCCGACGGCACCGGGCAGGTCACGCTCACCGACACCATCAACGCGGGCCGCGCCAACGGCGGCCGCACCCCGGCGCTGATCTGGGGCGCGTACACCACCAAGGCGCTGGGCGGCGGCTCCGACGAGCGGTTCGACCTGGAGATCGACGAGACCGACGTCGTCGAGCCCGTCCCGAGCCGGACCGAGACCTCCGAGAGCCCGGACCCGACGCCGACCCCGACGCAGACCCAGGAGCCGACGCCGACCTGGACGCCGACGCAGGACCCGGACCCGACGCCGACCCAGACCGAGACGCAGGACCCGGACCCGCTGCCGACCCGCACCCGGCCCACCAGGCCGACCGAGCCGACGACCCCGCCGGACCCGGGCAGCGGCGTGGTCTCCGACTCCTTCCCGTAAAGCGGGACGGACGGACGTACGGAAAAAGGCCGCGGCCCGGACCCCTCGCAGGGTCCGGGCCGCGGCCTTTCACCGTCACTACCGCGTCGACAGCTCGAACCAGACCACCTTGCCGCCCGACAGCCGCGTCGCGCCCCAGCGCCGGGCCAGCCGGTTCACCAGGAACAGCCCGCGGCCGCCCTCGTCGGTGTCCCGCGCCCGGCGCTGCCGCGGCAGCTGCGGCGAGTCGTCGCCGACCTCGCAGCGCAGCACGTCCGTACGGAGCAGCCGCAGCGTCACCGGCCGCTCCGCGTACCGCACCGCGTTGGTGACGACCTCGCTCACCAACAGCTCCACCGAGTCCGTCAGTTCCTCCAGGTCCCAGCGGGCCAGCGCCCGTCGGGCCAGCCGGCGGGCCCGGCCCGGGGCCGCGTCCTCCGGTTCCAGGAACCAGTACGCCACGTCGCTCGGCGCGATCCCGTCGAACCGGGCGGCCAGCAGCGCGATGTCGTCGTCCCGGTCGCCCGGACCGAGCATGTCGAGCACGTCGTCGCAGAGCGCCTCCAGCGGCGGCGAGTGATCCGGGCCGGTCAACTGCGCGGTCGCGGCGAGCCGTTCGCGCAGCTGCTCGATGCCGGTCCACACGTCGCGCAGCCGGGACTCCACGAGGCCGTCGGTGTACAGCAGCAGGGTCGCCCCGGCGGGGGCGTCCAGCTCGACCGCCTCGAAGTCCACGCCGCCCACGCCGATCGGCGCGCCCGGCGGGACGCGGAGCACCTCGGCGCGGCCGCCGAGGTGGAGCAGTATCGGCGGCGGATGGCCGGCGTTGGCGATGGTGATGCGGTGCGAGACCGGGTCGTACACCGCGTACATGCAGGTCGCCATGCGGTCCTGGCCGAGCCGCTGGGCCTGCTCGTCGAGGTGGTGCAGCACCTCCTGCGGCGGCAGGTCGAGCCCGGCGAGGGTCTGCGCGGTGGTGCGCAGCTGGCCCATGATCGCGGCCGAGGTCATGGAGTGGCCCATGACGTCGCCGACGACCAGCGCGACCCGGCTGCCGGGCAGCGGGATCGCGTCGTACCAGTCGCCGCCGACCCGCGCGGTCTCGGCGGCCGGCAGATAGCGGGACGCCAGCCGGACGCCGGTCGGCTGGGGCAGCGAGTCCGGCAGCATGGTGCGCTGCAGCTCGTCCGCGATGTACGCCTCGCGGCCGTACAGCACGGCCTTGTCGATGCCGAGCGCGGTGTGCGTCGCCAACTGGGCGGCGACCAGCAGGTCGTTCGGCTCGAACGCGGGCCGTTCCGTGCGGCGCAGGAACACCGCCGCGCCGATGACCCGGCGGCGGCCGCGCAGCGGCGCGAGGACCGCGCGATGGCCGGGCGGCACGGGGTGGTCGGGGCCGAGCAGTTCGGGCAGCGCGGCCTGGGCGGCCGCGGAGTCGCCGAACACCGGCCGCACGCCCCGCAGCACCTCCGCGAGCGCGCCGCCGGCGCGGACCTCGCACAGTTCGGCGGCCGGGGTGGGATCGGGGTCGGGGACCAGGACCGGGTCCTCGCCGTCGACATCGGTTAAACGGAGCCGGTCGGTACGGCGCAGCCGCAGCACGAACGGCGCGACCGGCCGCTCGTCGCCGACCGGCAGCGGGTCGCGCAGATAGACCAGGATCGCGTCGGAGAACGTGGGCACGGTGGCCCGGCACAGGCCGAGCACGATCTCGTCGAGGTCCAGACCGCGGGCGACCCGGCGCGTGGCGGCCCCCACGAACCGCAGCCGGTCCCCCTCGCGCCGTCCGGGCTCCCCGGCGGGACCGCCGCCGCCCGGCCGGGCGGGCCCGTCGCCGCCGGCGCCGCCCGCGTCCGTGCGGGAGTGGGCGTCGGCGGACTGCGCGGGCACGGTGCCGGTGCGCTCCGGGCCGCGGCGGCGCGTGGCGTCCTTGCGGTCCTGCGCGGCGGCCTGCGCCGGCAGGGACGCGGCGGAGCCGGGCTTGCGGGCGGGCTTGCGGCGGCGGGACGGCTTGGCGGCGCGGGCCGCGTCGGCGGGGCGGGCCGGATCGGAGGCGCGCGGCGTCGGCGCGGCGTCGGGCGCCGCGCCGTGTCCGCCCGCCGCGCCGTCGGGGCGCGGCCGGGTGGGCTCCTGGGGGCCTGCAGCCAGGGGCTGGCGGCCTTCGTGGGAGGTGGGATGCTCCGTCACGCGTGGGGTTCCGTCCGTCCGGGCCGGTGGTGCGATGCCATCGCTCTGTCAGCCGATGCCGCGCCGTCACCGGGGCTAAACCCCTGACGGGAGCTCGATGCGTCCACGGCATCGGCGGGGGCACGCCCACCCGGGCACACGTCCGGCACGGCTCTCCCCCTCATCAATGACTTACGGTCAGGTCCTGTGCTGTTCTCACTGGTTGATGCGCTGCTTGATGCGTCACGGGCTTGCGGAGGACGATCCTACGTTTGAACCCGGGGGGCGCATCAAGGGTCTCACGGCGCCGTGTGCGCCGGGGTGCGGTCCCAGTCGGCCGGCAGTTCGGGCACCGTCCACGCCGGATCAGGCCGCCACCGCTCCCAGCCGTCCGAGAACGGCGGCCCCCACGTGCCGATCAGCTCCACGGCCGCCGCGCCCGCCTCCCGGACCCGGCCGGCCAGGGCCGCGTCCACCAGTCCGGAGGTCTGGGCCTGCGCGAACTCGTCCTCGTCCCGCCAGAGCCAACTGCGGTCCGGGTACACCGAGATGTCCAGGAAGTGGTCCTCGGAGTCGACCCCGCCGGACCAACGGGTCCGGGGCAGTTCGAGGTTCACGTACCAGCTGCGGAACCGCCAGCCCTCGTCCCAGAACAGCCACACCGACCAGGGCTCGCCGGGCCGCGCCAGCTTCAGCACGCCCGCGCCGCGCCAGTGGTCGCGGATCGTGGTGCGCGGGGCGGTGTAGCGGGTGGCGAGCGGCTCCTGGTGGACGGCGGTGCCGTCCATGAGCACCGGTTTGACGCACTCGGTGCCGGGCGCCATCCAGACCGCGAGCAGCTCGTCGGTGTCCTCCACGACGGTCACCGGCCGGCAGATCTGCACGTCACCGGAGCCGATGTCGCGGTAGCGCCAGAGGATGCGGTCCCCGGGCGCCCAGTGCGCGGTGTCCTGCGAAGTCGCCGATGCTGTCATGCGCAGATCTTAGGTGGGGCGCTCTCCGGCCGCTGCGGCGAAGGTCACGGATGCGTCATGCGCAGCACGTCCAGCGCTTCGTCCAACTGCTCGACGGTCAGGTCGCCGCGCTCCACGTATCCGGACTCCAGAACGACCTCGCGGATGGTCTTGCGCTCCGCCAGCGACCGCTTGGCGACCTTCGCGGCCTCCTCGTAGCCGATGTACTTGTTCAGAGGAGTGACGACGGACGGCGACGACTCGGCGTACTCGCGGGCCCGTTCGGCGTTCGCGGTGATGCCGTCGACGGTGCGGTCGGCGAGCAGCCGGGCGGCGTTGGCCAGAAGCCGTACGGATTCCAGCAGGTTCTTGGCCATCACCGGCAGCATCACGTTGAGCTCGAAGTTCCCGGCCGCGCCGGCCACCGCCACGGTGGTGTCGTTGCCCGTGACCTGGGCGGCGACCATCAGGACCGCCTCCGGGACGACCGGGTTGACCTTGCCGGGCATGATCGAGGAGCCGGGCTGTAGGTCGGGCAGGTTGATCTCGGCGAGGCCGGTGCGGGGCCCGGAGGCCATCCAGCGCAGATCGTTGGAGATCTTGGTGAGGCCGACCGCGATCGTACGGAGCTGGCCTGAGGTCTCGACCAGGCCGTCCCGCGCGCCCTGCGCCTCGAAGTGGTCCCGGGCCTCGGTGAGCGGCAGCCCGGTCGCGCGGGCGATCTCGGCGATCACGGCGGCGGAGAAGCCGGGCGGGGTGTTGATGCCGGTGCCGACGGCGGTGCCGCCGAGCGGGAGTTCGGCGAGCCGGGGCAGCGCGGCGTGCAACCGTTCGATCCCGTACCTGACCTGCGCCGCATAGCCGCCGAACTCCTGTCCGAGGGTGACCGGGGTGGCGTCCATGAGGTGCGTGCGGCCGGACTTCACGACGTCCGCGAATTCGGCTGATTTCCGCCCCAGGGAAGCGGCCAGATGATCGAGGGCGGGGATCAGGTCGGCGGTGACGGCGGCGGTGGCCGCGATGTGGATGGAGGACGGGAAGACGTCGTTGGACGACTGCGAGGCGTTGACGTGGTCGTTGGGGTGCACGTCGCGGCCGAGCCGCTCGCTCGCCAGGGTGGCCAGGACCTCGTTGGTGTTCATGTTGGACGAGGTGCCGGAGCCGGTCTGGAAGACGTCGACCGGGAAGTGCTCGTCCCAGTGGCCCTCGGCCACCTCGGCGGCGGCCTCCTGGATCGCGCCGGCCACGTCCGCGTCGATCACCCCGAGTTCGGCGTTCACCTTGGCCGCGGCGGCCTTGATCCGGGCCAGGGCCTCGATGTGGGCGCGCTCCAGGCGCTGTCCGGACAGCGGGAAGTTCTCCACGGCCCGTTGGGTCTGGGCCCGCCACTTGGCGTGCGCGGGAACCCGTACCTCGCCCATGGAGTCGTGCTCGATGCGGTATCCGGGGCCGGTCTCTTCGTTCATCGTCCTCAACCTCCTGCTGGTGCCGTCGGGGGGCGAACCCCCGAACCTCCCCAAAAAGATGAGCAGTTGTCTTGTTACGTGTATTCCCCTTACGCGTACCGGCCAGTAAAAACCGTGGGTAACCCCACACACCAGGAGGCGCAATGAGGCGCACCAGGTACAGACTCCGATGGGCGATCGCGGCCGGAGCCGCGGCCGCCGCAGCCATCGGAGGCATGACGGCCGCCGCACCCGCCGGGGCGGCCGAGACCGCACCCCGCGCCGCCGCCGCCGTCGCGCTCCCGCCCGAGCTGGAGGCGATCCGGGCGGCCGAGGCCACCAAGATCTACGGCAGCCCGGAGGAGAGGCCGCTCGCCCAGCGCAAGACCGGCCTGATCTCGCTCGGCGACAGCGAGATCTCCGGCGAGGGCGTCGGCACCTACGAGCCGCCGACCAACGGCCCCACCAACTGGTGCCACCGCTCGCCGGAGGCCGCCGTCCACCGCACCGCGATCCCCGCGGACCTCACGTTCAACGTGTCCTGTTCCGGCGCGTACAGCGGCAACATCAAGATCGGCGGCTCGAAGCAGTACGCCGACGAACTGGTCCAGAGCGACAACCTGGCCATCAAGGCCCGCAACACCCGCATCAAGATGGTGCTGCTCGTCGCCGGCGCCAACGACGACCTGCAGTTCGGCCCGGTCATGACCGACTGCGTCACCCGCTACCTGCTCTCCCAGGGCGCCTGCGAACCCAAGTACGCCCCGGGCTGGCAGGCCCGCGTCGACGCCCTCGTCCCCAAGGTCGAGCAGACCGTGCGCGACCTGCGCACCGTGATGCGCGACGCCGGGTACGGGGACGGCGACTACAAGCTGGTGCTCATGGGCTACCCCAGCCCGATCGGCCCGGACTTCCGCGACAACCCGAACTTCCCCGGGAAGCTGATCTGCGGCGGCATGGGCTACGACTCCGACACCGTCTGGGGCCGCAACGCCGCCGTACCCGCCTTCGAGCGGGGCATGCGGAAGGCCGCCCAGTCGACCGGGGCGACGTACCTCGACAACTCGCGGCTGTTCCACGGCCACGAGGTCTGCATGGAGGACCCCTGGGCCCGCGGTCTGTACATCGACCTGTCGAAGCCCGGGACGCCGGACGAGAACTCGGTCCGGCAGTCCTTCCACCCGAACGCCCGCGGCCACGCGGCCTTCGCGTCCTGCCTGACCCAGCTGTACGACTCGGGCCTGCGTGAGGCGAGCTGCGCGGACGTGAACTCGACGGGCAGGCCCGCGCTCTTCCCCGTGGCCTGGGACGACGTCTACAAGCCGCTGAAGAACGAGGCGACCGGCAACTGCGTGGACGTCGACGCCGCCACCAGCACCAACGGCACCAAGGTCCTCGGCTGGGACTGCCACGGCGGCCGCAACCAGACCTGGTGGTACGACTCCGCCCGGCAGACCGTCCACACCGGCCTCACCCAGGACCGCTGCCTGGACGTGCCCAGCACGTCGTACCCGGCGGGCACGGCGCTGCTGATCTGGAACTGCCACGGCGGTGCGAACCAGAAGTTCGTCAAGTTCGGAGCCACCCTGCGCCCGGCGGCCGCGACGGGCATGTGCCTGACGCAGTCGGCGGCCCGGGAGCCGATCCGGATCCAGAGCTGCAACGGCGGGGCGAACCAGCGCTTCGCGTAACGGCTGCCTGCATACGAGAGGCCCGGCCGCCGGGGGGCGGCCGGGCCTCTCGTCATGTCGTGATCTAGGACAGCTTGCCGTCGTAGTCCGGCAGCTTGAACGCCCGCTCGGCGTGCCCGCCGACGATGTCGGTCGTGTTGTTGCCGATGTTCGCGATGATCGTGTAGCCCTTGGCCTCGATCTCCGCGCGCTTCTCCGTCTTGTACGCGCTGACCTCGGCGAACAGGTCGGGCAGCGAGCGCACGTACAGCCCGTCGACCGGGTAGCCGGCCCGCTTGAGGTTCCAGTCGGTGAGCGAGTAGATGATGCCCGGGCGGGCGGTCACGAAGAAGATCGCCACCCCGCGCTCGTGGGCGTCCGCGACCAGCTCGCGTACCTCGGGGATGGCCGGGGTCGGCAGCTCCCAGAACGGGTGGAAGTCCGTCTCCAGCGAGGAGTTGTCGATGTCGAGGACGATCGCCTGCTTCTCGCTTCCGGCCTTCTCGGACCGCTTCTCGATGTACGGCCGGGCCTGGTCGATCACGGCCGCCACGTCGTTCCGCCAGGTCGTGTAGTCGACGTGCTTGATCGCGGCGGTGGACGTGAGGTGGCTGTCCGGGTCCGACGCGAACGCCGCGGGCGCGGGCCCGACGACGAAGACGGCGGTGAGGCCGAGGGCCGCAGCGGCCTTGGCCTTGGTGGGGGTGGAGGGCATGGGGGGCTCCCGAGTGGTCGACCGGCTCAGTGTTGACATGCTCGCGGCCAATACTGACCAGTAGGTGTCCGGATGGCTACCGGTCGGTAGCGAGATTCTGAGCGGACGGGTTCACTCGAACGGCCCAACGCCGCTCGTGCCTGGGGGTGAGCGGCCCCATCCTGGCGGTGAATCCTGCCTGCGGGAGGTGGCTCCCCATGTGGTGGAGCGATGAGACCAACCAGCGGCTTTACGCGACGGTGCAGCATCTGCTCGGGAACTACAGGGAGTACCTCGCGTCCCTCGAGCCCCCCGGCCAGCCGCTGGTCTGGGGAGTGGGAAGCGCTCCCGAGGTGTCCGGGGAATGGATGCCCTCTCCGGCGGAGGCGCACGAGAAGGGGCATAGGAAGTCGGGCAACCCTTCGCCTGCGCAGTACGCGGCATGGGTTCACCCTCTCGTCGTCGCAAGTCACGACGAGGTGCAAGCCGATGGTCTCGACCTTCCCCCGGGGCGCTATCCGCTGTCTGCTCTGCGGACCACCAGGCGGAACGCGCGTCTGCTGGACCTGCTGGAGTCCTGGGAGGTCCCGTACGACACCGTGATCGATCTGTCAGGCCGGCCGGTGCCCGCCTGCCAGGTGAGACCGACGGACGAGGTGTCGGCCCGCGGTCCCGCGACCAGCGCGACCGTCGGCGTGCCCTGCCGAGTAGGAGTCGCACCAGCCTTCATCACGGCCGGTCATCTCGTCCCCGGAGGCAACGTGCAGGTCGATGTCCACGCCACGGGCCCCGGAGGTCCGAAGTGGGTGACCGGCACGGTCGTCGACTGGCAGGATCCGCTGGGCGCCGGACCTTCCGGAGGCTACGACTACGCCGTGGTCGTACTGGACGATCCGGGTGACACCGTGGCGAGCGTCACCCATGCGGGGGTCACTCCGGCTCCGCAGCCGCCGTACGTGACGACGGAAGTAGCCGTCTTCGGTGGGCCGTCGAGCACGCAGGCCGGAACGGTGAACGGAGCGCTGAACCAACTCGGCGACGCGCAACGCCAGTGGCTGAACGTGTGGCAGTTCGGTCCTTCCGGACGGCTTCAGCGGGGCGACTCCGGGAGTCTGGCCATGGTGACCGCCGGCCCTCACCAGGGCTCGATGCTCGGGCACTTCGTCGGCGGCGCGGGGACGACGCCGCGGTTCTTCGACCACCAGTACATCCAGGATCTGGACTCCTGTCTGACCCACGGAGTGCAGATCCAGGTGACTCTCTGAGGGGTCTCTCCCAGGAGGAACGGCCATGAGCATCGGATCGCTTGCCGTCACGGCTCACCGTCGGCGTTCCCCCGCCCCGGACGACACGGTCCGCGGAGCGAGGGCCTGGCCGGCGGCGACCGGGCCTACGGATACCGCCGGGGCCGCCGGTGCGGTCACCTCGGACGCTCTCGTCGCGGCGCTGCCCACCGAGGTGATCGTGCTGTACACGTCCGTGCTCGGCGTGCTGACCGGCGTGCTGAAGGACGACCCCACGGCGTCCTATGTGCCGCTGCGCTGGACGCTCTACGGAGGCTGCATCCTCGCGACCGCGATCGCGCTCAACGTCACGTACGTGTTCGCGAGCGTCGAGCGGAAGGATGAACGCCGCAGGGAGAGGGAGAACGGCCGCGCATCCGACCAGCTGCCGCCGGGCGTCGCGGCGGCCACGCCGCAGCCCGCCGAGCCAGCCGGTGACACGGGCGCCGCGAAGGAGGGAAAGCCGGTGGCCGAGACGATCATGGCCTGCATCTCCTTCGCCGTATGGGGTCTCGTGGTCCCCGGATCGCCGCTGTACGCGATGCTGCAGCCGCCGACGCTCCCGGTCGTCATCGCGGTCCTGAGCGCGGCGGGGACCTTCGTGGCCGCCGCGGTCTTCGCCCCGTGGCTGAACCGGAGGGTCGCACCGCCGAGCGGCGGGGGGTAAGGCCCCGAGCATGGCGAGAGCCCCTGGCGGACGCCAGGGGCTCTCGGCACGCACGTGCTGCCGCGGGGATCAGCCGAGACCGGGGCCGCGCACCGGGATGTGCGTGAACGTCGGCTCCGGGGCCGGGTTCTGGAAGAAGTCGTTGCCCTTGTCGTCCACGACGATGAACGCCGGGAAGTCCTCGACCTCGATCTTCCAGACCGCCTCCATGCCGAGCTCCTCGTACTCGACGACCTCGACCTTCTTGATGCAGTCCTGGGCCAGGCGGGCCGCCGGGCCGCCGATGGAGCCGAGGTAGAAGCCGCCGTGCGAGCCGCACGCGTCGGTGACCTGCTTCGAGCGGTTGCCCTTGGCCAGCATGACCTTCGAGCCGCCCGCCGCCTGGAACTGCTCGACGTAGGAGTCCATGCGGCCGGCCGTCGTCGGGCCGAAGGAGCCGGAGGCGTAGCCCTCGGGGGTCTTGGCCGGGCCGGCGTAGTAGACCGGGTGGTCCTTCAGGTACTGCGGCATCTCCTCGCCCGCGTCCAGGCGCTCCTTGATCTTGGCGTGCGCGATGTCGCGCGCCACGACGAGCGGGCCGGTGAGGGAGAGGCGGGTCTTGACCGGGTACTTGGTCAGTTCGGCGAGGATCTCGTCCATGGGCTGGTTGAGGTCGATCTTGACGACGTCGCCCTCGGTCCCGGTCTCGAGGTGCTCGTCCGTCGTCTCGGGCAGGAAGCGCGCCGGGTCGGTCTCCAGCTGCTCCAGGAAGACGCCCTCGGCGGTGATCTTGGCGACGGCCTGGCGGTCGGCCGAGCAGGAGACGGCGATGGCGACGGGCAGCGAGGCGCCGTGGCGGGGCAGGCGGACGACGCGGACGTCGTGGCAGAAGTACTTGCCGCCGAACTGCGCGCCGATGCCGATCTTCTGCGTCAGCTCGAAGACCTTCTCCTCGAGCTCCTTGTCGCGGAAGCCGTGGCCGGTCTCGGCCGAGCCCTCGGCCGGCAGCTCGTCCAGGTAGTGCGCGGAGGCGTACTTCGCGGTCTTCAGCGCGAACTCGGCGGACGTGCCGCCGACGACGATCGCCAGGTGGTACGGCGGGCAGGCCGCGGTGCCGAGCGAACGGATCTTCTCCTCCAGGAACTTCATCATGGAGGCCTCGTTCAGGACCGCCTTGGTCTCCTGGTAGAGGAAGGACTTGTTGGCCGAGCCGCCGCCCTTGGCCATGAAGAGGAACTTGTACGCGCCGCCGTCGGTCGCGTACAGCTCGATCTGCGCGGGCAGGTTCGAGCCGGTGTTCTTCTCCTCCCACATGGTCACCGGGGCCATCTGGGAGTAGCGGAGGTTGAGCTTCGTGTACGCGTCGTAGATGCCCTTGCTGAGGGCCTCTTCGTCGCGGCCCTGCGTCAGCACGTTCTGGCCGCGCTTGCCCATGACGATCGCGGTGCCGGTGTCCTGGCACATGGGGAGCACGCCGGCGGCGGCGATGTTCGCGTTCTTGAGGAGGTCGAGCGCGACGAACTTGTCGTTGCTCGACGCCTCCGGGTCGTCGATGATCTTCCGCAGCTGGGCGAGGTGCGCCGGGCGCAGGTAGTGCTGGATGTCCTTGATCGCCTCGGCGGCGAGGGTGCGCAGCGCCTCCGGCTCGACCTTGAGGAACGTACGGCCGTCGGCCTCGAAGGTGGAGACGCCTTCGGCGGTCACCAGGCGGTAGGGCGTGGTGTCCTCTCCCAGGGGGAGCAGATCGGAGTACGCAAACTCTGGCATGACGGCAGCCATTCCTCACTCGGCGACAGCAGCGCGCCGCCTCCGTTGGCGGGCGCGCCCTCCAGGGTAGGACGCGGGCGCGGCCCGGATCCTGTGAGGTAAGGCTCACTCGGGGCCCGTACCGCGCCGGTGTGGCGTATTCACATGCTCGCCGTGCTCTCCCGACCGCGGCCGTCGCGCCCCCTAGTCGCGATCTATCGCGTTTCGCTAGGCTGGCTCCGTGGACCTCGAGAAGCAGCCCCAGAAGCAGCCGGTCACCCCCGACCGGCCCACCGCCGAGCCGGCCGTGGCCGAGCCCGCCGTCGCCGACGCGGCGGGCGCGCTGCGGGCCTCGGACGCCGACCGGGACCGGATCGCGGACATCCTGCGCGACGCGCTCGCCGAGGGGCGGCTCGACGCGGAGGAGCACGGCGAGCGGATCGAAGCCGTCTACCGGGCGAAGACCATGGGCGAACTGGAGCCGCTGGTACGGGACCTGCCCGCGCCGCGCGGCGAGCGCCCGGCGGCGCCCGAGGAGCGGTACGCGTACGGCCCCGACGACGAGACCGCGGCACCCGCCGAGAACATGGTCGCGATCTTCTCCAGCAACACCCGCAAGGGGCGTTGGCGGGTCGGCCGCCGCACCAACGCGTTCGCGCTGTTCGGCAACGTCGAGATCGACCTGACCGAGGCGATCTTCGCCCAGCGGCTCACCACGATCAACGCCACTTCGATCTTCGGCAACGTCGAGGTCCGGGTCCCCGAGAACATCTCGCTGCGCGGCAACGGCACCGGCGTCTTCGGCAACTTCGAGGTGCGCACGCTGGAGGCGCCCGACCCGGAGGCCCCGGTCGTTGTGGTCAACGGCTACTCGGTGTTCGGCAATGTGGAGGCCCGTCCCAAGCGCGGCAAGTTCATCGCGGATCTGCAGGACAGGCTGCGCAAGCACCTCGGCCACTGAACGGGCCGCCGGGTGACCGGAATCCGCCCACGGCTGCCCGCAGTTCGGTACGCGGCGGGCCACTCGGTGCATAGGCGCGCGCACAGCGGGTAGGGCTGCTGCATCGTCTCTCGCTCGCGAAGCCGTCGTCAGGAGTAGACCGTGCTGCAACTGCCGCATCAGCCCCTCCACGCCGCCGCCGTCCCGGCCCAGCGCGCGCCCGCACGGGAGGACGAGGCCGGACCCTGGCATGCGGAGGCGGTGTGCCGCCGCGACGAGGCCGGACTGTTCTTCGCCCCCTCCAAGGAGCCGACCGCCGCCCGGCTCTCCCGCGAGGAGGCCGCGAAGCGGGTCTGCGCCCGATGTCCGGTGATGGTCGAGTGCCGGGAGCACGCACTGCTGCAGCCCGAGCCGTACGGCGTCTGGGGCGGGCTCACGGCCGCCGAGCGCCGGGTCGTGCTGGCCCGCCGGCGCCGCCGCGAGGTGGAGCTGCGCAAGGCCGCCTCGGCCGAGCAGATCGCCCAGGCCGGCTGACGGGCCGCTGCTTCCGACGGCTCTTCGCCCGTACGGGAAGGGGCGCCCCCACCGCACATGGGGGCGCCCCTCTTCGTACTACGTGAACCGACTACTTGGCCCGGCTGCTTGGCCCGGTTACTTGGCCCGGTCGAAGTCGATCTTGCTGTACGCGCGCAGCTTGGACAGCCGGTGCGTGGAGTCGATCTGCCGGATCGTGCCGGACTTCGAGCGCATGACCAGCGACTGGGTGGTGGCGGTCTCGGCGCGGTAGCGCACCCCGCGCAGGATCTCGCCGTCGGTGATGCCGGTGGCGACGAAGAACACGTTGTCGCCGCTGACCAGGTCGTTCGTGGAGAGCACACGGTCCAGGTCGTGACCGGCGTCCAGCGCGCGCTGACGCTCGGCGTCGTCCTTCGGCCACAGCTTGCCCTGGATCACACCGCCGAGGCACTTGATCGCGCAGGCGGAGATGATGCCCTCCGGCGTGCCGCCGATGCCCATGAGCATGTCGACGCCGGTGCCCTCGCGGACGGCCATGATCGAGCCGGCGACGTCGCCGTCGGAGATGAACTTGATCCGGGCGCCGGTCTCGCGGATCTCCTTGACGATGCCCTCGTGACGCGGGCGGTCCAGGATGACGACCGTGATGTCCTCGGGGGAGGAGTTCTTGGCCTTGGCGACCCGCCGGATGTTCACCGAGACGGGCGCGTCGATGTCGACGAAGTCCGCCGCCTCGGGGCCGGTGACCAGCTTGTCCATGTAGAACACCGCGGACGGGTCGAACATGGTGCCGCGGTCGGCGGCGGCCAGTACGGCGATCGCGTTCGGCATGCCCTTGGCGTTGAGGGTGGTGCCGTCGATCGGGTCGACGGCGATGTCGACCTCGGCGCCGGTGCCGTCGCCGACCCGCTCCCCGTTGAAGAGCATGGGGGCTTCGTCCTTCTCGCCCTCGCCGATGACGACGACGCCGTTCATCGAGACGGTGGAGATCAGGGTTCGCATGGCGTTGACTGCCGCGCCGTCCGCGCCGAGCTTGTCACCGCGGCCGACCCAGCGGCCCGCGGCCATGGCTGCGGCCTCGGTGACGCGGACCAGCTCAAGGGCGAGGTTGCGGTCGGGGGCCTCGGGAGAGACCTCCAGCTCGGGCGGCAGCGAGTGATGTTCGGTCATCGGAGCGCACCTTTCTGTACGGCGACGGCCGGAAAACGAGAGGGTGCGTTGACTCTATCGTCAGGTCGACAAATTGAGCAGAGGGGCCCACGGATGAGCACAACACCATGATGCGACCATGGGGGGCGTGGCAGGTATGCGAGGCAGGCAGACAGTACGCGGAATGTTCCAGTCGCTGGCGGTGATCATGGTCGCCGCCGGCGTCATGTATCTCTTCATCCCGCACGACGAGGATGCCGACCCGGTCAAGGCGAAGGACTACCGGGTCGAGCTGCTGACGGCGCAGCGCGCCGCACCGTACCCCGTGCTCGCCCCCGAGGGGCTGGGCGAGGGCTGGAAGGCGACGGTCGTCTCGTACCGGCGCGAGCAGAACGACCGCTGGCAGCTCGGCTTCCTGACCCCGGACACGCAGTACGCGGCGCTGTACCAGTCGACGGCGGAGCCGAAGAAGTACGTCCCCGAGGTCACCCAGCAGGCCAAGGCGTCCGGGAAGACCCGGACGGTGGCCGGTCAGGTGTGGCAGGTGTGGGAGGGCGCGAAGTACGACGCCCTGGTGCGCACGGAGGGCCGGGCGACGACGGTGGTCACCGGCACGGCCTCGCTGGACCGGCTGGCGGAGATGGCGGGCGCGCTGCGGTCGAAGAAGGCGTGACGTGAGGTACGTGAGGATCTGACCCGAGCACGGCGAAGGCCCCGCACACAGGGTGTGCGGGGCCTTTCGTCATGCTCGGGGGCGTCAGACGGTGGTGACGACGTCCTCGTAGGCCAGGCGCGGGGAACGCGGGAACGGGGTGGCGTCGTCGGCCGGCTTGCCGATGTTGACCACCATCAGCGGGCTGTGGTCGTCGTCCAGGAACTCCTTCTGGATGCCGGCGAAGTCCATGCCGGTCATCGGGCCGGCGGCCAGGCCGGCGGCGCGGACGCCGACGATGAAGTACGCGGCCTGCAGCGCGGCGTTCATCAGCGCGGACTGCTCGCGGACCGGACGCTCGGCGAAGAAGAGGTCCTTGGCCTGCGGGAAGTGCGGGAGCAGCTCCGGGAGCTCCTCGTGGAACTCGTTGTCCGCGGAGAGGATCGCGACCAGCGGGGCGGAGGCGGTCTTCGCCTGGTTGCCCTCGGCCATGTGCGCGACCAGGCGCTCGCGGGCCTCGGGGGAGCGGACCAGGGTGACGCGCATCGGGGTCTGGTTGAAGGCGGTCGGCCCGAACTTGACCAGGTCGTAGATCGCCTGGACCTGCTCCTCGGTCACCGGCTCGTCGGTGAACGCGTTGGCGGTGCGGGCCTCGCGGAAGAGGAGGTCCTGGGCGGCGGGGTCGAGAACGAGGGACATGTGCGTACCTTCCGGACGTGCAAGGGGTGATGCGATGTCTTGAAAGGTACGGCGAGATTGGTTAATTTTCAACTAAACGAAGCGGATGGTGATCCGCTTCACAGCGACTTTTCGTATCAGTCCTGGTCAGCGACCACTTCGCCACTGCCCTCCTCGGCGGAGGCGAGGGCGGCGTCGAGCCGGGCACGGGCGCCATCCAGCCATCGGCGGCACACCTTGGCGAGCTCCTCGCCCCGCTCCCAGAGAGCGAGCGACTCCTCGAGCGTCGTCCCGCCGGCCTCCAGCCGGCGCACGACCTCGATGAGCTCGTCGCGCGCCTGCTCGTAACCGGGCGCGGTCTCGTCGGGTGTACGGGTTGCCATGAATTCCACCTTCGCGTTTCTGACGACTACGACTGGGACGGGGGCTGAGGTACGCGCCGGACGGCGAACTCCCCCTCGAACACCCTGGCCCGCAGCTCCTCGCCCTCGGCGACCTCCTCGGGGGCGCGGACGACGGCCCCGTCGGCACGCTGGAGGACCGCGTACCCGCGCTCCATGGTCGCGGCGGGGGAGAGGGACCGGACGCGGGCGCGGGTGTGCGAGAGCTCGGAGTCGGCGCGGTCGAGGTGATGGCCGAGGACGCGGCGGCTGCGGGCCAGCAGCGCGTCCAGCTCGGCGTCTCGCTCTTCGACCATCCGCCGCGGGTGCTCCATGACGGGGCGGGCGAGGGCGTGGGCGAGCCCGCGCTCCTCGCGGTCGAGCAGCCCGCGGACGGTGCGCAGGGCGCGGTCCCGCAGGGACTGGACGCGCTCCAGCTCCTCGCCGACGTCGGGGACGACCTTCTTGGCGGCGTCGGTGGGCGTGGCGGCGCGGAGGTCGGCGACGAGGTCGAGGAGGGGGGAGTCGGGTTCGTGGCCGATGGCGGAGACGACGGGGGTGCGGCACTCGGCGACGGCGCGGATGAGCTGCTCGTCGGAGAACGGCAGCAGGTCCTCGACGCTGCCGCCGCCGCGGGCCACGACGATCACGTCGACGTCGCCGTGGGCGTCGAGCTCCTTGACCGCCTGGACGACCTGCGGGACGGCGTGCACGCCCTGCACGGCGACGTTCCGCACCTCGAACCGGACGGCGGGCCAGCGGCGCCGGGCGACCTCCAGGACGTCGCGCTCGGCGGCGGAGGCGCGGCCGCAGACGAGCCCGACGAGCTGCGGCAGAAAGGGCAGGGGCTTCTTCCGCTCGGGCGCGAACAGCCCCTCGGCGCCCAGGGCCCGCTTGAGCTGCTCCAGCCGGACGAGCAGCTCGCCGACGCCGACCGGCCGTATCTCGGCGGCCCGCAGCGAGAGCTGCCCGCGGGGGGCGTACCACTCGGGCTTGGCGTGCACGACGACGCGGGCGCCCTCGGAGACGACGTCGGCGATGGCGTCGAAGACCTGGCGGTAGCAGGTGACGGAGATGGAGATGTCGTACGAGGGGTCCCGCAGGGTCAGGAACACGACCCCGGCCCCGGGCCGCCGGGACAGCTGCGTGATCTGCCCCTCGACCCAGACGGCCCCCAGCCGGTCGATCCACCCCCCGATCAACCGCGAGATCTCCCCGACGGGCAACGGTGCCTCGGCAGACGTAGTCAAAGCCATGCACCGAGCGTAGTGTCCCCCGCCGACAACACCCCCCAGCGCGCACAGGGGCCGTACGCGCTCCGGGGCGCAGCCCCACTTCCCGCCTCCCGCCGGCCCCCGGCAGGGTTTCGGGAAGGGGTGGGGTGGGGGAGTCATCGCGGCCCGCAGGGCCGCGCCCCCCCCCCCCGGCGCCCCCCCCCCCCCCCCCCCCCCCCCCGCCACAACCCCCGCCCCCCCCCCCCGCGGCCC
>NZ_JBICVX010000002.1:31756-146250 GCF_043199435.1 Streptomyces sp. NPDC048604
CGGGGCGCGGGGGCGCACCCCCACTCCCCCCCCCCCCCGGCCCCCCGGGTGGTTTGGGGGAGGGGGGGGGGTGGGGTTTACCGGGCGCCCCGCGGGCCCGCGCCCGCCCGCCGCGGCGCACCCGCCCCTACCCCCGCCCCCGTCACACCTCCCGCGCCGGCCCCTCCGGCGGCCCCCCGCGGGTCCCCTGGACCGCGAGGACCACCAGGCCCACGCCCAGCCAGATCACGCCCACCACCTGCGCGGACACCGAGGCCTCCACGATCACGGCGATCAGGATCGCCGCACCGGCCGTCGGGGCCACGACATGGCGGAGCCAGTGCGGCGGGCCCGCCATCCGCCGTACCGCGAACCACCCGATCACGCTCGCGTGCAGCAGCACGAACGCCGTCAGCGCCCCGATGTTCACGACCGACACCAGATGGTCGAGACCGTCGTCCTGCCGCGCCGCCCACACCGCCGCCACCATCGTGACCGTCGCCGAGACCAGCAGCGCCACCCGCGGCACCCCCGCGTCCGTCCGTCCGAGGACATGCGGCAGCCGGTGCTCGCGTCCCATCGCGAACAGCAGCCGTCCGCCCGCCGCCTGCCCCGCCAGCGCCGCGAACGCCGCCCCGATCGCCTTGCTCACCGCCACCAGGTCGTGCAGCCACGTCCCCACCGACACGTCCACCGCGTCGTAGAACGCCGATCCCTGCCGGGCCGGCTCCAGCGCCAGCGTCTGCGAGGACACCGGCGACAGCAGCGCCACCAGGTACGTCTGCACCACGAACAGCACCCCCGCCAGCGCGAGGCAGAGCAGCACCGCCCGCGCCACCTTCGCGGACCCGCCGGTCACCTCCTCCGCGAAGCTCGCGATCGCGTCGAAGCCCAGGTACGACAGCACCGCCACCGAGACCGCCCCCAGCACCGCCGCCATCGAGAACGCGGTGTCCCCGGTGAGCGGCGACCACAGGTCGCGCCGTGCCCCGTCCCGTACGAGCACGACCACCGCCGACACCACGAACACCAGCAGCACCACGATCTCCATCGCCAGCACCGCGAACCCCACCCGCGCCGCCGTCCGGACCCCCCACAGGTTCAGCAGCGTCGTGATCACCACGGCGAGACCCGTCCAGACCCACCGGTCGACCTCCGGCACCAGCGCCTCCATGGCGATCCCCGCGAACAGGTACGCCACCGCCGGGATCAGCAGGTAGTCGAGGAGCGCCATCCACCCGGCGACGAACCCGGGCCCGTCCCCCAGCCCCTTGCGCGCGTACGTGAACACCGACCCCGCCATCGGCGCGACCCGCACCATCTGCGCGTAGCTGTACGCCGTGAACGCCATGGCCACCGTGGCGACCAGGTACACCAGCGCCACCGCCCCGTCCGAGCGCGCGTCCAGCGTGCCGAAGACCCCCACCGGCGCCATGGGCGCGATGAAGAGCAGCCCGTAGACCACCAGGTCCCGGAACCCGAGGTTCCGCCGAAGTCCCGTATGCCCCGCAATAGGCGCTTCCTCGGTCATGCGCACAGTCTCTGGCACCGCCTCCGCGCACGGCCGCTGCGACGCGGCCCGCAGACGCGGGCCCCACCCCGCCCACCCTTACGATGGGACGCATGACTGCAACGCCCGCGTCGTCGCCCGCGCCCGCCCGCCAGAAGCGTGTCCTGCTCGCCGCCCCGCGCGGCTACTGCGCGGGCGTGGACCGTGCCGTGATCGCCGTCGAGAAGGCCCTGGAGCAGTACGGGGCCCCCGTGTACGTCCGCCACGAGATCGTCCACAACAAGTACGTCGTGCAGACCCTGGAGCGGAAGGGCGCGATCTTCGTCGACCAGGCGACCGAGGTCCCGCCGGGCAACATCGTGATGTTCTCCGCCCACGGCGTGGCCCCGGCCGTCCACGAGGAGGCCCGCCGCGGCAGGCTGGCGACCATCGACGCCACCTGCCCGCTGGTCACCAAGGTCCACAAGGAAGCCGTCCGCTTCGCCAACGAGGACTTCGACATCCTCCTCATCGGCCACGAGGGCCACGAGGAGGTCATCGGCACCACCGGCGAGGCCCCCGAGCACATCCAGCTCGTCGACGGCCCGGAGGACGTGGCGAAGGTCGAGGTCCGCGACCCGTCCCGGGTCGTCTGGCTCTCCCAGACCACGCTCTCCGTCGACGAGACCATGGAGACGGTGGACGCGCTGAAGGAGAAGTTCCCGCAGCTGATCTCCCCGCCGTCCGACGACATCTGCTACGCCACGCAGAACCGCCAGGCCGCGATCAAGGAGCTGGCGACGCAGGCGGAGCTGGTCATCGTCGTCGGTTCGAAGAACTCCTCGAACTCCCAGCGCATGGTCGACGTCGCCGTCCAGGCCGGCGCGGACGCCGCGTACCTGGTCGACTTCGCGAGCGAGATCGACGAGGCCTGGCTCGAGGGCGTCACCAGCGTCGGCCTGTCCTCGGGCGCGTCCGTGCCGGACGTCCTGGTCCAGGAGGTCCTGGAGTGGCTGACGGAACGCGGCTACGCGGACGTGGAGCTGGTGAAGACCGCGGACGAGACCCTGACCTTCTCCCTCCCGAAGGAGCTCCGCCGCGACCTGCGCGCGGAGGCGGCGGAACTCAACAAGGAGTAGCCGGAGGAGAACTCCTCAAGGAGTGGTCGGAGTAGTTCCGGGCAGTGAGGAGCCCCCTCTCCCCCTACCGTGGACGGCATGAACGTCTTCGGAGTGGACATCGGCGGCTCGGGCATCAAGGGCGCGCCCGTTGACCTGGAGCGCGGCGACCTGACCGAGCCCCGCCACAAGGTGCTGACCCCGCACCCCGCCACGCCCGACGGTGTGGCGGGGGGCGTCGCGGAGGTGGTCCGTCACTTCGGCTGGTCGGGCCCGGTGGGCGTGACGTTCCCGGGCGTGGTGACCGGCTCGACGGTCCGTACGGCGGCCAATGTGGACAAGGGCTGGATCGGCGTGGACGCCGGCCGGCTGCTGAGCGACCGCCTCGACGGCCTCCCGGTGACCGTCCTGAACGACGCGGACGCGGCGGGCGTCGCCGAGATGACCTTCGGCGCGGGCCGGGGCCGTACGGGCACGGTCGTCCTGCTGACCCTCGGCACGGGCATCGGCTCGGCGGTGTTCACGGAGGGCCGCCTGGTCCCGAACACGGAGCTCGGCCACCTCGAGCTGAAGGGCCACGACGCGGAGAAGCGCGCCTCCACGAAGGCCAAGGAGGACGAGGACCTCAGCTGGGAGCACTGGGCGGGCCGCCGCCTGAAGAAGTACCTGGCCCACGTGGAGATGCTGTTCTCGCCGGAACTCTTCATCATCGGCGGCGGCGTCAGCCGCAAGGCGGACCGGTTCCTGCACCTGCTGGACGGCATCCGCGCGGAGATCGTCCCGGCGGAGCTGCAGAACAACGCGGGCATCGTGGGAGCGGCGATGACAGCGCGGAAGAGCGGGTCGTAGGGACGGTGCGCCAGGGGGCAGGCCACCCCGTTTTCACCGAGCGTTCGCCCTCCGGGCGGCCGCGGCGGCCGCGGCGGCCGCGGCGGCCGCGCGCTGCCGCCGCCCCATGTCCCGTACCTTCCGCACGCAGGTGATCACCCCGGCGATCAGCGTCCCCCCGTACAGCCAGCCGGCGTGGACGGCGAGGGCGGTGACGACGGCCATGGTGCTGCCGCCGATGCCGCCCGTACCGCCGGCGATCGGCACGATGCCGACGGCGAAGGCGATCGGCACGCTGATGGGCGCGGTCACCAGGTCGGCGGCCCGGACCCAGAGCGCGGTGAGGGCGCTGACCGGTAGGAACAGCAGCCCGTACGCCACGGGGGAGCCGTCCAGGAGCAGCGCGTCGAGGAACCCGACGACCAGCATCGAGGCGGCGGCGAACAGCCCGGCGCCGAGCCCCGTGAGCCGGGGGTTGGGCAGCCGCCGCAGCAGGGGCGCGGGGGCGGCCGGCGCGGCGGCGGGCCGGGCCGTACGGGCGCGGGCGGCGGCGCCGGGCCCACGGACCGGGCGGACGCCCGGGCGCGCGGGCACGGGGTACACCGCGGCGCCGTCGGCGAACGCGCGGCGCTGAGGGTGACGAGTCTTGTGCTGCTCCACGTCTCCAACGTAGGTCGCAACCGGGCAGGAACCGGGCACAGGACACGCCCTTTGGGTGAGGCGGGCGGAGAGAACGGCCGAAGGTGGGCGTGGATGGCCGGTTCGCCGCGCCCGTAAACTGGGGGATCGGCCCCCCGGCCGAGCGGCGCAGGACAACCGAACGGCACCACACTCAGACCGCACCCGCACCGCATCCACCACCGCATTCACACCGCTAGGGAAGTCGCCCCGTGTCGCTCACGATCGGAATCGTCGGCCTGCCGAACGTCGGCAAGTCGACCCTGTTCAACGCCCTGACCAAGAACGACGTGCTGGCGGCCAACTACCCGTTCGCCACGATCGAGCCGAACGTCGGCGTCGTCGGCGTGCCCGACGACCGCCTGACGAAGCTCGCGGAGATCTTCAGCTCGCAGCGCATCCTCCCGGCGACGGTCGACTTCGTCGACATCGCCGGCATCGTGCGCGGCGCGAGCGAGGGCGAGGGCCTGGGCAACAAGTTCCTGGCGAACATCCGCGAGTCCGACGCGATCTGCCAGGTGATCCGGGCGTTCAAGGACGAGAACGTCGTGCACGTCGACGGCAAGGTCTCGCCGAAGGACGACATCGAGACGATCAACACCGAGCTGATCCTCGCGGACCTGCAGACGATCGAGAAGGTCCTGCCGCGCCTGGCCAAGGAGGCACGGATCAAGAAGGACGTGGCGCCGAAGGTCGCCGCGGTCGAGGCGGCGAAGGAGATCCTGGAGCGCGGCGACACGCTGTTCTCGCAGGGCATCGTCCAGGGCACGGAGAAGTCGGAACTCCTCCACGACCTGCACCTCCTCACGACCAAGCCGTTCCTCTACGTCTTCAACGTGGACGAGGACGAGCTGACGGACGAGACGTTCAAGAACGAGCAGCGCGCGCTGGTCGCCCCGGCTGAGGCGATCTTCCTGAACGCCAAGCTGGAGGCGGACCTCGCCGAGCTCGACGAGGAGGACGCCATGGAGCTCCTCCAGTCCGTCGGCGCCGAGGAGCCCGGCCTCGCGATCCTGGCCCGCGTCGGCTTCGCCACCCTGGGCCTGCAGACGTACCTCACGGCCGGCCCGAAGGAGTCCCGCGCCTGGACGATCAAGCAGGGCGCCACGGCCCCCGAGGCGGCCGGTGTGATCCACACCGACTTCCAGAAGGGCTTCATCAAGGCCGAGGTCATCTCCTTCGCCGATCTCGTCGAAACCGGCTCGGTAGCCGACGCCCGCTCCGCCGGCAAGGCCCGCATGGAGGGCAAGGAGTACGTCATGCAGGACGGCGACGTCGTGGAGTTCCGCTTCAACGTCTGAGCGATGAAGTAGTCAGAAGGGGCTGGGCTCAGTCGAGTCCGGCCCCTTCGTCGTCGCCGTGCTCAGGTCTCGTAAACAGTGGACCGGTGTCCCACGTGAACGACCCAGACCACCAACTCTCCGTTGTCGATCGTGTAGACGACGCGATAGTCGCCGACGCGCAGACGGCGGCGTTCGGGCTGGGACACGAGTGCGGTGGTGTTGAAGCCGAGGGGGTCGGTCTCCAGCTCGGTCAGCTTGGCCAGGATGCGCAGTGCCATGTCGCGAGGGATCTTCCGAAGCTCGGCCTGCGCCTCGGGGCGGAAGACGGTTCGGTACTCACTCACCGCGCGCCAGCGTCTCCCTCATGATGTCCTCGATCGGGATGCCGGGAGCTGGGTTGGCCATGCGCTCGTCGATGATCCGGTTGATCTCGCGCTCTTCCCATTCCTGGTACTTGCGCAGCACCTCGATGGAGACCACGGCGGCGACTTGCTTGCCACGGCGCGTGATCACCGTGGGTACGTCGTCGCGGTCGGCGCGCTCCACGACCTCCGCCAGGTGGGCGCGCACGTCGCGGATGGACTCTATGGGCAGTGGCTGCGTCATGCGCTCAAGCGTACAGAGTGTCCCATGTGTACACAACGGCTCGGGGATCGAGTCCGAAGGCAGGGAGTGACCCCCGGTGGTCGGGCTCCGGGAATTGTGTAAAGTCTTCGCCCACGATGCCCATTCCTGCTCCTCGTGTGCTGGCGGTCGTCCCGCCGATGACCCAGCTGAACACCCCCTATCCGTCGACCGCCTATCTCACCGGCTTCCTGCGCAAGGAGGGTGTGACCGCGTTCCAGGAGGACCTGGCGTTGTCACTGGTGCTGCGGTTGCTTTCCAGGCCGGGATTGGAGGCCGTTCGGCAAGCCGCGCAGCGGCGCCCGCTCGCCGAACAGTCGCCGGCGGTTCGGGATTTTCTGGCGCTTTTCCCGCGCTATCGCGCCACCGTCGAGCCGGCCATTGCCTTCCTGCAAGGTCAGGATCCGACGTTGGCGCACCGCATCGCCGCACGCCGGTTTCTGCCGGAGGGCGCCCGCTTCGCCGCGCTGGATGTCTATGTCGATCCGGATGACCCGGACGGCGGCGACCCGCTGGCTTGGGCTTTCGGCGCGCTGGGCACGCACGATCGTGCGCGTCATGTGGCCACGCTCTATCTGAACGATCTGGCCGACGTCATTCGTGATGCCGTCGACCCGCGTTTCGAGTTCGTGCGTTACGCCGATTCGCTGGCGATGTCGCAGCCCAGTTTCGACCCTCTGGCCGAGGCGCTGGCCGCACCGCCGACGCTGATCGACACGATCCTGGACGAGCTGACGTGGGAGGCTGTCGAACGCCATCAGCCCACGGTGGTGCTGTTATCGGTGCCCTTCCCCGGCGCGGTGTACGCCGCGTTCCGCATCGCCCAGTCCATCAAGCGTCGCCGGCCGGAGCTGACGGTGTGCCTGGGGGGCGGCTACGTCAACACCGAGCTCCGGGAGCTGGCCGAACCGCGCGTCTTCGACTACGTCGACTTCGTGACGCTGGACGACGGTGAACGTCCGCTGCTGGCGTTGCTGGAGCACCTGGCCGGAGAGCGTCCCGCCGATCGGCTGGTGCGCACCTTCGTGCGCGAGAACGGCGTCGTGCGCTACCACGCCCGGTCGGAGCCGGACGTCACCTTCACCGAGACCGGTACGCCGACCTGGGACGGCCTTCCCCTGCACCGCTACCTGTCCTTGCTGGACATGCTCAACCCCATGCATCGGCTGTGGAGTGACGGGCGCTGGAACAAACTGACCATCGCCCACGGCTGCTACTGGAAGAAGTGCAGTTTCTGCGACGTCTCACTCGACTACATCTCGCGGTATGAAACCGCATCGGCCGAACTGCTGGTCGACCGTATCGAATCCATCGTCGCGGAAACCGGCCAGACCGGCTTTCACTTCGTGGACGAAGCAGCACCGCCCAAGATGCTCAGGGCGTTGGCGGAGGAACTGCTGCGCCGTCGGGTGACCATTACGTGGTGGGGCAATATCCGTTTCGAAAAGTCCTTCACGCCGGAGTTGGCGCGGCTTCTGGCCGACTCGGGGTGCATTGCCATCTCCGGCGGGCTGGAAGTGGCATCCGATCGCCTGCTCAAGCTGATGAAGAAGGGCGTCTCGGTGGCGCAGGTGGCGCGGGTGACGCGTGCCTTCACGGACGCCGGCATCCTCGTGCACGCCTACCTGATGTACGGATTCCCCACCCAGACCGTGCAGGACACGGTGGACGCGCTGGAGTACGTGCGCCAACTGTTCGAGGCCGACTGTATCCAGTCCGGCTTCTTCCACCGCTTTTCCGCTACCGTGCATTCGCCGGTCGGCCGGAATCCGCAGGAATACGGCATCACTTTGCTGCCGCTGCCCGACGGGACCTTCGCCAAGAACGACGTCGGCTTCCACGACCCGACAGGCACCGACCACGACGCCATGGGTCGAGCGCTCAACAAGGCGTTGTACAACTACATGCACGGCATCCTGCTCGATCAGGACGTGCGCCGCTGGTTCCGAGGCCGCGTACCGCGCCCGACAGTGCCCGGACATTTCATTGCACGGGCACTGACCGGGTGACGTGAGGAGGAGCGGCCTGCCAGGAGCGGGCCCCGCCTCCGGGTCATGGCGTGTGGTGGTCGCATGTGGGTTGGTGGATTGCGGAGCGGGTGAAGGCGGAGACCTTCGGGGTGCCCATGAGGGCCATGACCTCTTCGAACTCCGTCATGAGGTGGCGGAGGACCGCGGTGACGCCCTCCGCGCCGGAGTGGGCGAGGCCCCAGAGGGCGGGGCGGCCGGTCATGACGGCGTCGGCGCCGAGGCAGAGGGCCTTGGCGATGTCGGCGCCGTGGCGGATGCCGCCGTCGAGGATGACCTGACATTCTGCGTTCGCGCTCCGTACGGCGTCCACGATCTCCGTGACACACTCGGGAGCGCTTCGGGCGAAGTCGAGTTGCCGGCCGCCGTGGTTGGAGACGATCAGGCCGGACACGTCGTGCTTGACGGCCAGTTCGGCGTCCTCGGCCGTCAGTACGCCCTTCAGGATCAGCGGCAGCGTCGTCGTCTCGCGGAGCCAGGCGAGGTCGTCCCAGGTGATCGAGGAGTCGAACTGGTCCCTGGAGTGGCGGGCTATCGCCGATTCGCCCGCCGTTCTGCCGTGGGAGGCCGACATGGTCTCCTCGGGGAGGTTGACCGCTCTGATCTCCGGGGGGATCGCCCAGCCGTTCCGTGCGTCCCGCGGGCGGGTCGCGACTCTCGGGGCGTCCACGGTCAGGACCAGGGCCCGGTAGCCGGCCGCTTCGGCGCGGTGGATCAGGTCCGCCAGCAGGGCGCGGTTCTTCAGCCAGTAGAGCTGGAGCCACAGGGGGCCCGTCGCCGCCGCCGCGATCGCTTCGAGCGTGCGGCTCGCGAACATGCTGACTGTCAGCAGCACCCCCGCCGCTCCCGCCGCCCGCGCCGTCGCGACCTCGCCCTCGGGGTGGGCGAGGCGGTGGTAGGCCATCGGGGCGACGGCCAGGGGGGCCGCAAGCCGCGCACCCAGCAGTTCGGTGCCGGGGTCGCAGTGGGAGACGTCGACGAGGCAGCGGGGGCGCAGCTGGATACGGTCCAGGGCCTTCCGGCCGGCCGTCAGCATCGACTCGGTGCCGCTGCCGCCGGCGAAGAAGTCCCAGACCGGGCCCGGCAGCCGCTCCTTGGCCGCTGCCTCGTACGTGTGCAGCGACACGGTCGTCACAGTTCCTCCGGGTGGGCGTCGCCGGTGAGTCGGTCGTTGATGAAGGCCGACAGGTTCGCGATGCCTTCCTTGATCCTCTCCGGGGTCTGCGCGCTGCACGACAGGCGCAGTTGGTGTGTGCCGCCGCCGTCCAGGTGGAAGTCCTGCATCGGGGTCCACAGCACGCCGTACGCGCGGGCGGACAGTTCCAGGGCCTTGTGGTCCGCGGCGAACGGGACCGTGACGACCACGAAGAAGCCGCCGTCCGGGCGGTTCCACGAGATGCCGAGTTCGGCCCTGCGGTCGGCGGGGAAGTGGCGTTCCAGCTCGTCGAGCAGGGTGTCCATCGCCGTGCGGTAGTACGCGACGGTCCCGGCGTTCGCCTCGCGCAGCCGGCAGTCGTGCGCGACGAGCAGTCCGCCGATGACGGCCTGGCTCACGGCCGAGGTGTTGACCGTCGTCATGCTCTTGATCTTCGACAGTTCGTCGGCGAGCAGCGAGCGCCGGCCGTCCTCGCCCGCCACCTCCTGGTCGGCCAGGACGTAGCCCACCCTGGCCCCGGGCAGGGCCGTCTTGGCGAACGAGCCGAGGTGCACCACGCGCCGGGCCCGGTCGAGGGCCTTCAGCGTGGGGCGGGCCGGGCCGGTGCGGACGAAGAAGCCGTACGGGTCGTCCTCCAGGATGAGGAGGTCCTCCTCCGCCGACACCTCAAGGAGCTGCTCGCGCGCTTCCTCGGTCATGCTCGTGCCGGTCGGATTGGCGAAGTCCGGGACCACGTAGTACGCGCGCGGGCGCTCGCCGGCCTCCCGCGCGGCGCGTGCCGCCGCGCGGACCGCCTCCGGGTCCGGGCCGTCCGGGCCCTCCGGTACCGGGCGGACCCGGATGCCCAGGAGGCGGGCCGCGCCCGTGATGCCGACGTAGCACGGCGAGCTGACCAGCAGGGTGTCCTCGGGGCGGGCGAACAGGGCCCGCAGGGTGAGGAGCATGGCCTCCTGGCAGCCGGTCGTCACCACGACCGCCTCCGGCGGGACCTCGATGCCCTCGTCGTTAGCGACGGTCCGGGCGATCAGCTCGTGGATGATGCCGTTGGTGCGGCCGTACTGGAAGAGCTGGGTGCGGACGCGGTCGCGCGTCCAGCCCAGGTCCTGCTCCAGGTACCGCGTGTACGTGGCCAGGTGGCGTGCCAGGTCCTCCGGCTCGAAGTCGCCCTCCGTCGGGCGGCCCGGTGCGAAGGAGATCGCGTCCGGGAAGCGGCCGACGACCTCGTTGAGGAAGTTCATCGCGTCGAGGACGGGGTCGGTCAGCGAGCCGTGCAGGTCGGAGAGGTGGAGCGGCGCTGCGGGTGGTGTCATCTCGGTCCTCCCTGTGCGGTCGCGAGAGCGGGGCCGGTACCGGGAGCCGGGCCCGTACCGAGGGCCGGATCCGTACCGGGAGCCGGGCCCGCACCGACGGCCGGGCCGGTAGTGCGGGCCGGGATCCGGGCGCGGCCCTGGATGCCGCGGACCAGGGCCGTCGAGAGCCGGTCCGCGTGGGGCCGCCGCTGTTCGGGCTCGCCGGCGGCGCCGAGGCCCCGCAGGGCGTCGACGACCTGGTGCAGCTCGCGGCCGAACTCGGTGAGGACGTCGGCGACGGCCACCGCGTTCGAGCCGAGGATGTCGGTCCACAGGTCGGCGTTGCCGCCGGCCAGCCGGGTCACGTCCGCCAGTCCCTGCCCGGCGAGGGCGAGTTGGGACGGTTCGCCGTGCAGCAGGCGGGCCGCGAGCAGGGTGGACACCATGTGCGGCGCGTGGGAGGTGAGCGCGACCGCCCGGTCGTGCTCCGCCTGGCCCATGACGACCGGCCGGGCGCCGCACAACTCGGCCAGCTCCCGGGCGCGTTCGAAGGTCTGCGGACGCGTCTGCGGCGAGGGCGTCAGCACCCAGGGCCGGCCGTGGAACAGGTCGTCGCGCGCGGCCAGCGGCCCGGACTGCTCCCGGCCGCCCATCGGGTGTCCGCCGACGAAGCGCGTCAGATCGCAGCCGAGCCGGGCCGCCTCCTGCTGGGGCGGCTCCTTGACGCTGGCCGCGTCCGTGAAGTCCGCGGCGAGTTCGGCGAGTTGGTGTTCCCGCAGGGCCGCCGCCACGTACTGCGGCGGCATCGCGAGCACGGCCAGTTCGACCCGTTCCCGGGGTCTTCCCGCGAGGCCGGCCCCCAGCCCGGCGGCCGTGCGCGCGGCCTCCGGGTCGGTGTCGATCAGGTACGTGGTCACGCCCCGGCCCCGCAGGGCCAGGGCGATCGAGGTACCGATCAGGCCGGTACCGACCACTGCGGCACTGCGCATCAGCGGTTGCTCCACAGCAGCGGCAGGAACTCGGGGTCGCTGTAGTCGGGCGTGCCCTCGGCGGTGCGCCGGACGACCACGTCGTGGTTGTACGCGACGTCGGTGCCGTCCGAGCGGCGGAAGGCGCGGTAGCGGTTCTCGCCGTCCTGCAGGTGGAAGGAGATGGCCCGGCGCGGGCGGTCGCTGACGTTGGCGCCGCTGCCGTGGTACGTACGGCAGTGGTGGAAGTTCACGTGGCCCTTCGGGATGACGACCGGGATCTTCTCGACCGTGACGCCGTTGAACGCGGCGTTCTCCTCCAGCATCCGGTCCAGTTCGGAGCGGTCGCGCTCGGCGAAGTGGAGGGAGGTGGCGTCGTTCTCGGACGTCTCCTTCCACAGGTGGCTGCCGTCGACCATCGTGATCGTGCCCATCTCCTCGTCGCAGTCGTGGAAGGGGATGAACGCGGTCAGCATCCGCTCGGAGGTGGACGTCGACCAGTAGTGCCGGTCGAAGTGCCAGGGCACGATGTTCGACTGCTCCCCGGCGACCGGGGGCTTGTAGATGAGGGTCGACTGGAAGACCCGTATCTGCTCGGCCTCGGCGAGCCGCGCCGCCACCGCGCCGAGCAGCGGCTTGCGCAGGATGCGGCCGATGGTGTCGTCCTCGTAGTGGATGTAGTCGTTGTGCCGCTGGACGGGGCCGTGCTCCGGCTCCCAGTACGCCAGCTTGGGCGGGCGGACCGGCAGCGTACGGTCGCGGTGGCCGGCGTAGAAGCGCTCGCTGGCGGCCTCCAGCTGCTCGACCTCCTCGTCGGTGAACAGCTTCTTGGACAGGTACCAGCCGTGCTCGGCGTAGAAGGTGACGTCCTCGTCGGTGGGGAGCAGGGCGCGCTCCTCGTCGGTGAGGGTGAAGGTCCGGGAGTCCTGAACGGTCATGGTCATCCTTACGGGTACGTGGGAGAGGAGTGGCAGGTGCGCGAGGAGTGCCCGGGCGGGGCGGGGCGACGGACGCCCCCTCGCGTCAGGACGCGGCCTTCTCGCGGGCGACCGCCTCGTAGAGGGCCTTGATGTTGCCGCTGCCGAAGGTGCGGGCGCCGTGCCGGTCGATGACCTCCCAGAAGAAGGTCTTCCGCACGTGCTGGGACTGGGTGAAGATCTGGAACACCTGGCCCCAGTGGTCCTCGTCGATCAGCACGTTGGTGCGGCGCAGGTCCTCGATCTGGAGGTTCGGGCGCGCGAACCGCTCCTGGAGCCCGTCGTAGTACGAGCCCGGGGTCTGCAGGAACTTGACGCCCCGGTTCTCCAGGGTCTCCACGCTGCCGACGATGTCGTCGCAGAGCAGCGCGAGGTGCTGCACGCCGGCGCCGCCGTGGCGGGCGAGGAAGCCGTCGATCTGGCCGGGCTCCCGGTCGGCGACCGGCTCGATCAGCGTGAACGTCACCTGGCCGGACGGGCTCTGGACCACCTTGGAGTCCATGGCCTGGGCGCCGACCTCGATGAACTCCTCGAAGATCTGCGAGAAGCCGAAGACCTCCTCGTAGAAGGCGACCGTGGGACGCAGCTGACCCGCGGGCAGGCAGATCGCCGCGTGGTCCACCGTGCTCAGGAGGTGCTCGCCCTCGTCCGGGTCCGGCGCGAAGATGTCCATCACGCCCGGCAGGAACTGCTCGCGGTCCCCGGTGCGCTGCACGAACCGGTGCGCCACGTCCCCGAAGCCGAGGACCGAGGCGGTGACGACCTCGGTGCCGTCCTTGCTGTGGACGACGGGCGGCTCGACCGGGGTGGCGCCGCGCTCCACGGCCGTCTCGAAGGCCTTGGCCGCGTCGCTGACCTCGAAGGCGATGTTGGCGACGCCGTCGCCGTGCTGCGTCACGTACGCCGCCGCCGGGTGGCCGGGGCTGAGGGCGGAGGTGAGGACGACCTCGATGCCGCCCTGGCGGAGCAGCAGCGAGCGGTGGTCGGGCTGCCCCGTCTCGGGGCCGGCCTCGCCGCAGATGCGGAAGCCGAAGGCGGTGCAGAGGTAGAACGCGGACTGCTGGGCGTCCCCGACGTAGAACTCGACGTGGTCCACGGCTCCGATGTCCATGCGATGCCTTTCTGGTGGGGTGATCGACAGGCGAACAATCGACGGGCGAACTATCGACAGGCGCGAAAAGGGATCGATCGGTACCCCGTCGGCGGGCGGTCGCGCGCGGGGTGATCGGTCGACGGTTGAAGGGTCGACGGGGCGACGGCCGGGCCGTCGACGGTCGGCCGTCGACGGTGGTCGAGCGGCCTGCGGTCCGTCATCAGTCGTCGAGCGGCCTGCGGTCCGTCGTCGGACGGCCGGCCGGTCGACGGGCGGTCGGTGGCTGAGTGGTGGTGCGCGTGGCGCGCGGTGCTACGCGGTGGTGCGTGGTGGTGCGTGGTGGTCGGGGCCCTCTCAGAGGGCCGACAGTTCCTCCAGGTCGACGTTCCGCGGCGACCACACGCCGTAGTCGCCGCGGCGGTAGAGCAGGGGCTCGCGGGGGAAGACGGCGGTGTCCTCCACCCGGGCCACGAAGAGCCAGTGGTCGCCCACCTCGATCGCCTGCTGTACGCGGCATTCCGCGTAGCCGAGGGCGATGTCGACGAGCAGCGGTGCGCCTTCCGCGACGGCCGAGGGCCGCCACTCCACGTGCGCGAACTTGTCCGTGGCCTTGCCGGCGAACACCTGGGAGGCGCTGCGCCCGGACGCGGAGAGGAAGTTCACCGCGAACGCCTGCGACGACATGATCGCCGGCAGTGTCCGGGAACCCTTTCCCACGGAGACGAGCAGCGACGGCTGCGCCGCCGAGACGGCGCAGAACGCGTTGCTGGTGAATCCGTACGGCTCGCCGTTCCCGTCCATCGCCGTGACGATCGCGATCGGGGTCGGGAAGGAGCCGAAGAGTTCGCTGAACCGTGCAGAACCCACGTCCATCAAGTCCTCACTATTCTGCGTTCGTGCCGACGAGAGTCTTCTCCCGTGCGGCGATGGCGCGGCCGAAGGCGCGGACGATGAGCGGCAGCATGATCGCGCCGAACACGGTGAGCGCCGCCGCGAGGACGAGGACCAGCCGCTGCGGGCCCACGGTGGAGCCGGAGCCGGCCACCAGGAGGCCGGCGAAGGGCAGGGCCAGCATGTTGAGCAGGTAGAACGGCCCCATCACCTTGCCCAGGTGCTCCTCCGGCAGGACCTTGATCCGCTGCGTGCGGTTGAAGACGTTGAAGTACGTCACGCCGACCATCGCGGCGATGAACGCCGGGGCGTACAGCGCCATCGACGAGGCGACGCCGATGAGCAGCAGGCAGCCGCAGAGCAGCGCGAGGCCGAAGACTCCGAGGACCCGGACCTCGACGTGCTTGAGCAGGAACGGGATCACCAGGAGGTTGAGGATGCCGAGGACGCCGATGCAGATG
Source organism: Streptomyces sp. NPDC048604 (assembly GCF_043199435.1). Lineage (NCBI taxonomy): Bacteria > Bacillati > Actinomycetota > Actinomycetes > Kitasatosporales > Streptomycetaceae > Streptomyces > Streptomyces sp. NPDC048604. Next base: position 46,618 of record NZ_JBICVX010000002.1, read on the forward strand.
TTGAGCAGGGCGAACGACGACTCCGGGGCCTTGAACACGCCGGTGACCAGGGCCGCGTTGGCCGCGAGCACGGTGGCGAAGACCAGGTTGATGGAGAAGTTGAGCGAGGCCAGCAGGACCAGCGGCCGGCTGCGGACCAGGAGCGTCCAGCCGAGCCGGAGCTCGGCGACGATCTCCCGCGCTCCGCCGTTGCTCTGCGTCCGCGTGCCGCGGGGCAGCGGCAGCCAGCAGGCCGCGGCCGCGAGGAAGATCGCCGCGGCGCCGCCGAGGAGCCAGACCTTGTCGAGGAAGGCCACGCCCAGCATGGCGAGGGCGGGGCCGACGGCCATCGCCGACACCTCCATGCTCTGCACCAGGCCCTGGACCTTGGGAAGTTCGGCGCCCTTGGCCAGCTGCGGCACGACCTTCTCGACGGACATCCGCACCGGCGCCATCAGCAGCGACAGCAGCGCTCCGGTGGCCATCAGGATCGGCGTCAGCAGGGAGGGGGCGGCGAGGCAGCCGATGAGGGCGGCGCCGAGGACGACGCCCCGGCCGGCGGTGGTGAGGGAGAACAGCCGTGCGCCGCCGTCCCGGTCGGCGAGGAGTCCCGCGAACGGGTACGCCAGCAGCGCCGGCAGCCACTCGATGGCGTACGCGAAGCCGAGCGACGACACCTCGTCGGTGTCCTGGAAGATGAGCAGCGGAACGGCGAACATCACCATCTGCTCGGCGACGATGCCGAGGAGGACACCGCAGGCGAAGAGCCTGCGGTGCAGCGCCGAGGCCGTGGGTGCGTCGGTCATCGGGGCCGTCACTGCGACTCCGGTTCCGGGACCGGGGCGGTCTCGATGCGGAACCCGGCGATGATCTTCCGGATGTCCTCCTCGACGGCCGCCTCGTCGCCGACCAGGATGAACCGCCCGCTGTGCACGGCGTCGTAACTGCCGCCCGGCTGCAGGATGTCACCCGGGTGCGGCGTCAACTCCCGCCAGACGGTGGGGAATTCGTCACTCATGGGCGTCACGGAGACGACCTTCGCCGGCAGTCCGTCCGGCTTCGGGATGATCAGCCAGCCGCCCGACGGATCGCCGTCCCTCGGCGGCAGCGTCGCCTTCCCCTCGCAGAGCGCGTCCAGCCAGGGCTCGAACAGGTTGATCCCGAAGAGCTTCTCCGTGAGGTACGGGACCTCGGCGCCGCCGATGCGGCCGGCGATCTCCAGGAAGACCAGCTCGTCGTCCGGCGTGAGGAAGACCTCGAGGTGGAACGGCATGGACGTCATGCCAAGGGCCGCCACGCACTTGCGCGCGAACTCCTCCATGCGGTCCCGCAGCGGGGAGGCCTGGAGGACGACCGAACCGAGCGGCTGTCCGCCGGACTCGTAGGACAGGCAGTCGTTGATGTAGCGGGAGACCGCCATGAACGGGATGCCCGCGTCCTCGTCCGCGAAGCCGTCGACGTGGTAGACCGGCCCCTCGACGAACTCCTCGAGCTGGTGGTCGGCGAGGTCGATCCCGTCGAGGAGCGTACGGAGCGCGGCCTCGTCGTCGACGCGGTGCACGCCCATGCTCGCCGCCCCGCCCACCGGCTTCAGGATCAGCGGGTAGCCGATCGTCCCGGCGAACCGCACCGCGTTCTCCGCGGTGCCGCAGGCGGCGAAGCGCGGCGCGCGGAGCCCGGCCTCGGTGATCAGCTCCTTCATCCGCACCTTGTCGCGGTAGACCGCGACCTCCGCGGGGCGCGGGCCGGGAATGCCGAGCGCCTCGCGCACCTCGGCCGCGATGGCCAGCGTGAACTCGGAGACGGCGATGAGCCGGTCGACCGGTCCGACCTCGTCCGCGAGCGTGCCGACGGCCGCGCGGAGCGCCTCGAAGTCGTTGACGTCCGCGACCTCGACGAGCCCGGCGATCCGCGCGGGATCCGCGCGTACGCCGGTGGCGCCGACCGGGTCGACCACGTAGCTGACGCGGTGCCGTTCGTGGTCGATGAGGTCCTCGAAGCGGCCGAGCGAGAAGTCCCAGCGCGGCCCGTCGTCAGGGAACCTGGGCCAGCGGTTGACGACAACTATGTGCACGGGTCACTCCTCCGTCGCCGCGGGGACCGTCTTGATCGAGAGGGTCCGCCGGGTGAACGCGATGGCTTCTTCCAGTTCCTCGGCCGAGTCCGCGGCGAGCACCGCGTACGCGGTTCGCTGCAGGGAGGAGGAGGTCCGTCCGACGGTGTCTCCGACCGACACCCGGAACGCCGCGTCCACGACGGCCGGGTGGGCGCGGACCTCGTCCAGTCCGTCGAGGGCGACGACCTCGCCGGGGTCGGAGACCACGAAGAGGCTGGCCGCGTGCCGCACCGGCCCCTCGGGCGGCGCCGGCAGCTCGGCGCCGACGGCGAGCCGCACCACCATCTCGAACCAGTCGATGCCGTACGTCAGCGAGCAGAGCTCCATGATGTAGTCGCCGGGCGTGCGGACCGCGACCTCCATCACGGCCGGCCCCTCGCTCGTCAGCCGGAACTCGAGGTGGACGATGCCGGTCCGCATCCCGATGGCGTCGAGGACGGCCCGGCCGAGCGCCGCGACCCGCTCGGCGTCCGCCGGCGGCAGGGGCGCGGCGGCCCGGTGTTCCAGCTCGACGAAGTGGGGCGCGCCGGTCGTGGTCTTGGCGGTGACGTTGGCGAACCAGACCTCGCCGTCCCGGACCAGGGCCTCCCAGCTGTACTCGGGCCCCTCGACCGCCTGCTCCACCAGGATCGGCCGCTCCGAGGCGCGCCGCGCCGCGGCGGCCGCGAAGGCGGCGGCGTCGGGGGCCAGTTCGACCCCGTCGCTGCCGGCCGACGACAGCGGCTTCAGCACCACGGGCAGGCGGGTGCCCGCCCACTCGGCCGCGGCCGGGGCGGCTACGTCGTCGGTGAGCAGGAACTCGGGCTGGCCGATGCCGTGGGTGCGGAACCGGCCGCGCTGCAGCGCCTTGTTCCGCGAGATCACGGCGGCCTGGAACGACGGTCCGGGCAGTCCGGCGCGGTCCTGGGCCAGGGCGGCCCCGAGGACGTGCGACTCGGTGAAGCCGAAGATGCCGGTCGGCCGGCGCGCCTCGACGGCCGCGTGGACGGTCTCGGCCCACAGCTCGTCCAGCGCACCGTACTTGCCCTGGCTCGGCACGACCTCGTCGACGAGGTGCTCGATCATGTGGGCCCAGTCGTGCGCCTCGACGGCGCGCACCCGCAGGCCGAGCCGCTTCGCGGCCGCCACGTACGGGCGGCCCATGAAGCCGACGCCGACGAGCAGTAGCTCCCCGTCCCCGGTCGGGTTCTCCTCGCGGCCGGTCACGACGCCTGCTCCTCGAGCCGGCGGATCAGCGGGGCCACGTGGGTGAAGAAGTTCCGCATCTCGTCCCGGGTCGGCCAGCCGGAGAAGATGAATTCACTGATGCCCGCGGCCTTGTAGCTGTGAATGTACGTGGCCACTTCCTCGTAACTGCCGACGATGCACAGGGCCGGTCCGCCGCGGTAGGCGACGGCGCCGGTCCAGATGTACGGCGAGAGCCATTCGCCGTCCGCTTCGTCGGCCAGCTTGTAGGAGGACTTCACGGCCTCGGAGTCGGTGGTGTTCACCCACTGGCGGATCCACGCGGTGTGGTCCTCGTCGGGATTCCGCATGAGGTTGGCGAGTTCCGCCACGGCCTCTTCGCGGGTGGGCCGGGCCAGGACGTGCATACGGGTGCCGACGCGGCAGCCGCCGTCGATGAGCGGCTTGCTCGCCTTTGCGATCCCCTCGGGGGTATCGCCGTAACGCAGCCAGCAGTCGCCGGAGGCGAGTGCGGTCTGCTGGGCGACGGTGGAGGCGCCGCTGATGTAGATCTCCGGCCGGCCGCCGCCCTTGTGGCCGAGGCCGAGCGAGGCGTCCTTGAGGGAATAGTGCTGACCGTCGTAGGTGAACGGCGACTCGCCCTCCCAGAGACCGCGGATGATCTCCAGGAATTCGTTGCAGCGCGCATAGCGCTCGTCGTGGCTGAGGAAATCGCCGTAGCCGGCCTGCTCCGCCGGGGAGATTCCGGAGACGATGTTCAGGGAGATGCGCCCGTCCGTCATCCAGGAAAGGGTGTTGACGACCTGCGCGAAAAGCGTCGGCGACATCAGTCCGGGCCGGTAGGCCAGCATGAACTTGACGCGGTCGGTCACCTGCGAGAGGGCGCCGAGTACCGGGAGCGGGTCGGGCAGGTAATTGGAGATTCCGAACAGCAGGCTGTCGACGCCGAGTTCCTCGGCCTCCTGGACGAAGTCCTTGACTTCGCCCATGTCGAGCTTGCCTATCTTGTACGTGTCCGTCGGCGTCGCCTGGCCCGTGTCGGGGGGCGAACACCAGTGAAGGCGCAGAGGAGCATCCATTGTGTGGTTTTCCCTTCTCTGTCAGGCGCCGAGCACGCGGACGCGGTCACCGATCTGGTGCCAGCGTTCGTGGGCCTCTTCGGGGGAGTCCGCCGTGAAGACGACGGCGGCGATCCGGCAGCTGTAGTCCGCCTCGTCGGTCTTGATCCCGGCGCCCGGCGCGACGAGGACGTGGCCCGCCACCACCCACGGCTCGGCCGTGAGTTCCTCCCAGCCGTCGAGGCTCCGGTACGAGCCCGCTCCGGCCGCGGTCAGGAAGCGGATGCCGGCCGCCTTGGCGACGGGCTCGCGGTGGGCGCGGGCCTCCACGGGGTCGGCGCCGGTGATGTCGGCGAGGACCTGGGCGGGAAGCGCCAGGCCGGTGGCCATCTCCATCAGTTCGGTGATCTTGTCGCCGGGCAGCCGGGCGGCGATCTCCATGAGGACCGGGCGGCCGTCGCTGAGCCGCAGCTCGCAGTGGAACGGGCCGGTCGTGATGCCCACGGCCTGGACGACGCGCAGCGCGTAGGAGGCGAGGTCCTCGCGGGTGGGCTCGTCGAGCGGGGCGGGGGTGAGGTGCCCGAGTTCGAGGAATCGCGGCTCGGGGCCGAGCAGTTTCCGCGTCACGGCCACGACGACGGCCTCGCCGTCGCGCACATAACCGTCGGCGCTGTATTCCGTGCCGGAGACGTACTGCTCGAGAATGGCGTCGTGGGTCAGCGCCCGGTCGAACTCGAGGCCTTCTTCGGCGTGCATCGCGTCCAGGGCGGCGCGCGCCTCGGCCACGCTGTCGACGCGGGAGACATGGACGCTGCCGCCGGAATCGACCGGCTTGATGACGGCGGGGAATCCCACATGGGCGCAGGCCGCGTCGAGTTCCGCGGGATCGCGGACCACCGTGAACCTCGGGACGTCCAGTCCGGCTGCGGCCACCGCCTCGCGCATACGCGCCTTGTGCCGGACCTTGTCGACGGCTGCGGGGTTCAGACCGGGAATTCCCAGCCGGGCGGAGAGAAGCGCGGCGGCCGGAACGTAGTATTCACCGCCTGCCACGACGGCGTGAATGGGAGTGCGTCGATGCGCTTCGACGACCGCGGCCTCAAGGGCGGCGTTGTCATTGGTGTCGACGGTGATTATCTCGGTGGCCAGATCACGGACGACTTCGGCGACTCGGCGGCCTTCGTCTTCGAGGGAGGCCACTAAGACGTCCCAACCGAGGGAACGGGCATGAGCGACATAGGCGTTCGCGGAGAACGCAGGCTGCACCACTAAGACGCGATAAGACACAGAAGTTCCTCGAAATCTGGCTCTGAACTCGGCGATGGTTCGCATGGAGAGCGGGCGCGGCCGGGTCATCGTTCATGTGGACGATTCATGACAATAGGCCGCGACATGTCGCGGATACCCCTGAAGTTGGCCTACGCGCAACTAAAACCAGGGTGAAGAGAAATCAACTATCCGGGTCCCCCGTGCCGCTTGCTAATCGACAATTTTCCCGTGTGATCGCCAAGACACTAAGGGTTGGCACAGTCCAAGGTCAACAGATTCCTGGAACGTGAGCGGTTCACCCGGTTTGCGCCACGTGATTTCGACTTGAAACGGAAGGTGGTGAACGGTTCCCTTCCGGGGCCGGTGGGCGTGATGAACACTGCCGGTATCGTCGGCCGCCGCCCGGCAACCGGAACAGCGGCGGGCGGGACCGCCGCGCGGGGCCCGTCGGCGCGTCGCCGTGTGATGCGCGCCTCGACCGCGCTGTTGCTGGTGTGAACCCTGAGGCAGATGGGCAGTCACAGGGCGTCCAGAAGCGGAATACAGCGTGCCTGTCCTGTGGGGGAAGTCGTGAGTGTCTGTGTGATCGGGGCGGGGCTGTCCGGGCTGGCGACGGCACACGCGCTGCACGTGCGCGGCGTCGAGTTCGTCTGCCTGGAGAAGGCACCGGACGTCGGCGGCATCTGGCGTCAGCCGGAGGCGGGCGAGCGGGGGCCGGCGTACCAGGCGCTGCACCTCAACAGCGCCCGGCAGCTCACCGGGTACACGGAGTTCCCGATGTCCGACGACCTCCCGCTCTACCCCGGGCACGCCGACATCGCCGCCTATCTGCGCTCGTTCGCCGACTGGGCCGGGCTGCGGTCCCGTATCGAGTTCGGCGTCGAGGTGCTCTCCGTCCGGCAGGACGCCGACGGGCTCTGGAAGGTCGGCAGCCGGGACGCGCGGGGCGACGTCCGCGAGCGTGTCTTCGAGCAGGTCGTCGTCGCGTCCGGGCACCACTCCGTGCCCGCCCTTCCCGATCCGCTGCCCGCCGGGGCCGGATCCTTCGGCGGAAGGATTCTGCACTCCATGGACTACGGTGACGGGCGCGAGTTCGCCGGGCAGCGGGTGGTCGTCGTCGGCATGGGCGCCTCCGGCGTGGACATCGCCGCGGACCTCTCCCGGCACGCCGGGCAGACCCTGCTCTCCGTTCGCCGCGGGCTGCACATCGTGCCGAAGCAGCTCTTCGGCATCCCGGTCGACCTCATCGCCGAGGCCCCCTGGTTCACCCGCATGTCCTTCGCCGAACAGCGCCGCTTCGTCGAGCAGGCGCTGCTCGTGGCGCGCGGCCGGCTCTCGGACTACGGGCTGCCCGAGCCCGACCACCCGATCTTCTCCTCGGCCGTGACCATCTCCGACGAGATCCTCAGCTGCATCCGGCACGGGTCCGTCACGCCGAAGCCCGCGGTCGCGTCCTTCGACGGCGACCGCGTCGTCTTCGCCGACGGGACCTCCGTGGAGGCCGACGCCGTCGTCTACTGCACCGGCTTCCACATGGACTTCCCCTTCCTGCCGGACGAGTGCCCGACGGGCGCCGACGGCACGGTCGAGCTGTACAAGCGGGTCGTCCCCGCCGACCGCCCCGGGCTGTACTTCGTCGGGCTCATCCGCCCGGTGGGCTCCATCACGCGCCTCGTCGAGGCGCAGGCCCGCTGGGTCGGGGACCTCGTGGCCGGCCGGACCGCGCTTCCGCCCGAGGGCGAGATGCGCGCCGAGATCGACGCGTACCTCGCCGGCGTCGCCGAGCGGTACGGCAGCAGCAGCGGCCATTCCGTGCAGGTGGACGTCGGCTCCTATCTGCGGGAGCTCCGCGAGCTGCAGAGCGTCTGAGCCCGGGTCCGGGCTTCGCGTGAAGCTCCCGCCGGTGGGCTCGGGAGCTTCGCCGCAACCTGGGGCCGGGGCCGTCGGAGCACCGGCACGGTCTGTGCCTCGAGCACCGGCACGGCCGGGGCCTCAGGGCACCGGCACGGCCTGCCGGAGCGCCGTCGCGCGCGGCGGCCTGACCTCGTACGCCTCCGAGGACAGGTACGCGGTCACCCGCGGCGGCCTGCCCGTCTGGTGCGCGAGGCCGAGGTAGGCGATGAGCCCGACCCCGTCCTCGAGCCGGCGCGAGGTGACGGCAGGCAGCGACCTCAGGAGAGGGGTGGGGTCGGTGCCGAGTCCGTCGAGGACGGTCAGCGCCCGGTCGAGCGCCTCCCGGTCGTGCGCGGCGTGCTCCCGGACCGGGACGTAGAGCGTGAAGCCGCTCGGACGGCCGCTCGCCGTCTCGGTGAAGGCGTGGCAGGACTGGAACGGGCGCAGCTCGCGCGCATCGTCGCCCGCGCCGCCGGTGACCCGGCCGGTCGTGGTGCGGAAGAAGTCCCGTACGAGTGCGGGGTCCAGCTCGCCGGGCGCCCGGGAGAGCCCCGCCGCCTCCCCGGCCGTCAGCCCGTGGTGGGCCAGGTAGACCTTCACCCGGGGGGTCTCCCAGGCGCCCAGGTCCAGGGCGAAGAACAGGTGCCGGTCGCCCGGCGGCAGCGCGTCGAACGCGCGCCGGTGGCCGAGCCGGTGCAGGGCCTCCCGTACGGTCGCGGCGGACCGTTCCGCCCCGTTGGCCGCGGGGTTCAGGTAGACCTTGACCTTGGGCGTCCCGCCGGCGCGCAGTTCCAGCGCGCACCACAGCGCGAACGCGCCCTGGGGGTCGTCCGGCAGGAACAGGTCCGCCAGTTCGTCGAGCCGTTCGGTGTCGAAGCCCCAATTCCGGCCCATCGCGCGGACGACCTGCAGGCCGATGCGGCCGTTCTGCGCCAGGTCGTCGGCGCCGCAGCCGGGTTCGAGCAGGACCCGCAGGGTGGGCGGCGCGCTGCCCTCGAAGGAGAGCGAGAACTCGACCGGCGTGTGGTCGTCGGAGAGGAACGACCGGTCGGGCGCCGGCAGGTCCAGCGGCCGGTCGGCCACCGGGCCGAGCGCCGCGATCAGGGTCCGGGCGTGGTCCGCGCCCTCGGCCTCGTCCAGCCCCGCGGTCTCGCAGAGCCGGAGCAGCTGGCCCGTGACATGTGCGCCGAGGGTCTGTCTGCGCGGTGCCGCGGGGCCTTGTCTGCCCGGTCCCGAGGGACGGGGGCGCCGGGACGCGGTCACCGGCCCTCCTCGGTCCGGCCGGGGCAGACGCACGGATACCCGCCGGTGGGGCGGGTATCCGTGGGGGTCGCTGGGGCGACGGGGTGCTGCGGGTGAGCGCCGGCTATCGGTATGTGATCCGACACGACACCTCCTCAGTCTCATGAGTTACGCGGAATGACTCATACCGCGTGCCTCACTACCCGTCAGGTCCGACGTCCATGCCGGGGTGGACATGTTGCAGGTGTTGGGTGGATCACTTCTTGAGCCAGCTGAGGAACGAGCTCCACATACCGGTCCGTTCGGGCGACGGCTCGGCCGCGGCCTGCTCGGCGCGGGCCGGCGCCGCGTCCCGCACCATGGTGCGCGCGGGCGACACCGTGATCGGGGTGAAGCGGGCCGGAAGCACGGTCAGACCGCGGCTGAACGCGCCCGGACGCCACGTCAGACTGTCGTCGGGCACGGCGAGTTCGACGTCGGGCAGCCGGTTGAGCAGATTCTCGACGGCGGTGACCGTGATCTGCCGGGCCGGGTCCTTCGACGGGCAGCCGTGCGGTCCGGCGCTCCACGCCAGGTGGGCGCGGTTGCTGCCGGTCTGCCGGGAGGAGGCCAGCGCCGGGTCCGAGTTGGCGGCGGCGAAGCTGACCAGGACGAGGTCGCCGGCGCGCAGCCACTGACCGGCGAACTCCATGTCGGAGGCCGGGTAGTGGGGCGCGAGGTTGGCGATCGGGGGGTTCTCCCACAGCGTGTCGTCCAGGGCCTCGTCGATCAGCCCGCCCCGGTACGCGTAGTCGTCGTGGGTGAGCAGCCGGTGCAGGGTGTTGCCGATGAGGTTGCGCATCGGCTCCGCGCCCGCGGCGAGCAGCAGCGCCAGCTGGTGGACCATCTCCGCGTCGGTCAGCTTGACCTGGTGCTGCATCAGCCACGAGGTGACGTCGTCGCCGGGCGCGTTCCGCTTCAGGGCGACGAGTTCGCCGACGGCCCCGTACAGGACCTCGGCGGCCTTCTCGGCGTTCACACCCTCGAACATGCCGTTGATGCCGAAGAAGACCCGGTCCCCGATGTCCGCCGGGCACCCGAAGAGCTGGTTGAACACGAACAGCGGGAGCATCTTGGCGTAGTCGCCGAGCAGGTCCGCCGAGCCGCGGGAGCCGAACTGGGCGATCAGGTAGTCCGAGATCTGCTCGGTGCGCCGGCTCAGCCGGTTCGTGTCGATGCGGGCCATGCTGTCGGTGATGGCCATGCGCAGCCGGGCGTGCTCGGCGCCGTCGCTGAACATGGCGTTGGGGCGGTACGACAGCAGCGGGGCGACCGGGCTGTCCGGCGGGATCAGGCCCTCCTGGAACGCCCGCCAGCGGCGCGCGTCCTTGCGGAAGGAGCCGTTGTCCTGGAGCAGCTGGAGAGCCGTCGGGTAGTCGGTGACGAGGGTGGCCTCGACGCCGGGGGCGAGCTCCACGGGCGCGGTCGGGCCGTAGTGGCGCAGGTACGCGTAGTACGCCTGCGGGTCGGCCGCGAACTCCGGCCCGTACAGCGGAACGCGGCCGCCCAGGGCGTGGGCGGGACATCCGGGCGGGGGCACCGGAGTGGGGGTCGATGCGTCCATATCGGCTTACTGCTCCTGTTGGGCACGGTCCAGCAAAAAGCGGACGAGAGTGGTGAGAGCTGCGGCGGACGACGCCTCGTCGCGCGCGTCGCAGGTGACGACGGGGGTGTCGTCGAGAAGGTCCAGTGCCTCACGGAGCGCCGTCTCGTCCCGCAGCGGGGAACCGTCGAAGTGGTTGACGGCGATGGCGTAGTCGAGTCCGTAGTGCTCGATCAGGTCGATGACCTCGAAGGAGTCGGCCAGCCGCTCGGGGTCGACGAGGACCAGTGCGCCGAGCGCGCCGCGCGCGAGGTCCTCCCACACCTGGACGAACCGCTGCTGGCCGGGCGTTCCGAAGAGGTACAGCACGACGCGCTCGCTGATCGTCAGCCGGCCGAAGTCCATGGCCACCGTGGTGGTGGTCTTGCTCCGGACGCCCTTGAGGTCGTCGACCTGCTCCGCGGCGCGGGTCATCCGCTCCTCGGTGGACAGCGGCTCGATCTCGGAGATGGCGCCGATGAAGGTGGTCTTGCCGACGGCGAAGTGCCCGACGACGAGGATCTTCACCGGGATCTGCGTCGCGCCGTCCTGGACGTAGTCCTGCTCACCCAAACTTGCGGCGGAGACCATTGAGCACCTCCTCCAGGATCTCCCGGTCGGCGAGCGGCGCCCGGGCCACCGGGGCGCGGGTGAGGAGATAGCCGCCCTCGGTCAGCGAGGCGAGCAGGATCTTCACCACGCCCAGCGGCAGCCGCGTGTGCCCGGCGATCTCGGCCACCGACAGGTAGCCGGCCGAGCAGATGTCGAGCAGCCGCTGCTCCTCGGGGGACAGTCGGGTCGGCCGCTGCAGGCCCTCCTCCGGCGCCGCCGTCACCAGGGTGATCAGCGAGAGCTGCGCGTCGTCCGGCAGGCCGCGGCCCTTGGTGATGACGTACGGCCGCACCAGTTCGGCGGCCTCCGGCTCCCACATCTCGGCCCCGGTCATGAGCGCGCGCCGAGGTTTTCGCGGGGCGGGGTCATGAGCACCTTGCCGAGCTGGCCGACGAGCTGCTGCATGCGGAAGGTGATGTCCGCCATGTCGACGTCGGGACCGGCCGAGACGCCGAGGTAGGCGCCCTCGCCGGCGGAGATCAGGAAGACCCAGCCGCCGTCGAACTCGACGAGCGTCTGGCGCCAGCCGGCCCGCGGGTCCTCACAGAAGAACCCGAGCGAGCGGCTGAGCGACTGCACTCCGCTCATCGCGGCGGCGACGCGGTCCGCGTTGTCCTTGTCGAAGTCCTTCGTCCGGGCCATCAGCAGCCCGTCGGCGGATATCAGGACCGCGTGCAGTGCCCCGGGAATCTCCAGGGCGCTGTCGAGCATCCATGACAGATCGTCGTTCACGAGACCTCATGTCCTTCACTGCTAGCACCACGGGTGCTGCTGGTCGGGTCCACTACCTCCGGGTGGGTGGACCGGCCTGACTGGGTGCCCCGCTGGAAGGCGCCCATGATCGCCGCCGCCTCCGCGCCGCTGCGGCCGGAGGTCCGCGCGCCGGGGGCGCTGTTCGGCACGATGGCCATCGGCCGCTTGCGGCGGCGACGGGGCAGGCCGTCGGAGGTGGCGTCGAGGGTCGGTCCGGAGTCGGGGCCGACGGCCTGCGGCAGACCGGCCTGGGCCATGCCGGCCTGCGGCATGGGAGCCTGCGTCATGCCGGGCTGCGGCATGGCGGCCTGAGGCATGGCGGTCGGCATGGGCGGGGCCGCGGGCCGGTGGTCCGGCATGCCGGTGAGCAGGTCGTGCGGGAGCAGGACGACGGCGCGCACGCCGCCGTACGGGGACGAGGAGTCCACGGACACCTCGAAGCCGAAGCGCTCGCACAGCACGCCGATGACGGCGAAGCCGAACTGCGGCGGGTTGCCGAGTCCGGAGACGCCGTTGACGCGGTTGCTGGTCAACAGCCGCTCGGCGCGGGCCCGCTCCTCGTCGTTCATGCCGACGCCGGCGTCGTCGACGACGATGCAGACGCCCTTGGGCACGGTCCGGGTGTTGATCTCGACGACGGTGTCCGGGCTGGAGTAGCTGGTCGCGTTGTCGAGCAGCTCGGCGAGCGCCAGGGCCACCGGCTCGACGGCGCGGCTGGTGATGCCGAAGTCGACCCGGGAGAGGATCTCCACCCGGCGGAAGTGCCGGACCCGGCCCTGGGCGCTGCGGACCACGTCGTACACGGAGGCGACGTCGCGGTGCCGGCCCAGCCAGCCGTCGCAGAGGACGGCGATGGACTGCGCGCGCCGGCCGAACTGCGAGTTGGTGTGGTCGATCTCCAGGAGGTCCTGGAGCATGGCGGACTCGCCGTACTTGTTCTGCAGCCGCGAGACGATCAGCTGCTGCTCGGCGGCGAGGCCCTGCAGCGTCCGCATGGCGGACTTGAGGACGGTCTTGGTGCCTTCCTCGGCCTGTTCCTGCGCAGCCGCAACGGACTGCGTGTAGCGGTTCTCCAGGTCGGAGTAGTGGGTCCTGAGTCCGTCGATCTCCTGCCGCAGGGCCCGGCCCGTGCCGCGCAGGCGGACGATGACGGCGACAGCGGCAAGAACGAGGACCAACAAAACCCAGAGCACAGGGTTCTGTATGTATTCCGTCATAAGACTCTCTTCAGGCGACCGACGGCCAGTAGCTGCATTCCCCTCGATGCGGGTGAACCGGCGGATCCTTCCCGAAGCTCTTTGAGCTGGGGGATACCCCAACGCATCGGGACGCCGCTCGGACCGCCCATGTTGTGGAGGTGCTGTCCTGCGCTCATCCGCCCGCCCCGCTTGCGCGCAGATCGTATCACTGTGCGATTACGTGACGGTCAGTCAATAGACGGGAGGCGTAAAAGAGTCGGTCTTCGACTGTGGTTCTTCGCTGACCTGCGGCGAAGCCGCGGAAGCGCGGTGACTGTCAGTGTCGTGTGGCAGCATCCGGCCCCATGTCAGACGTGAACGACTTCGCAGTCGCATCCGAAGAGGCGGCGGTCCTGGCGGGGCTCCCCGAGGACGAGCAGGCGCTGTTCGCCGCGATGCACCCGTCCGACACCTACAGCCCGCCGGACGGCTACGCCGAGCGGTGGCGGCGGATATCCGGCATACCGGCGTACGCGACCTACGCCCGCCGTGCGTTGGAGGCGGCGGCGGAGCGCGTCGGGGCGATCGGGCGGGGCGAGCTCCCGTACGCGGCGGAGAAGGCGTTCACCGCGGACGAGGTCGCCGCCCTCGGGCGCGCGGCCCGCACCGCGCTGTTCCGCGACGAGCCCTGGCTGCCCGCGCTGCTCGACGGGCTGCTGCCCGGCGTCGCGGTCGCCCCGACCGCCGCGAGGACGCTGCCGTCCCAGGCGCTGCTCTTCGAACTCGTCCGGGCCGGGCGGGACTTCCCCACCCCCGAGCTGGTCACCGCCGTCCGCGCCGCCCGCGCGGCCACCCGGCACGCCGGGGTGCCCAAGCAGCTCGAAAAGAACCTCAAGAAGGTCGAGGCGAACCTGGTCGAGCGCGTCGAGGTGGCGCTGCGGCAGCCCACGCTCGGCTTCGGCCCGGACGGCGTGCTGCGCCGCGAACTCGGGCCGTACGAGGCCGTCGTCACCGCCGGCGCCGGCGGCGCGACGCTGACCTGGTCCAAGGACGGCCAGGCGCTGCGGTCCGTGCCCGCGCCCGCCCGCCGCGACCACCCCGCCGCGGTCAAGGAGCTGCGCGACCTGGTCAAGCGGGTCGACATCCAGCACCGCACCCTCGCCCGGGCGCTGGAGGCCGGCTGGACCGCCGACATGATCCCCCCGTACCGGCGCTGGCGCGCCGAGCTGGCCGAACACCCGGTCGCGCGGGCCGTGGTGCGCCGGCTCGTCTGGGAGATCGAGACGGCGCCGGGGCGGTGGCAGGCCGTGCTGCCGGAGTTCGATGCGCTGCCCGACGCGCCCGAGGACGCGGCCGTACGGCTCTGGCACCCGCTGCGCTCCGACCCGCGGACCGTGGAGTCCTGGCGCGACCTGCTCACCGAGCGGCAGCTGCGCCAGCCGTTCAAGCAGGCGTTCCGGGAGATCTACCGGCTCACCCCGGCCGAGGAGGAGACCCGCGACCACTCCGACCGCTTCGCCGGCCATCTCGTCCACTACCGCCGCATGTTCGCGCTGTTCCGGGCCCGTTCGTGGACCAGCAGGCTGCTCGGGCCCTGGGACTCGGGGTACGACGACGCGGCCTCGCGCACGCTGGCGGCGGGGGAGTGGGAGGTCGGCTTCCATCACGTCCTGGCGGACTGGTCGGAGGAGGACGTCATCGCCTCCACCGACCAGGTGCGCTTCCGGCGCCGCACCTCCGGCGGCATGCGCCCGGCCCCGCTCACCGAGGTGCCGCCGCTGGTGCTCAGCGAGGCGATGCGCGACGTGGACCTGTTCGTCGGCGTGACCTCGATCGCCGCCGACCCGGACTGGCAGGAGGGAGGACGGCGGCCGTACTGGGAGCAGGCGGGCTTCGGCGAGCTGAACGGGACCGCGACGACGCGCCGCGACGCGCTCGCACGGATCCTGCCCCGGCTGAAGATCGCCGACCGCTGCGCCCTGGAGGAGCGGTGCCTGGTCGTCCGCGGAGAGCTGAGCACCTACAAGATCCACCTGGGCTCGGCGAACATCAGGATGACGCCGGACGACGCGTACCTGTGCGTGGTCCCGGCGCCGCGGAAGTCGGACGGCACGGTGTTCCTGCCGTTCGAGGACGACCGGCTCTCGCTGATCCTCAGCAAGGCGTTCCTGCTCGCGGACGACGCGAGCATCACGGACGATTCGATCCTGAACCAGATCAAGCGGCACAGCAGTTGAGACGAACGGAGTCACCATGTCGTACCCCGAGCCCCGGTACCACGGCGAGACCGGCGAGATCACCGCGTCCTACCGCCCGGCCGGCGCCCCGCCCGAGCTGATCTCGCCCAACGGCACACAGACCCGCTATCTGGCCACCACCGCCTCCACGGGCGGCGAGTTCGGGCTGTACCAGGTCGACATGACGCCCAAGGCCGGCGGGCCGTCCACCCACTTCCACCGGACGATCTCCGAGACCTTCTACGTCCTCGACGGCACGGTCCGGATCTTCGACGGGAAGAACTGGGTCGACGCCCGGCGCGGCGACTGCGTGTACGTGCCGACCGGCGGGCTGCACGCCTTCCGCAACGACTCCGACGAACCTTCCTCGATGCTGCTGCTGTTCGCCCCGGGCGCGCCCCGCGAGGAGTACTTCGAGAAGGTCGGCACGGTCGCGCGGATGACGGAGGAGGAGCGCGCCGCGTTCTTCCTGAAGCACGACACGTACTGGACGGACTAGCCCTCCCCGTCCGCCGGGGGCGCCGCGAGTCCCGTCTTGGCGCCGGCTCCGCACAGGGGCAGCACGGTGCTCCCGGGGCGCGGCGGCTCGGCGCGCACGGCCGCCCAGCAGGCCGCTGCGGTCGTCTCGACGTACAGTCCGCGCCGGGCCAGGTCCGCCTGGGCGTCCCGGATCTGAGCGTCCGTCACGGTCAGGAAGGTGCCGCCGTTGTCGCGGACCGCCCGCAGGATCTGGGCGGCGCGCGGCGGGTGCGGGATGGCGATGCCCTCGGCGAGGGTGGGCGCCGCGGGGCGCGCGGGCCCGGTGAGGTCCGTCGCGCCCGCGCGGTACGCCGCCGCCAGCGGCGAGACGGCCTCCGCCTGGACGGCGAGGAGGGCGGGCCGCTTGCTGATCAGCCCGTGGCCGTGCAGTTCGTCGAGGGCGAGGGCGGTGCCGAGGAGCAGGGTGCCGTTGCCGACCGGGACGACGAGGGTGTCGGGCAGGGTGCCGCCGCCGTCCTCCCAGAGCTCGTAGACGTAGGTCTTCGTGCCGTGCAGGAAGTGCGGGTTGAAGACGTGCGAGGCGTAGAAGGCGCCGGGCTCGCCGGCCGCCTCCTGCGCGGCCCGCGCGGCCGCGTCCCGGCCGCCGGGGACGACGGCGAGCCGTGCGCCGTGCGCCCGGATCTGCTCCAGCTTCTTCGCCGAGGTGCCCTCGGGGACGTACACCGCGCAGGGCAGCCCCGCCCGCGCCGTGTACGCGGCGACCGCCGTGCCCGCGTTGCCGCTGCTGTCCGCGACGACGAGACGCGGCCGCAGGCGGCGGGCCAGCTCGGCGAGCATGACCGCGCCGCGGTCCTTGAAGGACAGCGTCGGGGTGAGGAAGTCGAGTTTGGCCGAGACGGTCTCGCTGAGGGGGACGACGGGCGTCCGGCCCTCGCCGAGGGTCACCCGGGGGAGAGAAGTCGCCAACGGCAGCGCCTCGGCGTATCGCCACAAGGAATTCACACGGGACGCAAGTGACGGGAGTGGCACGGGCGCGGCGGTGAAGGCCAGGTCCCACGGGCCACGGCACTGCGGACAACACCAGGTGAGCGTGTCCGCGGCGGCTCGGGAGCCGCACCGGGGGCACACATAGGCCGTCATGACGGCCAGCATGACAGGCATATGGCGGCCTTGTTGCATGGCGCTCGGGGCCCTTGTGCGATTCCTATGGATCCGCCAATCTTTCGCTGGCAGTAGGGCAAGGGAAACGCCGCGGACACCCGTTGTGCGTTTGTCATGTCCCTGCCGTACCCCCACAGAAGCGCACCACCAATGAGGAGGATCCCTCACATGTCAGTGATGCGTCACTCGCGGCGCAGACTCGCCGCCGCCAGCGCCATAGCCGTCGCCGCCCTCGCGCTCGGCACCGCCTCCGCCCTCCCGGCCTCCGCGGCCGCGGCCGCCCCGGAAGGCGTCATCGAGAACGCCGGCGTCGCCGGTGCGATCGCCGGCAGCTACATCGTCACCCTCGACGAGTCGGCGCAGGCCGAGACGGCGAAGGGCCGCGCGGTGGCCGCCGAGTACGGCGCGAAGATCAAGAAGACGTACACCGCGGCGCTCAACGGCTACAGCGTCGAGCTGTCCGAGGCGCAGGCGAAGAAGCTCGCCGCCGACCCTGCGGTGAAGTCCGTCGCGCAGAACCGCGTCTTCAAGGTCGCCGGCACCCAGCCGAACCCGCCGTCCTGGGGCCTGGACCGCGTCGACCAGCGCGCGCTCCCGCTGAACTCGAGCTACAGCTACCCGGACAGCGCGGGCCAGGGCGTCACGGCGTACATCATCGACACCGGTGTGCGGATCTCCCACAGCGACTTCGGCGGCCGCGCCTTCAACGGTTACGACGCCGTCGACAACGACAACGTCGCGCAGGACGGCCACGGCCACGGCACCCACGTCGCCGGCACCGTCGCGGGCAACGCCTACGGCGTGGCCAAGAAGGCCAGGATCGTCGGCGTCCGCGTGCTCGACAACAACGGCTCCGGCACCACCGCCGGCGTGGTCGCGGGCATCGACTGGGTGACGCAGAACCACTCGGGCCCGTCCGTTGCCAACATGAGCCTCGGCGGCGGCGCCGACGCCACCCTCGACGCGGCCGTCCGCAACTCCATCGCGTCCGGCGTCACGTACGCCATCGCGGCGGGCAACAGCAACGCCAACGCGTCGGGCTACTCCCCGGCCCGGGTGACCGAGGCGATCACGGTCGGCTCCACGACCAACACGGACGCCCGCTCCAGCTTCTCCAACTACGGCTCCGTCCTGGACATCTTCGCCCCGGGCTCCAACATCACCTCGGCGTGGAACACCAGCGACTCGGCCACCAACACCATCTCCGGCACCTCGATGGCGACCCCGCACGTGGCCGGCGCCGCCGCCGTCTACCTCGGCGACAACCCGACCTCCACCCCGGCCCAGGTGCAGACCGCGCTGGTGAACAACGCCACCCCGAACGTGGTCGGCTCCCCGGGCAGCGGCTCCCCGAACCGCCTGCTCTTCGTGGGCGGCGGCGGCACGACGCCCCCGCCCGGCAAGAAGTTCGAGAACACCGCGGACTACGCGATCAACGACCACGCGACCGTCGAGTCCCCGGTCACCGTCAGCGGCGTCACGGGCAACGCCCCGTCCGCCCTGCAGGTCCCGGTGAGCATCGTCCACACCTACATCGGTGACCTCCAGGTCCAGCTGATCGCCCCCGACGGCTCGGCGTACACGCTGAAGGGCTTCGGCACCGGCGGCAGCTCGGACAACATCAACACCACGTACACGGTCAACGCCTCCTCCGAGGTCGCGAACGGCACGTGGAAGCTGCGGGTCACGGACAACGCGTCCATCGACGTCGGCAAGATCGACTCCTGGGCGCTGCAGTTCTGAGCGACCGTGGGTCGGTGACCTGCTGAGCCACTGAGTCACTGAGTGCCAGAGGGGCGGCCGCCGGCGGGCGGCCGCCCCTTCGTCACCGGTTCTCAGCGCCGGCCGAGGCCGCGGTCCACGGCGGTGATCAGTTCGCCGTCGGGGGTGTCCCCGTCAAGGGACCAGAACATCGCCCCGCCGAGGCCCTTGGCCCGTACGTACAGCGACTTGGCGCGCAGCACCTGAGGGTCGTCGTACGTCCACAGGGTGGTGCCGTCGAAGAGCCAGGCGTGCCCGCCCGGCCGGTCGCGGTGGACCGTGTACGTCCCCGAGCCGGCGAGCTTCTTCAGCGCCTCGTAGTCCTCGTACCCGGCCGCCCAGGTCGCCGGGGCGGGGCCGGCGGCGGGCTGTCCGAGGCCGTCGCCGCCGCCGGAGACGCCGGTCCAGCCCTGGCCGTAGAACGGCATGCCGACGACCAGCTTGCGGGCCGGCGCGCCGCGCCGCAGCCAGTCGTTCACGGTCTGGTCGACGCTGAAGTCGCCCTTGGCGAACAGCGCGGACTGCTGGGCGGTGGTGGACTCCCAGGAGCCGTGGAAGTCGTAGCCCTGCAGATTGACGAAGTCGAGGTCGCGCATGATCTTCGGGACCTCGAAGCCGGCGTCGATCTTGGCGGGCGCGGTCGGCACGAACGCGGTCAGCTCGTAGTGCTTCCGCTTCTTCGACGACCTGCCGTACGCGTCGAGCTGGGTGCGGAACTCCCGGACGAGGGCGGTGAAGTTCTGCTTGTCCTCGGGCCGGAACACGGTGTCGGTGTCACCGGCCGAGCCGGGCCACTCCCAGTCCAGGTCGATGCCGTCGAACAGCCCGGCCGCCGCGCCCGCGCCGCCCCGGACGCCGTCGGCCGGCAGGTTCCCCCTGATGTAGAGGTCGATGCAGGACGACACGAGGGCCTTGCGGGAGGCGGGGGTGCGGGCCGCGTCGGAGAAGTGCGTGGACCAGCTCCAACCGCCCAGCGAGATCAGGACTTTCAGTCCCGGGTGCTTGGCCTTGAGTTCCTTGAGCTGGTTGAAGTTGCCCGCCAGGGGCTGGTCGGTGGTGTCGGCGACCCCGTCCACGGAGCCGGCGGCGTCCAGCGGGCGTACGTAGTCCGCCCAGGCGTCGGCCTCGCCGGGGACGTTGCCGGTGAAGCACTTCCCGTCCGCGCTCACGTTGCCGAAGGCGTAGTTGACGTGGCTGAGCTTGGCGGCGGTGCCGCTGGTGTCCAGGTCCTTGACCTGGAAGTTCCGCCCGTAGACGCCCCACTGCGTGAAGTAGCCGACGCGCTTGAGGGCGGGGGCGGCACCGTGGCCGCCCGAGGGCTGGGCGGAGGCCGGGGCGAGGCCGGCCAGGAGGGCGAGGGAGACGGCGGAGGCTGCGCCGAGGGTCAGCCGGGAAAGAGTTCTGCGACGCATGAGTCTCGTTCCTGTGCGAAGGCCGGAAGGGGGCGGTGCGCGGCTGTGCTCACAGGAACGTATTGGTCTGGACCAATGAGGTCAAGGGGTGGCGCAGGCCCGTTCGGGGCAGTCGTCGTACCGCGGGTAAACCCCAGCGCAGAGGAAGATCATCACTTCGAGTGAAACCCTGGCCCATGCTTGCGGGGTGCGACCGAGGGTTGTCAGTCTGTAGCTGTCCGTCAACCTGAGGGGAGTGTCCCGTGACGTTCGGTGAGCAGCCGGCGTATCTCCGCGTGGCGAGCGATCTGAGAGCGAAGATCGCGAACGGTTCGCTGCCCCCGCACGCCCGCCTTCCCTCGCAGGCCCGCATCCGCGAGGAGTACGGGGTCTCGGACACCGTCGCCCTGGAGGCCCGCAAGGTGCTGATGGCCGAGGGGCTGGTCGAGGGTCGCTCCGGCTCGGGCACGTACGTGCGGGAACGACCGGTGCCGCGCCGGATCTTCCGCACCGGCAACCGACCCCCGGGCGGCGCCAGCCCCTTCCGTCAGGAGCAGGCCGAGGAGGGCGCGCGCGGCACCTGGGAGTCGGGCAGCGAGCAGGAGCCGGCCAGCGCCGCGGTCGCCGCCCGGCTCGGCGTCGAGCCCGGCGAGCGCGTGATGCGCACCCGCTACGTGTACCGGGACGCGGGCGAGGCGATGATGCTCTCCACCTCCTGGGAGCCCCTGTGCGTCACCGGCCGGACGCCCGTGATGCTCCCCGAGGAGGGGCCGTTGGGCGGCTGCGGGGTCGTCGAGCGGATGGCGGCGATCGATGTCGTCGTCGACAACGTGGTGGAGGAGGTCGGCGCCCGCCCCGGCCTCGCGGAGGAGCTCCTGACCCTCGGCGGCGTCCCCGGTCATGTGGTCCTGGTCCTGGAGCGCACCTTCTACGCCTCCGGCCGCGCGGTCGAGACCGCCGACGTGGTCGTCCCCGCCGACCGCTACCGCGTCGCGTACCACCTCCCGGTCCGCTGACGGACCCTCTCCTTCCGCATCCCCGCGGCACTCGGTGCCGCGATCTGGCCGGATCCGTATCTCTTTGTAAAAACTCCGATCCGCTGTGTAAAGGTCAGGCGTAAGCTCGGGCATATGCGGATTGCGGTTTCCTGGGGATCGTCGACGGCGCGCGGACCGGCGGAGGGAGGGCTCCTATGAGCGACGGCAACGCTGTCCTGCCCTGGCTGGTCATACGTCAGGACGACAACGGCAACCGCTATCGCGTGGGCCGTTACGCCACCAAGGACGAGGCGCAGAAGATCGCCGACAGCCTCGACGACCGGGGCCACAAGCAGCTCTACTGGGTCGAGCGCATCGGACAGCCCGCGCTCTGACCGCCGTTTTCCCCTCCCGGACCTCCGGGTTACGCTCCGGCGCATGACCGATCATGACGCTGACCACGTGGTGGTGGTCGCCGGGGCCCTGTACGACCGGGGGCGTCTGCTGGCCGCGCGCCGCAGCACCCCGCCCGAGCTGGCCGGCCGCTGGGAACTTCCGGGCGGCAAGCTCGAACCGGGGGAGAGCGCCGAGAAGGCGCTGGTGCGCGAGTTGCGCGAGGAACTGGGCGTGGAGACCGAGCCGGAGGAGCGGATCCCCGGCGAGTGGCCGCTCAAGCCCGGGTACGTGCTGCGAGTGTGGACGACGCGGCTGCTCGCGGGTGAGCCGGAGCCTCAGCAGGAGCACGACGAGCTGCGCTGGCTGGGCCGGGACGAGCTGGAGTCGGTGGACTGGCTCGACGTCGACCGCCCCGCGGTCGCCGCGGTCGCCGCACGGCTGTGGCCCGTGGCGGGCGCGTAGGGCGGGGACTCGTTCGCAGGGGCGTGCGGCCCTGCCCGTACGCCGTTCGTGTCACCGTGCGCCCGCGGCCGTGGAACCCGCGATATCCCGCCCCGAATATCGGGTATGTGCCCATTAACCGTATGAAAAGGGACACGGGTCTCCCGCTCGGTCTGGGGAAGTGGTCGCGTGATCGACAACGAGGTCCGCCACGCCGAGTGGTACTTCCCGGCGGAGGCGGACGCCGTCCGCGCGGCCCGTCATGCGGTTCGCGACACCCTGCGCTCCTGGAGCATCGACGCGTCCGTCCGCGATGTGACCGTCCTCCTCGTCTCCGAGCTGGTCACGAACTCGCTGCAGCATGCCTCCGGTCCGATCGGCGTCCGCCTCGTCCGGCAGCAGCCCGACGGCGACGGCCACCCCGGCCTGCTCGTGGAGGTCTCCGATCCGCTTCCGGATCCTCCGCTGGAACGCAGCGCCGGACCCGACGACGAAGGCGGCCGCGGACTGCAGCTCGTGGCCTGTTCCGCTCGCCGCTGGGGCACCCGGAAAGGCAGGTCGGGCAAGACCGTGTGGTTCGAGCTGGCTCTCCCTGGTTAGAAGACAGGAGGGACTTTCGATCACGGGACCCGGCTTGAAATGAACGAGACCACCCTGTGATCGTGAACGTCGTGCCGTCCGGGGCCGTAGTGCTGAATACTGCGTGCATGGCCGGTCCGGTGCGGTGAGCTGGAGGGGACGGTCGCGTGAGCGAGATACCTGGGACGGCGAGCGGCGTCTTGTGGCAGAGCAGCCCGCCTGGCTCGATCTACGACTACATCAGGGTCGCCTCCTTCTCGATCGGGCCCGACGGGCTCGTCGACCAGTGGAGCAGGCGCGCCGTCGAGCTGTTCGGCGTGCCCGTCGACGAGGCCATGGGCAAGGATCCGGTCGAGGCCTTCATGCCCCGCGAGCTGCGCGAACGCGGCCGCCGCAGGGTCGCGGAGATACTCGACGGCAAGGAGTGGACCGGGCTCGTCCCGTTCCGGATCCCCGGGCAGGGCCGCCCGCACGGCATCGCCGAGATGTATGTGATGCCCAGTGAGACGAAGAGCGGCCAACGGGCCGCGCTGTGCATCGTCGTGGACGTCCGGGCGCTGCGCCAGATCGAGACCGACCTCGCCGCCTCGCAGGCGATTTTCGGTCAATCACCCTTCGGTTTCCTTCTGTTCGGCACCGACCTCACCGTCAAGCGCGCCAACCAGCGCTTCGCCAGGGTCTTCGGCGGCTCCGCCGACGACCACCGGGGCCGCACCGTCCACGACTACCTCGCCCGCCCCGAGGCCGAGCGGATGACCGCCGCGCTGAAGCGGGTCCTGGAGACCGGCGAGGCCGTCACCGAGCTCCAGATCATCGGCGCCCCGCCCGGCAGCACCGACCGCCGCCACTGGTCGATCAACCTGTACCGGGTGCACAGCGGCTCCGGCCGCCCCGTCGGCGTCGCCGGCCTCGGCATCGACGTCACCCGCAGACACAACGCGGCCCGCGAGGCCGCCAGCGCCCGCCGCAACCTGGCCCTGCTCAACGAGGCCGGCGCCCGGATCGGGAACTCGCTCGACCTGGAGGCCACCGCCCGCGAGCTGCTCGACGTGGCCGTCCCCGGCTTCTGCGACCTGGCCTCCGTCGACCTGTACCAGGGACTGCTCACCGGCGACGAGGCCCCGCCCGGCCGCTGGGGCTCCCCGCAGGACGTCGGCTACGGGGCGGGCAGCGCCGAACTGCGCCGGGTCGCCTTCGCCAGCGCCGTCTCGGACGCGCCGGTGGAGCTGCGCTCCGTACCGGGCTGTTGCGAGGACGGGTCCGTCGAGCTCGGCTCCGTCCACCGCTACCCGTTCAACTCCTCCTGCGCGAGCGCCCTGCGCACCGGCCGGGTGCACACCGTCCCCGGGGCCGAGGGCAGCCTCGTCCAGTCCACGCTCGCCGTGCCGATGGTCGCCCACGACACCGTCGTCGGCCTGGTCCAGTTCTCCCGCGCCAAGGGCAGCGAGCCGTTCGGCGAGCGGGACCGGGCGCTCGCCGTCGAGCTCGCCGCCCGTGCCGCCGTCTGCATCGACAACGCCCGCCTGTACCGGCGCGAGCACGAACGGGCCCTGATCCTGCAGCGCAGCCTGCTGCCGCCCGGAGATCCCGAGGCGGCCGGCCTCGACATCGCCTGCCGCTACCTGCCCGGCAACTCGGCCACCGAGGTCGGCGGAGACTGGTTCGACGTCATCGAGCTCCCCGGCCACCGCACCGCCCTCGTCATCGGCGACGTCATGGGCCGCGGCCTGCGCGCCGCCGTCGCCATGGGCGAACTGCGCACCGCCGTCCGCACGCTGGCCCAGCTCGACCTGGAGCCCGCCGAGGTCCTCTCGCACCTCGACGAGATCGCCCGCGGGCTCGGCGCGCCCGCCGGGGCGCAGACCAGCGGCCGGGCGCACAAGGCCCGCGGTCCCGAGCTCGCCGAGGTGTACCTCGCCACCTGCGTGTACGCGGTGTACGACCCGGTCACCCGGCGCTGCACCTTCGCCAACGCCGGCCATCTGCCGCCGGTGCTCGTCGAGCCCGGCGAGCGGGCGATGCTGCTCGACGTGCCGCCGGGGATGCCGCTCGGCGTCGGCGGGGAGCCCTTCGAGGAGGTCGAGGTCGAGCTCCCCGAGGGCGCGCTGCTCGCCCTCTACACCGACGGGCTCGTCGAGTCCCGCGACCATCCGCTCGACGAGGGTGTGAACGCCCTCAAGCGGGCCCTGACCGAGCCCGGCCGGCCGGCCCTGGAGGACGTCTGCGACCACGTCCTGAGCACCCTGGACACCGGGCACGGCCAGGACGACATCGCGCTGCTGATGGCCCGTATCCAGGGTCTGCCCGTCGAGGCCGTCGGCGACTGGACCCTGCCCCGCGAGCCCCGCTCGGTCGGCCGGGCCCGTGAGCTGGCCCGCGCCCAGCTCACCGCCTGGGACCTCGACGCGCTGGTGGACACGGTCGAACTGCTCGTCAGCGAACTGGTCACCAACGCGCTCCGGTACGGCGAGGGCGACATCCGCCTGCGCCTGCTGCGGGACCGCACGCTGGTCTGCGAGGTCTGGGACTCGGGCCTGGTCCAGCCGCGCCGGCGGCGCGCCCGCGACACGGACGAGGGCGGCCGCGGCCTTCAGCTGGTCGGCCTGCTGAGCGCCGCCTGGGGCTCCCGCCGGACGCACCGGGGCAAGACGGTCTGGTTCGAACTGCCCCTGCCCGACGGGGAGAACGACGCGGAGCCGACGGTGGAGCAGCTGCTGAGCATGTTCTGAGGGCGGGGGCTCCGCGCCCGCTTCCTTCAGCCCTTCAGCGCTGCCAGCCGCGCCTCGATCTCGGCCGCGTCGCCCATCGTCTCCAGCTGCTCGAACTGGGCGTCCAACGAGGACGCGGCCAGTTCCTGCTTGCCCGCTGCGCGGGCCTCCTCGCGGCGGACCTTCTCCTCGAAGCGGGCCAGATCGCTGGTCGGGTCCATGACGTCGATGTTCTTCACCGCGTCCAGCATCGTGTTCTGCGCCTGCGCGGAGCGGGCGCGGGCCACGAGTTCGTCGCGCTTGGCCTGCAGTTCGGTGAGCTTCCCCTTCATCCGGTCCAGGCCGGACTTCAGCTTCTCCACCACCTCGGTCTGCGCGGCGATCGTCGGTTCGGCCGTCTTCGCCTCCTTCTCCGACTGGAGCTGGCGGCCGAGCGCGACCTTCGCCAGGTTGTCGAAGCGGTCCGCCTCCGCCGTCTGCCCCGCGGCCCGCAGTTCGTCGCCCTTGCGGCTGGCGGCCAGCGCCTTCGTGCCCCACTCCTGCGCCGCGGCCACGTCCTCCCGGTGGTCCTGTTCCATCAGCCGCAGATTGCCGATGGTCGCCGCCACGGCCTCCTCCGCCTCGCGGATGTTGTCGGTGTACTCGCGGATCAGCTGGTCCAGCATCTTCTGCGGGTCCTCGGCCTGGTCGAGCAGGGCGTGGATGTTGGCCTTCGCCAGCTGGGTGACCCGGCCGAGGATCGTCTGCTTGGTCATGGGTGCCGCTCCTTGTGTTCGTGCGTGGGAGGTACGTCGTCAGAACCGGCCGCCGCCGCCCCGCCGGCCGCGGGTGCCCCCACCGCCGAAACTGCCGGGACCGGGCCCGCCCCCGCCGAAACCGCCCCCGCCGAAACCGCCGCGGCCGCCCCCGCCGCCTCCGAACAGGCCGCCCAGGATGATGCCGCCGAGCACCGCGCCGCCGAGTCCGGAGCCGCCCGCCGTACGGGACGGGCCCGGGTACCCGTAACCGCGTACGTCCTGCTCCGCCAGCTCCTGCGCCTGCCGGGCCAGCGCGTCCGCCTGCTGGGCCTCCGCCAGCGCGGCCTGCGGATCGCCGCCCTCCGCCAGCTGCCCGGCCCGGTCGAGCCGCCGCCGGGCCTCGGCGAGGCGGGTGCGGGCCTCGCTGCCGACCGCGCCGCGGTGGGTCGTCACGTAGTCGGCCGCCGCGCCGGCCGCGGACCGCGCGGTCAGCAGCGCCTGGTCGAGCAGGACGCGGGCCCGCCCGGCCCCCGACTCGCGCTCGCGCACACCGGCCAGCGCCGAGTCCAGCGCCGCGTCGGCCTCCTCCACCCGCCGCAGCGCGTCGAGCGGGTCGTACCGGCCCGCCTCGACGACCCGCCGCACGTCCGCCACGACGGACTGCGCGCGGGCCACCCGGCCCCGCAGATCGCTCATGGAGCCCTCGGCGTCCTGCAACAGGCCGTGCGCGTCCGCGAGATCGGCCTCGGTCTCGGTGAGCGCCACCGACAGCCGGCCCACCGCCTCCGCGAGCTCCCGGGCCCGCCGGTCCACGGCCTCGATCAGCCGGGCGGCCTGGTCGACCGCGCCCTCGGCGGCCCGGATGTGCACCGCCGCCACGCCGTTCTCGTCCGCCGCCACCGCCTCGCGGGCCCGGTCGAGGTTGGTGGTGGCGAACACCAGCCGGTCCTTGGCCTGAGCGGTGTCGCTCGCGACCGGTCCGGCGGCGGACTCGGCGTACCGCCGGCGCATCGCCTCCAGGGACGCCTCCGCCGTGCCGATCCGGGCGACCTGCGCGCGGTACGCGGCGTCGGCGGCGTCCAGGGCGCGCGGGGCGTCCCGTTCCAGGTCGCGCAGCCGGTCGAAGTCCTCGGCGACGGCGTCGAGGCGGGCGTCGGCGTCGGCGCAGCGGCGCAGGATCTCGTCGAGCATGGCGCGGCGGGTCGCGTCGTCCTCCGGGTAGGCGTCGTCGAGCGCCTGGCGCAGCCGGAACGAGGCCGTCAGCTCGTCCTGCGCGAACTGCACGGCCTCCGTGAAGGGGGCGACCGCCTCCTCGCCGAACTGGGCGGTGGCGAAGCCGAGTTCCTCCTGGCTGGTGCGGACGGCGTCGTCCGCGGCGACCAGGGCGCGGCGGGCCTGCCCGTCCAGCTCGGGCAGCGGGGTCGGGGCGGGTTCCCTGGGCGTGCCCCAGCCCGGCGGCGCGGGCGGGGCGGTACCGGCGCCGGCGTCGCGTCTGCGCCGGGAGCGGCGGGTGACCAGATACGCGGCGCCGGCGGCCGTCAGGCCGACGACCGTGACGGGCAGCACGTAGTCGCTCGCCTCGATCGTGTCCGTGCCGCCGCCGCCGGGGTCGGCGGGGCCGGGACTGATGGTGGGGACGGGTACGGGCTGTCCGCCGAGCACGGCGTCGTAGCCGTTCGCCGCGCCGATCGCGGCGCCGGCCCAGTCGTTCTGCCGCAGCGGGGGCTCGATCGCGGTCCGGGCCACGTCGTCGAGCTGCGGGTCGGTGAGCGGGGAGCCGGCGTCCACGGAGTACGCGTACTGGCGGTCGTGGGTGGCGACCGCGAGCAGCACGTCGTCGCGGCCGAGGCCGTTGCGGTCGGCGGTGGCGTCGGCCCAGCTCTGGGCGGGGCGGCCGGAGAAGTCCCGTACGTAGACGACGAAGAGCTGCAGCCGCCGGTCGTCGTAGAGCCGGTCGAGTGCGGCGGCGACGGAGGCGCGGCGCTGCCCGAGGGCGTCGACGTGGTCGGTGATCTGGCCGTCCCGGGCGAGCACGACGGGGTCCTCGGCCCGGGCCCCGGGGGCGGCGGGCGCACTCAGCCACCACGCCGCCGCGAGCAGCGCGAGGAGAGCACGGGCGGCGCCCCGGGTGGCTCGTCGTGTCACGTTTGGGAGGCTATGCCGGGAGTTGCCCCCTCGCGACCGGACGCCGGACGGTCACTGTCAGTAGTGGCCTCTAAGGTGGTGATCGTCTCGACGGCATGACACACGGGGGGTCCGGTGCAGCAGCGTGTACGGAACTGGTGGCGGCGCGGGCGCTGGGTGGCGCTCGCCCTGGTCCTTCTGCTCGTGCTCCCACCCCTCGGCGCGTACGCCGCGCTGCGGGTCTCCTACTCGGGGGACGTGGCGGACGGGACGACGTCCCGCGGCCAGGACGCGATCTGGCTGGGCCACGCCTGGGTGGACGGCCGCAAGAAGGACGCCGACCTCGCGGCCTTCGCCGCGCGGATCAAGGGCACCGGGATACGCGACCTGTATGTGCACGCGGGCCCGCTGGAGCACGACGGCACCCTGCCCGCGGACCGGTACCCGCGGGCGAAGTGGCTGCTCGACGCCGTGCACCGCACGATGCCGGGGATCCGCGTGCAGGCGTGGCTCGGCGACGTCCTCGCGACCGAGGGCCCGGACGGGCTGCGCCTGGAGAAGGCGGAGTCCCGGGCCGCCGTGGTGGCCTCGGCCCGCCAGATCCTGGACGCGGGCTTCGAGGGCGTCCACTTCGACCTGGAACCGCTGCACTCCGACGACGCGGACTACCTCTCCCTCCTGGACGACCTGCGCGGGCTGACCCGCGCCCGCAAGGCCCAGCTGTCGGTGGCCGCCCACCAGATAGACCCGCTGCCGGCCGCGCACACGGTGGTGGGTGCGCTGTCCGGCAGCGAGAAGTGGTGGTCGCAGGAGTTCTTCGGCCAGGTCGCCCGCCGGGTCGACCAGATCGCCGTCATGTCGTACGACACGTGGATGCCGCTGGAGACCATGTACGGCGGCTATGTCGCGCAGCAGACCGAACTGGCCCTGGAGGTCACCCCCGAGGACACCGACCTCCTCATGGGGCTCCCCTTCTTCCACGAGGACGACCTCGGCCACCACGAGTCCGCCGAGACGGTCTCCGCCGCGGTCCGGGGCGTCCGCCTCGGCCTCACCGCCGCCGACCCCGGCCGCAAGCGCTTCGGCGTGGCCCTCTACGTCGACTTCGCCGCGAAGGAGCAGGACTGGACCTCGTACCGCAAGGGCTGGCACTGACGGTGGCCGGGGGCCCGCAGGCCCCCGGGCCGTCAGCTCTTCCGGCGGGTGATCTTGTTGCCCAGCCAGACCAGCGGGTCGTACTTGCGGTCGACGGCGCGTTCCTTCAGGGGGATCAGGGCGTTGTCGGTGATGCGGATGCCCTCCGGGCAGACCTCCGTACAGCACTTGGTGATGTTGCAGTAGCCGAGGCCGTGGTCGTCCTGGGCGGTGCGCTTGCGGTCCAGGCCGGTCTCCTCGGCCGCGTCCAGGGGGTGCATGTCCAGTTCGGCGATGCGCATCAGGAAGCGGGGGCCGGCGAAGGCGGGCTTGTTCTCCTCGTGGTCGCGCACCACATGGCAGGTGTCCTGGCACAGGAAGCACTCGATGCACTTGCGGAACTCCTGCGAGCGCTCCACGTCCTCCTGCGCCATCCGGTACTCGCCCGGCTCCAGACCCGGCGGCGGGACGAAGGCCGGGATCTCGCGTGCCTTCGCGTAGTTGAAGGACACGTCCGTCACCAGGTCCCGCATCACCGGGAACGCCCGCAGCGGGGTGAGGGTGATCGTCTCGTCCCGGCCGAAGACCGACATCCGCGTCATGCACATCAGCCGCGGCCGCCCGTTGATCTCCGCCGAGCACGAACCGCACTTGCCCGCCTTGCAGTTCCACCGCACCGCGAGGTCAGGCGCCTGGGTGGCCTGCAGCCGGTGCACGATGTCGAGGACGACCTCGCCGTCGTGCACCGCCACCGTGAAGTCCCGCAGCCCCCCGCCGTCGGCGTCGCCCCGCCAGACCCTGAAGTGCGCGTCGTAGGTCGTCACGACAGCTCCTCCTCCGCGAGGTACTTGGCCAGTTCGTCCTTCTCGAAGAGCCCCAGCAGGTCGGGGCGGACCGGGGGCGTGGCGATCCGCTCCAGGTCCACACCGGCCCCGTCCGGCCTCAGCCGGCACAGCAGGTTCACCGCCCGCCATGTCCGGTCCATCGCCGGGTAGTCCTCCCGGGTGTGTCCGCCCCGGCTCTCCGTGCGCTCCAGGGCCGCCCGGGCCACGCACTCGCTGACCAGCAGCATGTTCCGCAGGTCGAGGGCGAGGTGCCAGCCGGGGTTGAACTGCCGGTGGCCCTCGACCCCGGTCCGCCGCGCCCGCTCCCGCAGCACCGCGAGCCGCTCCAGCGCCTCGGCCATCTCGCCCTCGCGCCGGATGATGCCGACCAGGTCGTTCATGGTCTGCTGCAGTTCCTGGTGGAGCGCGTACGGGTTCTCCACCGGGCCCTCGGCCGTGGCCTCCGCCCCGAACGGGGCCAGCGCCTCCGCGGCCGCCGCGTCGACCGCGGCCGGCGACGACTCGGGCCGCGCCCCGCCGGCCTCCGCCGCGTACGCGGCCGCGTGCAGTCCGGCCCGCCGGCCGAACACCAGCAGGTCCGAGAGCGAGTTGCCGCCGAGCCGGTTCGAGCCGTGCATCCCGCCCGCGACCTCCCCGGCGGCGAAGAGCCCGGGCACCCCGACCGTCGCGGCCGACTCCGAGTCGACGGCGATGCCGCCCATCACGTAGTGGCAGGTCGGGCCGACCTCCATCGCCTCCGCCGTGATGTCCACGTCCGCCAGCTCCTTGAACTGGTGGTACATGGACGGCAGCCGGCGCCGGATGACCTCCGCCGGCATCCTCGTCGACACGTCGAGGAACACCCCGCCGTGCGGCGAGCCCCGGCCGGCCTTCACCTCGGCGTTGATCGCCCGCGCCACCTCGTCACGGGGCAGCAGCTCCGGCGGCCGGCGGTTGTTCTCCGGGTCCTCGTACCAGCGGTCGCCCTCCTCCTCCGTCTCCGCGTACTTCTCCTTGAAGACGTCCGGGACGTAGCCGAACATGAACCGCTCGCCCTCGGAGTTCCGCAGCACCCCGCCGTCGCCGCGCACCGACTCGGTGACGAGGATCCCCTTCACCGACGGCGGCCAGACCATGCCGGTCGGATGGAACTGCACGAACTCCATGTTCAGCAGCGGCGCCCCGGCCAGCAGCGCCAGCGCGTGCCCGTCGCCGGTGTACTCCCAGGAGTTCGAGGTCACCTTGAAGGACTTGCCGATCCCGCCCGTGGCGAGCACCACCGCCGGCGCCTCCAGGACGAAGAACCGCCCGGTCTCGCGGTCGTAGCAGAAGACGCCCGTCACCCGGCCGCTCTCGTCCTGCAGCACGCGGGTGACCGTGCACTCCTGGAAGACCTTCAGGCCCGACTCCGGGTCGCCGGTCTCCGCCGCGTCCTTCTGCTGCAGCTGCACGATCTTCTGCTGGAGCGTGCGGATCAGTTCGAGGCCCGTGCGGTCGCCGACGTGCGCGAGCCGCGGGTACTCGTGTCCGCCGAAGTTCCGCTGCGAGATCCGCCCGTCCGCCGTCCGGTCGAACAGCGCGCCCCAGGTCTCCAGCTCCCAGACCCGCTCCGGCGCCTCCTGCGCGTGCAGCTCGGCCATCCGCCACTGGTTGAGGAACTTGCCGCCGCGCATGGTGTCGCGGAAGTGCACCTGCCAGGAGTCGTGCTCGTTGGCGTTGGCCATGGCGGCCGCGATGCCGCCCTCCGCCATCACCGTGTGCGCCTTGCCGAAGAGGGACTTGCAGATCACCGCCGTACGGGCGCCCCGCTCGCGCGCCGCTATGGCGGCGCGCAGCCCGGCGCCCCCCGCGCCCACCACCACGACGTCCCACTGCTGTCGGTCGACCTGTGCCATGTCAGAAGATCCTCGGGTCGTCGAAGGCGCCGGTGGCGAGCAGGTACACGTACAGGTCGGCGAGGGCGACGCTGAGCAGCGAGGCCCAGGCGAGCTGCATGTGGCGGGCGTTGAGCTTCCCTACCCAGGTCCACAGCCGGTACCGCACGGGATGCTTCGAGAAGTTCTTCAGCCGTCCGCCGACGATGTGCCGGCAGGAGTGGCAGGACAGCGTGTACGCCCAGATCAGCACGATGTTGACGAGGAAGACGACGGTGCCGAGGCCGGCGTGGCCCCAGGCGTACGTCTCGTCGCGGAAGGCGAGCACGGTGTCGTACGTGAGGATCCCGGCGACCGGCAGCGCGGTGTAGAAGAAGTACCGGTGGGCGTTCTGCAGGATCAGCGGGAAGCGGGTCTCGCCGGAGTACGAGCGGTGCGGCTCGGCGACCGCGCAGGCCGGGGGAGAGGCCCAGAAGCCCCGGTAGTACGCCTTGCGGTAGTAGTAGCAGGTCAGCCGGAAGCCGAGCGGGAAGATCAGGATCAGCAGGGCGGGCGACAGGCCCCACCAGCTGCCGAAGATCTCCCAGTTGGGCCCGTCCTTCATGGGCACGCAGTTCTCCGCCAGACAGGGCGAGTAGAACGGCGAGACGTAGGGGGCCGCGTAGTAGTCGGCGTTCGCGAAGGCCCGCCAGGTCGAGTACGCGACGAAGGCGAGCAGTCCGGCCGCGGTGACGGCGGGTGCGAGCCACCAGCGGTCGGTACGGAGGTGCCGGGCGGCGATGGCGGCGCGTGAGGCGTCGTGGACACCGCGGCCCGGCGCGAGGTGGGGTGGTTCGGTGCCGGTGGCCAAGGAGGTCTCCTAGGGATCCGCCGTGCTCGAAGGCGTGCCGGGACGTACGAGGACGTGCCGGCACGTGCCTGGCCGTAAGGACGTGCCAGGGACGTGCCGGGACGTGAGAAGGACGTGCCAGGACGTGCGGCCGGGAGCCGTCAGGGCGCGTGGCGGTCGCGGGCGCCGAGGCCCTCGTCGTCGGAGTCCGTCCACAGCTTCTCGTCGTACGGCGTGTCCGGGATGGACACCAGGCCCGACGTGTCCGCCGTGCCGGAGCCGCGCGCCGGACTCTTCGCTCCGGACCGCTTCTCCAGTTCCTGGACCTTGCGGTTGAGCTCGTCCAGGCTGCGGCGTACGGCGTTCAGCTCGTCCTGCAGGGACATGGGTTGCCCTCACTTCCGCGATCGCGGGTGGCATACACCCGCCTGAGTGTTGCGCGTCACATCCTTGATCGGAAGCCGTGTGCCGGGATTCCACTCATCCGGAGCGGCGGCGGTTGCGCCGCACGGGTGGGGTTGGCGGCCGGCCCGCCGTGTCGCCGTCCTCGGGCCCGTTCCGTCCTTTTCAGTGTATGGGCAATAGGTGTGATCATCTCCAAATTCCACCAAACAGGACGAAGAGGTACAAGCCATGTCCCAGGTCGGCGCCGCTCTTCGTGGGAGGACAGGCTCCCGGAGCCCCCGCTTCCGCACCCTCCGCTCCGTCGCACTGGTCTCCGGCGGCGTGCTCGCCGTCTCCCTCCTCACCGGATGCAGCACCGGCGACGAGGACGGCGGACGTCCGCTCGCCGCCCAGGACGTGGCGCCGGCCGGCCGCGACCAGGTCGCCGACGGCGGCACCGTCCGCTGGGCCGTGGACGCGATGCCCACCACGCTCAACGCCTTCCAGGCGGACGCCGACGCCGCGACCTCGCGGGTCGCCGGCGCCGTGCTGCCCGCGCTGTACACGCTCGACACGCGCGGCCGCCCGGTGCTCAACCCGGACTACCTCGAGTCCGCGCAGATCGTGGAGCGCGAGCCCAAGCAGGTCGTCCTCTACAAGCTCAACCAGCAGGCCGTGTGGAGCGACGGCCGGGAGATCGGGGCGGCGGACTTCGTGGCCCAGTGGCGGGCGCTGAACGGCCGGGACACCGCGTACTGGACCGCCCGCAACGCCGGGTACGAGCGCATCGAGAAGATCGAGAAGGGCAAGAACGACCTGGAGGTGCGGGTCACCTTCGGCAAGCCCTACGCCGACTGGCAGTCCCTCTTCACCCCCCTCTACCCGAAGGAGGTGATGGGCTCCCCGGCCGCCTTCAACGAGGGCGCGCGCACCGCGCTCAAGGCGACCGCCGGCCCGTTCCGGATCAAGGCCGTCGACAAGAAGGCGGGCACGGTCACCCTCGACCGCGACCCGCGCTGGTGGGGCCGGGCGGCCAAGCTGGACACCCTGGTCCTGACCGCCGTGCCGCGCGCCGAGCGGGCCGCGGCCCTCACCAAGGGCACCGTCGACCTGGCCGACGTCGACCGCTCCACCGCGGACCGGGTCGCGCTCGCCGTACGGGACGAGGGCGCCCACGGCAAGCCGCTCACCCACGGCCCCGGCGCGCAGATCACCCCCTCCGCGGCCCTGAAGTCCTGGGCGCTGGCCCACGGCTCCGACAAGGAGCAGGCCGAGGTCGTGCAGGCGGCGCGGAAGCAGAACCAGCAGGCCGTCGCCGTGTACGCGGCCGAGCAGAGCGCGCTCAAGCACTACCGGATCCGCAAGTCCCTGGAACCCGCCTACACCCAGCTCTCGCTGAACGGCGAGTCCGGGCCGCTGGCCGACGAGCGGGTGCGCCGGGCCGTGGCCCGCGCCCTGGACCGCCGGGAACTGGCCAAGACCGTGCTGGCCCCGCTCGGTCTGCCCGCCGAGCCGCCCGGCAGCCACCTCGCCCTGGCCGGGCAGGCCGCGTACGCCGACAGCAGCGACGCGCTCGGCAAGCAGGACGCCCAGGAGGCGCGGGCGCTGCTCGCGGACGCCGGCTGGGTACCGGGCGGCGCGAACACCAAGCCCGCCGGGACGAAGGCGGGCGCGGAGTCGGCGGAGAAGAAGGTCACCGACAAGACAGCTGACAAGACCACCGGCAAGACCGGCGGGACCGCCGAGAAGAAGACCTCCGGCAAGAACAGCGGCGACGCGGCCTCCGACGAGGGCCTGTACATCGTCGGCGACGACAAGCCCGGCGAGGTCCCGCCCGGCACGGTCCTGCCCGGCGGCCGCGCCCCCGCAGCTGGGGACGCCCCCCGGCTCGGCTCGGCCGGGGCGCTCACCGGCGGCCAGGACGCCGTGGCCGGCGCGTACGCCCCGCGCGGCACCGCGGCCCCCGCCGCGGTGGACGGACCGGCGGCCGGCGGCCCGCTCGGCAAGGACGGCAAGGCGCTCTCGCTCCGCTTCGTGCTCCCCTCCGGGCCGGGCTCGGACGCGCTGCGCCAGGTCGGCGACCGGATCGCCCAGATGCTCGACCGGATCGGCATCCGCACCGAGATCACCAAGGTCCCGGACGAGAGCTTCTTCAAGGACCACGTGGCCGCGGGCGAGTACGACCTGGCCCTGTACTCCTGGCCCGCCTCCGCCTTCCCGGCCACCGACGCCCGGCCGATCTTCGCCAAGCCGCAGCCGGCCTCGGACGGCTCGCTGCTGGTGGAGCAGAACTACTCCCGGGTCGGCACCGACCGTATCGATCAACTGTTCGATCAGGCGGTCGCGGAGCTGGACGAGAAGCAGGCCCGCGAGCTGGTCCGGCAGGCCGACGCCCGGATCTGGGCCGCTGCCGGATCGATTCCGCTCTACCAGCGCCCCCAGCTGGTCGCCGCCCGTCACGACCTGGCGAACGCCGGGGCCTTCGGCTTCGCCGCCCCCCGCTACCAGGACATCGGCTGGAAGAAGGCCGGCTCCGGGAAGGGCGCACAGCAGCAGCAGAACTGACCGCGCCCTTTCGCAAGCTCAGAATCGGCTCAAGTCCCTTGCCCGCCGGCCCGTCCGGCGGGCAGCATCACGATTGCCCTTGACCCGGGCTCACCCCCACATGGCACGACCTACGAATGGCCCCCCTTGGCTCCTCCCGTACCATGGGAGGAGCCGTGGCGCGTCCCCGCCCGGCGGGCGTACGAGGACAAGAGACTCTCTGAGACGCCTGACCCACGATCCGAGAGAAGCGCAAGCCACTCATGCCCACGCGCCATGACATCCGCAATGTCGCCATCGTCGCCCACGTCGACCACGGCAAGACGACCATCGTCGACGCCATGCTCAAGCAGGCCGGCGCCTTCGCCGCCCACCAGCAGCTCGACGACCGGATGATGGACTCGAACGACCTGGAGCGTGAGAAGGGCATCACGATCCTCGCCAAGAACACGGCGGTGAAGTACCACCCCAAGGACGGCGGGGCCCCGATCACGATCAACATCATCGACACCCCCGGCCACGCCGACTTCGGTGGCGAGGTCGAGCGCGGTCTGTCGATGGTGGACGCCGTCGTCCTCCTGGTGGACGCCTCCGAGGGTCCGCTGCCGCAGACCCGCTTCGTGCTCCGCAAGGCCCTGCAGGCCCGGATGCCGGTCATCCTGTGCATCAACAAGACGGACCGCCCGGACTCCCGCATCGACGAGGTCGTCAACGAGACGTACGACCTCTTCCTCGATCTGGACGCCGACGAGGACCAGATCGAGTTCCCGATCGTCTACGCGTGCGGCCGTGACGGCATCGCCTCGCTGACCAAGCCGGAGGACGGCACCGTCCCGGCGGACTCCACCAGCCTGGAGCCCTTCTTCTCCACCATCCTGGAGCACGTCCCGGCTCCGACGTTCGAGGAGGACGCGCCGCTCCAGGCCCACGTCACCAACCTCGACGCCGACAACTTCCTCGGCCGTATCGCGCTGCTCCGCGTCGAGCAGGGCGAGCTGCGCAAGGGCCAGACGGTCGCCTGGATCAAGCGCGACGGCTCCATGCAGAACGTCCGCATCACCGAGCTGATGATGACCGAGGCGCTCACCCGCAAGCCGGCCGAGGTCGCCGGCCCCGGTGACATCTGCGCCGTCGCCGGTATCCCGGACATCATGATCGGCGAGACGCTGGCCGACCCGGAGAACCCGGTCGCGCTGCCGCTGATCACGGTGGACCAGCCGGCCATCTCCATGACCATCGGCACGAACACCTCGCCGCTCGTCGGCCGCGGTGGCACCGGCAAGGGCGCGGACGCCAAGTCCGCGATCAAGGACCGCAAGGTCACCGCCCGCCAGGTGAAGGACCGCCTGGAGCGCGAGCTGGTCGGCAACGTCTCGCTGCGCGTCCTGGAGACCGAGCGTCCGGACGCCTGGGAGGTCCAGGGCCGTGGTGAGCTCGCGCTCGCCATCCTGGTCGAGCAGATGCGCCGCGAGGGCTTCGAGCTGACCATCGGCAAGCCGCAGGTCGTCACGCAGGAGATCGACGGCAAGGTGCACGAGCCGGTCGAGCGCATGACGGTCGACGTGCCCGAGGAGCACATGGGCGCCGTCACGCAGCTCATGGGCGTCCGCAAGGGCCGTATGGACAACATGTCGAACCACGGCTCCGGCTGGGTCCGCATGGAGTTCGTCGTCCCGTCCCGCGGCCTGATCGGCTTCCGTACGGAGTTCCTGACGCAGACCCGCGGCACCGGCATCGCGCACTCGATCCACGAGGGCCACGAGCCGTGGTTCGGCCCGCTGCAGACCCGCAACAACGGTTCGCTGGTCGCCGACCGCGCCGGCGCGGTCACCGCCTTCGCGATGACCAACCTGCAGGAGCGCGGCGTGCTGTTCACCGACCCCGGCACCGAGGTGTACGAGGGCATGATCGTCGGCGAGAACTCTCGCTCCGACGACATGGACGTGAACATCACCAAGGAGAAGAAGCTCACGAACATGCGGTCCTCGTCGGCCGACTCGTTCGAGGCGATCGTCCCGCCGCGCAAGCTCTCCCTGGAGCAGTCCCTGGAGTTCTGCCGCGACGACGAGTGCGTCGAGGTCACCCCGGAGGCCGTCCGCATCCGCAAGGTGAACCTGGACCAGCGCGAGCGCGCCCGCGCGGCCTCCCGCGCCAAGAACGGCTGAGCCTCAATGTGACGCAGGTCACCGTCTTGTGACGGTGTATCACCTAAGGGCCCGGTTTCCCGCGAACAAGGCGGGGAACCGGGCCCTTCGTCAAATCCATTACGCCCACCCGGCGTCCGGATATCGGTCGTAGCTCTCCGGAACGTGTGTTAACGGTCCGTTTCGGGGGTGTCTGTCTGTGCTCGCTTTGTCCGGATTTCGGTCTCATGGGCCTTCCTGATGTTGTCAAAACGAGACCACTTAAGTGTGGTTTACAGCCCTGACGTACTTAATAGTTGGCTCCATTGAGCTCGGGTCAATGGGTCACGCACTGTGGGGAGTGCCGACTCACGAGCACACTCGGGGTACAGGAGTGATCGCCGTCAGGGGTGTCGGCGAACTCGGAGTACCCCTCTTGTAGTGACAAGTGGACTCATGAGGAGGAACCCATGCGCGGTGCCAAGAGCGCCAAGTGGGTAGCGGGTGCGATCGTCGTCGCTCTGGCGGCCACGGCCTGTGGCGGTGGCAGTGGTGACAAGGACAAGAAGAACGCGTCGGGCAAGCCTGAGGGCTATGTCTCGATCGACGTCGGCGAGCCGCAGAAGCCGCTGATCCCGGCCGACACGAACGAGAGCCTCGGCTCCTACGTCATCCAGTCGGTCTTCACCCAGCTGCTGGACTTCGACGCCAAGGGCGAGATCGTCTACACCAACGCCGAGTCGGTCTCGACCACGGACTCCAAGGTGTGGACCGTCAAGCTGAAGTCGGGCTGGAAGTTCCACAACGGCGAGGCCGTCACCGCGCAGTCCTACGTGGACGCCTGGAACTGGTACGCCAACGTCAAGAACAACCAGCAGAACGCCTTCTGGTTCTCCGACATCGCCGGCTACGCCGACGTGCACCCGGAGAAGGGCGCTGCGAAGGCCGACAAGATGTCGGGTCTGAAGGTCGTGGACGACACCACCTTCACGATCACGCTGACCGACAAGGTCCCGTACTTCAACTACAAGCTGGGCTACGCGACGTTCGCGCCGCTCCCGAAGGTCTTCTACGACAACCCGAAGGCGTTCGGCCAGAAGCCGATCGGCAACGGCCCGTACAAGTTCGAGTCCTGGACCCACAAGAAGCTCATCCAGGTCGCGGCCTACGACGACTACAAGGGTCCGAACAAGGCCAAGAACAAGGGCATCCAGTTCAAGAACTACGCCACCGTCGAGGCGGCGTACCAGGACGTCCTGTCCGGCAACCTGGACATGATCCGCCAGGTCGGCCCGACGGACCTGCCGAAGTACAAGCAGGACCTGGGCAACGGCGCCATCGAGCAGTCGTACGCGGCCATCCAGTCGCTCGTCCCGGCGTTCTACAGCAAGACGTTCAAGGACATCGACCCCAAGGTCATCCAGGGTCTGTCCATGGCGATCGACCGTGACACGATCACCAAGACCGTCCTGAACAACACCCGTACCCCGGCGAAGAGCTTCACCCCGCCGTCGGTCAAGGGCAACCAGGACCTGGGCACGGACGTCTTCACGTACAACCCGACGAAGGCGAAGCAGCTTGTCACCGAGGGCGGCGGCGTCCCGGACAACAAGATCTTCCTGCAGTACAACACCGACGGTGGCCACAAGGAGTGGGTGACCGCGGTCTGCGAGTCCATCCGCAAGGCCACCGGTGTCGACTGCGTCGGCGACCCGAAGCCCGACTTCCCGACGGACCTCGAGGCGCGCGACAACAACCAGGTCAAGTCGATGTACCGCGGTGGTTGGGTTGCCGACTACCCGGTCAACGTCAACTTCCTGAAGGAGCTCTACCACTCCAAGGCGGAGAGCAACAACGGTCGTTTCAACGACCCGGAGATCGACGCTCTGATGGCGGTCGGCGACAAGGCCTCCTCCCTCGACGAGTCGGTCAAGGCCTACCAGGCGGTCGAGAAGAAGATTCTCGAGAAGATGCCGGCCATCCCGCTCTGGTACTACCGCATCAACGGCGGCCACGGTAAGGGCGTCGACAACGTCCAGGTCGACTTCCACGGTGACTTCGAGCTGACCGGCGTCACCGTCAAGTAACCAGCCTGCGGGCCTCAACCCCCCACTCGGCCGTCAACCCGCCGTCGTCGGAACTCCGACGGCGGCGGAGGTCAGGGGGCCGTCCGGCACGGACGGCCCCCTGACCGTCGTTCACCCCTCACGGAGGCACCCATGGGGCGCTACGTCGCACGACGACTGCTCCAGATGATCCCGGTGTTCATCGGGTCAACCCTGCTGATCTTCTCGATGATGTACGTGCTGCCCGGCGACCCCGTGCGCGCGCTGGCAGGCGAACAGAACGTGGACCCGGCGCAGATCGCAGCGCTGAGAAGCGAACTCGGGCTCGACAAGCCGCTCTTGATGCAGTACGCGATCTATCTGGGGAACCTGCTCCAGGGTGACTTCGGAACGCAGATCGCCAGCGGTCGACCCATCGCCGAAGTCATCTCGGAGGCGTACCCGGTCACCATCCAGCTGACGCTCTTCGCGTTCACCTTCACGGTCGTCGCCGGCATCTCGCTCGGCGTGATCGCGGGTCTGAAGCCCGACACGCTGCGCGACCGCGGACTGCTGATCCTCACGCTGCTGCTGATCTCGGTCCCCTCGTTCGTCCTGGGCCGGATGTCCCAGTACTTCTTCGCGTTCGAGCTCGGCATCGTCGAGCCGAACGTCTCGCTCGACGAGAACCTGAGCGAACTGCTGTTGCCCGCCTCGGTGCTGGCCGCGCTGTCCCTCGCGTACGTGGCCAGGCTGACGCGCACCTCGATCGCCGAGAACCTGCGCGCCGACTACATCCGCACGGCCGTCGCCAAGGGTCTGCCGCGCCGCCGGATCGTCAGCGTGCACCTGCTGCGCAACTCGATGATCCCGGTCGTCACCTACCTCGGCACCGACCTCGGCACGCTCATGGCCGGCGCCGTCGTCACCGAGGGCATCTTCAACATCAAGGGCGTCGGCAGCCTCATCTTCGATGCGCTGAAGCACCGTGAGGGCTCGACCGTGGTCGGCGTCGTCACGCTGATCGTGCTCATCTACCTCATCGCCAGCCTGCTCGTCGACCTGCTTTACGCGGTTCTGGACCCGAGGATCCGTTATGCCTGAGAAGATCGCAGAGACCGCGGAGGGCTCCGTGGTCACGACCGCGGCAGCGTCCGACGCCGTCCGGGTGGCCGAGGCCGGTCCCGCGCCGGCGAAGCCCCGCAGCCTCTGGTCCGACGCCTGGCACGACCTGCGGCGCAACCCGCTGTTCCTCGTCTCGTCGGTGTTGATCCTGATGCTGGTCGCGATGGCCGTCGCGCCCACGCTGTTCACCGACGCCTCGCCGCGTGACGGCGACCTGGTGAACCACTACCTGCAGAAGCCCAACTGGAGCCACGTCTTCGCCGCGGACTGGTTCGGCTACGACATCCAGGGCCGCTCCATCTACGCCCGCGTCATCCACGGCGCCCGGGCGTCGATCACCGTCGGCGTCACGGTGACCATCCTGGTCACCATCGTCGGCGGCGCGCTGGGCATGCTGGCCGGCTACTACGGCGGCATCATCGACAGCGTGCTGTCCCGGGTCACCGACATCTTCTTCGGTGTGCCGTTCCTGCTCGGCGCGATGGTCATCCTGACCAGCTTCGAGAAGCGCGAGGTCTGGGTCGTGATCCTCGCCCTGGCCTTCCTCGGCTGGACCCAGATCGCCCGTGTCGCCCGCGGCGCGGTGATCACCGTGAAGCAGGCCGACTACGTGGTGGCGGCGCGCGCGCTCGGCGCCTCCACCTCGCGGATCCTGCTGAAGCACATCCTGCCGAACGCCCTCGCGCCGGTGATCGTCGTCGCGACGATCGCGCTCGGCGGCTACATCGGCGCCGAGGCCACGCTGTCCTTCCTCGGCATCGGTCTCGCCGAGCCGACGGTCTCGTGGGGCATCGACGTCTCCGACGGCTTCCAGCAGATCCGGAACGCCCCGTACGTCCTGATCATCCCCTCGGTGATGGTCTCGATCACGGTGCTCTCGTTCCTCATGTTCGGCGATGCGGTGCGCAACGCCCTCGACCCCAAGCTGCGCTGAGGGAGGCGTAATGACCATCATCGACAGGACCGCGGCCGTACCCGCGCCGCGCGACGCCTCCGACGGCGACGAGCTGCTCCTCGAAGTCCGTGATCTGCACGTGGAGTTCCACACCCGCGACGGCGTGGCCAAGGCCGTCAACGGTGTGAACTACTCGGTCAAGGCCGGCGAGACCCTCGCGGTGCTCGGCGAGTCGGGCTCCGGCAAGTCCGTGACGGCGCAGGCCATCATGGGCATCCTCGACATGCCGCCCGGCCGGATCCCCAAGGGGGAGATCCTCTTCCGCGGCGAGGACATGCTCAAGATGTCGGGCGAGGAGCGCCGCCGGATCCGTGGCCGGAAGATCGCGATGATCTTCCAGGACGCGCTGTCCTCCCTCAACCCGGTGCTCTCCGTCGGCTACCAGCTCGGCGAGATGTTCCGGGTGCACCAGGGGCTCTCCAAGAAGGACGCCAAGGCCAAGGCCATCGAGCTGATGGACAAGGTCAAGATCCCGGCCGCCGCGGCCCGGGTCTCGGACTACCCCCACCAGTTCTCCGGCGGTATGCGCCAGCGCATCATGATCGCCATGGCGCTGGCCCTGGAGCCGGACCTGATCATCGCGGACGAGCCGACCACCGCGCTCGACGTGACCGTGCAGGCCCAGGTCATGGACCTCCTCGCGGAGCTCCAGCAGGAATACAACATGGGTCTGATCCTGATCACCCACGACCTCGGCGTGGTCGCCGACGTCGCGGACAAGATCGCGGTCATGTACGCCGGCCGGATCGTCGAGCAGGCGCCCGTGCACGAGCTGTACAAGCGCCCCGCGCACCCGTACACCCGTGGTCTGCTCGACTCGATCCCGCGCCTGGACCAGAAGGGCCAGGAGCTGTACGCGATCAAGGGTCTGCCGCCCAACCTGACGCGCATCCCGAGCGGCTGTGCGTTCAACCCGCGCTGCCCGAAGGCCGACGACATCTGCCGTACGGAGATCCCGGCACTGCACCCGGTGACCGAGCAGGACGGCGCCGAGCTGCCCGGCCGCGGAAGCGCGTGCCACTTCTGGAAGGAGACGATCCATGGCTGAGCTCAGCAAGAACGATGAGGCCGTGGACGCGACCCCGAACGTCACCGAGGTGGCGGAGGTGGACGCCGCCAGCGAGGCGGAGGCCGTAGCCGCCATCGAGGCGCCGGTCGGGCGCGGGGAGCCGATCCTCCAGGTGCGCAACCTGGTCAAGCACTTCCCGCTGACCCAGGGCATCCTCTTCAAGAAGCAGGTCGGCGCGGTCAAGGCCGTCGACGGGATCTCCTTCGACCTGTACCAGGGCGAGACCCTGGGCATCGTGGGCGAGTCCGGCTGTGGCAAGTCCACCGTCGCCAAGCTCCTGATGAGCCTGGAGAAGGCGACCGCGGGCGAGGTCTTCTACAAGGGCCAGGACATCACCAAGCTGTCCGGCCGCGCGCTGAAGGCCGTCCGCCGCAACATCCAGATGGTGTTCCAGGACCCGTACACCTCGCTGAACCCGCGTATGACGGTCGGCGACATCATCGGCGAGACCTTCGACATCCACCCCGAGGTGGCCCCGAAGGGCGACCGGCGCCGCAAGGTGCAGGAGCT
The DNA here is from genome assembly GCF_043199435.1 of Streptomyces sp. NPDC048604. Taxonomy (NCBI): domain Bacteria; kingdom Bacillati; phylum Actinomycetota; class Actinomycetes; order Kitasatosporales; family Streptomycetaceae; genus Streptomyces; species Streptomyces sp. NPDC048604. Next base: position 89,932 of record NZ_JBICVX010000002.1, read on the forward strand.
GCTCGACGTCGTCGGTCTGAACCCGGAGTACATCAACCGGTACCCGCACCAGTTCTCCGGCGGTCAGCGCCAGCGCATCGGCATCGCCCGCGGCCTGGCGCTCAACCCGGAGATCATCATCTGCGACGAGCCGGTCTCCGCCCTGGACGTGTCGGTCCAGGCGCAGGTCATCAACCTGATGGAGAAGCTGCAGGACGAGTTCAACCTGTCCTATGTCTTCATCGCGCACGACCTGTCGATCGTCCGGCACATCTCGGACCGGGTCGGCGTGATGTACCTCGGCAAGATGGCCGAGATCGGCACGGACCAGCAGATCTACGACCACCCGACGCACCCCTACACCCAGGCGCTGCTGTCGGCGGTCCCGGTCCCGGACCCGGACGCCCGCGAGCACCGCGAGCGGATCATCCTCACGGGTGACGTCCCCTCGCCGGCCAACCCGCCGTCGGGCTGCCGCTTCCGCACCCGTTGCTGGAAGGCGCAGGACAAGTGCTCCACCGAGATCCCGCTCCTCGCGGTTCCGGAGCGCTACCAGGGTGCGGACACCCCGGCCGCGCACGAGTCGGCGTGCCACTTCGCCGAGGAGAAGGACGTCGTGCACGCGGGCTGATCCGCGTACGACACCGCAGGCGGCTTGAGGGCCCCGGCACCCGAGTGGGTGCCGGGGCCCTCCCGCGTCCGGGCGCGGTGAACGTGCATGGCGTCCTTTATGGGGTGATATTGGGGCCTACGTGAGCATCAGGACACTCAGGAGGCACTCCATGCGCGGAGCCACCCACACCAAGTGGGCCGCAGTGGCCACGGTCGTCGCCCTGGCGGCGACCGGCTGCGGCGGAGGGGACGACGGTGGAGGCGGTGGTGGCGCCGAAGGGATCGTGAGCTCCTCCTGGGGCGACCCGCAGAACCCGCTGGAGCCGTCCAACACCAACGAGGTGCAGGGCGGCAAGGTGCTGTCCATGATCTTCCGCGGGCTCAAGCAGTACGACCCGAAGACCGGCGCGGCCAACAACTTGCTCGCGGAGAACATCGAGACCACCGACTCGACCAACTTCACCATCACCGTGAAGGACGGCTGGACCTTCTCCAACGGCGAGCAGGTCACCGCCAAGTCCTTCGTGGACGCCTGGAACTACGGCGCCAACCTGAAGAACAACCAGCGCAACGCGTTCTTCTTCGGCCAGATCGAGGGGTACGACCAGGTCCACCCCGAGTCCGGCGAGCCCAAGGCCCAGACGATGTCCGGCCTCAAGGTCGTCGACGACAAGACCTTCACGGTCAAGCTCACCCAGAAGTTCTCCACCTGGCCGGACACCCTCGGCTACGCGGCCTTCTCGCCCCTGCCGCAGGCCTTCTTCACCGACCACGACGCCTGGGTCGCCAAGCCGATCGGCAACGGCCCGTACACCATCCAGTCGTACACCAAGGGCTCCCAGATGGAGCTGGTGAAGTGGGACGGGTACCCGGGCACGGACAAGGCGCAGAACGGCGGGGTCACCCTCAAGGTGTACACCGACAACAACACCGCCTACACCGACCTGGTGGCCGGCAACCTCGACCTCGTCGACGACGTGCCCGCCTCCCAGCTGAAGAACGTCCAGGCCGACCTCGGCGACCGGTACATCAACCAGCCCGCCGGCATCATCCAGACCCTCGCCTTCCCGTTCTACGACCCGGCCTGGAACAAGCCGGGCCAGGAGAAGCTCCGCACGGGCCTGTCCATGGCGATCGACCGCGAGCAGATCACCGAGACGATCTTCCAGAACACCCGCACCCCGGCCACCGACTGGACCTCCCCGGTGCTCGGCGAGGCCGGCGGCTTCAGCAAGACGCTCTGCGGCGACGCCTGCGAGTACAACGCCGCCGAGGCGAAGAAGCTGGTCGCCGAGGGCGGCGGCATCCCCGGCGGCACGATGAAGATCTCGTACAACGCCGACACCGGCTCCCACAAGGAGTGGGTGGACGCGGTCTGCAACTCCATCAACCGGGCCCTCGGCGACACCAAGGCCTGCGTCGGCAACCCCATCGGCACCTTCGCAGACTTCCGCAACCAGATCACCGAGTCCAAGATGCCGGGGCCGTTCCGGGCCGGCTGGCAGATGGACTACCCGCTGATCCAGAACTTCCTCCAGCCGCTGTACTACACCGGCGCCTCGTCCAACGACGGCAAGTACACCGACCCGGAGTTCGACAAGCTGGTCGACCAGGCCAACGCCGAGACCGACACCGCCAAGGCCGTCGAGACCTTCCAGCAGGCCGAGGAAGTGCTGCGGGACGACATGGGCGCGATCCCGCTCTGGTACCAGAACGGCAGCGCCGGCTACTCGGACCGCGTCTCCGGCGTGACGCTGAACCCGTTCAGCGTGCCCGTCTACGAACAGATCAAGGTCAACTGACCGGCTGCTGACGCAGGTCGGCCGCACCCGGCCCGGCGACGGCACTCCCGCGCCGGGCCGGGTGTCTTCCCCGCACCCCACCCCCGGAGCCCCTCATGGGTCGTTATGTGATCCGGCGTCTGCTGCAGATGATCCCGGTCTTCTTCGGCGCCACGCTGCTGATCTTCCTGATGGTGAACGTGATGGGCGACCCCATCGCCGGCCTGTGCGGCGACCGGGCCTGCGACCCGGCGACCGCCGCCCAGCTGCGCAAGGAGTTCGGCCTCGACAAGCCGGTCTGGCAGCAATACCTGACCTACATGGGCAACGTCTTCACCGGCGACTTCGGTACGGCCTTCAACGGTCAGCCGGTGACCGAGCTGATGGCCCAGGCGTTCCCGGTCACCATCCGGCTCACCCTCGTCGCGATCTTCTTCGAGATCGTCATCGGCATCACCCTCGGCGTGATCACCGGCCTGCGCCGCGGCCACCCCGTCGACACCGGCGTACTGCTGCTCACCCTGATCGTGCTGTCCGTGCCGACCTTCGTCACCGGTCTGCTGATCCAGCTGCTGCTCGGCGTGAAGTGGGGCTGGATCTCCCCGGCGGTCTCCTCCGAGGCCCCGCTGGACGAGCTGATCGTGCCCGGCCTGGTCCTCGCCTCCGTCTCGCTGGCGTACGTCACCCGGCTCACCCGTACCTCCATCGCCGAGAACAAGCGCGCCGACTACGTCCGCACCGCCGTCGCCAAGGGCCTGCCGCGCCGCCGGGTGATCACCAAGCACCTGCTGCGCAACAGCCTGATCCCGGTGGTCACCTTCATCGGCGCGGACATCGGCGCGCTGATGGGCGGGGCGATCGTCACCGAGCGGATCTTCAACATCCACGGCGTCGGCTACCAGCTCTACCAGGGCATCGTCCGCCAGAGCACGCAGACCGTCGTCGGGTTCGTGACCGTGCTGGTGCTGGTGTTCCTGCTGGCCAACCTGCTCGTCGACCTCCTGTACGCCGTACTCGACCCGAGGATCCGCTATGCCTGAGCAGCCCGAGCCGTTCGACGACGGCCGCGCGATCGACCACACCGGCGCCGGCGGTGCGACCGATTTCGCGATGGACGAGGGCGAGAGTCTGGAGAAGGCCCTGGGCGACTCCGGGGACGGCGGCCCGGACAAGAAGCCCCGCTCGCTGTGGTCCGACGCCTGGCGGGACCTGCGCCGCAACCCGGTCTTCATCATCTCCGGGCTGATCATCCTCTTCCTCGTGATCATCTCGATCTGGCCGTCCCTGATCGCCTCCGGCGACCCCCTCGACTGCGACCTCTCCAAGGCCCAGGAGGGCTCCCAGCCGGGCCACCCCTTCGGCTTCAACGGCCAGGGCTGCGACGTCTACACCCGTACCGTCTACGGCGCGCGCACCTCCGTCGCCGTCGGCGTGCTCGCCACCCTCGGCGTGGCGATCCTCGGCGGCGTCCTCGGCGGGCTCGCCGGCTTCTTCGGCGGCGGCTGGGACTCGGTGCTCTCCCGGCTCACCGACGTCTTCTTCGCCATCCCGGTCGTCCTCGGCGGTCTGGTGCTGCTGTCCGTGGTCACCAGCAACACCGTCTGGCCGGTCATCGGCTTCATGGTGCTGCTGGGCTGGCCGCAGATCTCCCGGATCGCCCGCGGCTCGGTCATCACCGCCAAGCAGAACGACTACGTGCAGGCCGCCCGGGCGCTCGGCGCGTCCAACTCGCGGATGCTGCTGCGGCACATCACGCCCAACGCCGTCGCCCCGGTGATCGTCGTCGCCACCATCGCGCTCGGCACGTACATCTCCCTGGAGGCGACCCTGTCGTACCTGGGCGTCGGGCTGAAGCCGCCGTCGGTCTCCTGGGGCATCGACATCTCCTCGGCCTCGCAGTACATCCGCAACGCCCCGCACATGCTGCTCTGGCCGGCCGGCGCGCTGGCGATCACCGTGCTCGCGTTCATCATGCTCGGCGACGCGGTGCGCGACGCCCTCGACCCGAAGCTGAGGTAGCCGCCCATGCTGCTCGAAGTGCGCGACCTGCACGTGGAGTTCCACACCCGCGACGGCGTGGCCAAGGCCGTCAACGGCGTGAACTACTCGGTGGACGCCGGCGAGACGCTCGCCGTGCTCGGCGAGTCGGGCTCCGGCAAGTCCGTCACCGCCCAGGCCATCATGGGCATCCTCGACGTCCCGCCCGGGAAGATCGCCGGCGGCGAGATCGTCTTCCAGGGGCAGAACCTGCTCACCCTCAAGGAGGACGAGCGGCGGAAGATCCGCGGCGCGAAGATGGCGATGATCTTCCAGGACGCGCTCTCCTCGCTCAACCCGGTCCTCACCGTGGGCGACCAGCTCGGCGAGATGTTCCGCGTGCACCGCGGGATGTCCCGCAAGGACGCCCGCACCCAGGCCGTTGAGCTGATGGACCGGGTCCGCATCCCCGCCGCCAAGGAGCGAGTCGGACAGTACCCGCACCAGTTCTCCGGCGGCATGCGCCAGCGCATCATGATCGCCATGGCGCTGGCCCTGGAGCCCGAGCTGATCATCGCGGACGAGCCGACCACCGCCCTCGACGTCACCGTGCAGGCCCAGGTGATGGAGCTGCTGGCCGAGCTCCAGCGCGAGTACAACATGGGCCTCATCCTCATCACCCACGACCTCGGCGTGGTCGCCGACGTGGCCGACAAGATCGCCGTCATGTACGCGGGCCGGATCGTCGAGCAGGCCCCCGTCCACGAGATCTACAAGGCGCCCGCTCACCCCTACACCAAGGGCCTGCTGGAATCGATCCCGCGCCTGGACCAGAAGGGCCAGGAGCTGTACGCGATCAAGGGCCTGCCGCCCAACCTGCTGGCCATCCCGCCGGGCTGCGCCTTCAACCCGCGCTGCCCGCTCGCCCAGGACGTCTGCCGGACCGACGAGCCGCCGCTGTACGAGGTGACCGAGTCGCCCGTGCCGCGCAGCAGCGCCTGCCACTTCTGGAAGGAGTGCCTGCATGGCTGAGGCGATTCTTCAGGTCCGCGACCTGTACAAGCACTACCCGCTCACCCGGGGCATCCTCTTCAAGAAGCAGGTCGGCGCGGTCCGCGCGGTCGACGGGGTCTCCTTCGACCTGCACGAGGGGGAGACCCTCGGCATCGTCGGCGAGTCCGGCTGCGGCAAGTCGACCGTGGCGAAGATGCTGGTCAACCTGGAGCGGCCGACGTCCGGGTCCATCCTGTACAAGGGCGAGGACATCACCACGCTCTCCCCGCGGGCCCTCCGGGCGGTGCGCCGCAACATCCAGATGGTGTTCCAGGACCCGTACACCTCCCTGAACCCGCGCATGACCGTCGGCGACATCATCGGCGAGCCCTTCGACATCCATCCCGAGGTGGCCCCCAAGGGCGACCGCCGGCGCAAGGTGCAGGAGCTGCTCGACGTCGTCGGCCTCAACCCCGAGTACGTGAACCGCTATCCGCACCAGTTCTCCGGAGGCCAGCGCCAGCGCATCGGCATCGCCCGCGGGCTCGCGCTGAAGCCGGAGGTCATCGTCGCCGACGAGCCGGTCTCCGCGCTCGACGTCTCCGTGCAGGCGCAGGTGGTCAACCTGCTGGCGAAACTCCAGGACGAGTTCCGGCTGTCGTACGTGTTCATCGCCCACGACCTGTCGATCGTCCGGCACATCTCCGACCGGGTCGGGGTCATGTACCTGGGCCGGATCGTGGAGATCGGCACCGGCCCCCAGATCTACGACCACCCCACGCACCCCTACACCCAGGCGCTGCTCTCCGCGGTCCCGGTCCCCGACCCGGAGGCCCGCGAGCACCGCGAGCGGATCATCCTGACCGGCGACGTGCCCTCCCCGGCGAACATCCCCTCCGGCTGCCGCTTCCGCACCCGCTGCTGGAAGGCCCAGGAACGCTGCGAGCTGGAGGTGCCGTTGCTGGCGGTGCCGGCCGTCTTCCGGCTGACGGACAGTCCGGCCAAGCACGACTCGGCCTGCCACTTCGCGGAGGAGAAGCACGTGGTCCCCACCGAGGAGGAGCCGGGCGGCGAGGAGCCGGGCGCCGAGGAGCCGGGCGGCGGCGAGGCGGTTTAACGCGGCGGCAACTCCGGCGACCCGGCTCCGATATACGGACCGGCCACGCTGTGGAGCGTACGGCCGTGCGGGTGCCGTAGGCCGGCCGGAGCGCGATGTCGCTCCGGCCGGCCGCCGCTCACAGCGAGCGCTTGAGAAAGTCCACCTGGAGCAGCAGCAGGTTCTCCGCGATCTGCTCCTGCGGGGTCATGTGCGTCACCCCCGACAGCGGCAGCACCTCATGGGGCCGCCCGGCGGCGAGCAGCGCGGAGGACAGCTTCAGGGAGTGGGCGACGACCACATTGTCGTCCGCGAGGCCATGGATGATCATCATCGGCCGGGCCGGTCCCTCCGCCTCCGTCAGCTCCCCGTCCCACACCAGCGAGTTCGCCCGGTACACCTCCGGCCGCTCCTGCGGCGTCCCGCCCAGGTACCGCTCCGTGTAGTGGGTGTCGTACAGCCGCAGATCGGTCACCGGCGCGCCGACGACCGCCGCGTGGAACACGTCCGGCCGCCGCAGCACCGCCATCGCCGCCAGATACCCGCCGTACGACCAGCCCCGGATCGCCACCCGCTCCAGATCCAGCGGGAACGTCCCGGCGAGCCCCCGCAGCGCCTCGACCTGGTCCTCCAGGGTCTTCGTCAGATCCCCGGCGATCTCCTTCTCCCACTCGGGCGACCGGCCCGGCGCGCCCCGCCCGTCCGCCACGACCACCGCGAACCCCTGGTCCGCGAACCACTGCGAGGTGACGTGCGCGTTGTGCGCGGCAACCACCCGCTGGCCGTGCGGACCGCCGTACGGGTCCATGAGCACGGGGAGTAGTCCGTCACCTTCCCGGTAGCCGGCGGGGAGCAGGACGGCGCACGGAATCCGCCGTGCGCCCCCCTCGACCAGATGGACGCGGGCGGAGAGCACCGGCTGCTCCGCGTACGAGGCGATCACCGCGAGCTCCCGCCCGTCCCGCAGCACCCGCGTCACGCTCCCCGGGGCGTCCACCCGCGCCGAGGACAGCACCGTCACCTCGCCGCCGCGCACGGCAGAGTGAATTCCGGGCCCCTCGGACACCCGCTCCACGCCCAGTTCGTTCACCCGGTACACATGGAGCTCGCCCAGCTCCGGATCCTTCGCCTCCGCCCCCGCCGCGGCCGAGACCAGCACGTCGTTCGCCCCCACGTCCAGCACGGACCGCAGCTGCAGCGCCCCGCCCGTCAGCGCCCGGTCACCGACCTCGAGCACCCGCGCGCCGCCCTCGTCCGCGATCCGGACCAGCCGCCCCTGCGGGTCCCACACGGGCGTCCCCGGATGCAGGTCCAGCCACACAGGGTCCTCGTCCACATGCACCGTCCGGGTCTCCCCGGTCGCCGCGTCCACCGCCAGATACGCCTGGAGGCGCTGGTCACGGGCCTGGGCGAGCAGCAGTGGCGGCCCGTCCGCCGACCAGTGCACCCGCGCCAGATACGGGTACCGGGCCCGGTCCCACAGCACCTCCCGCCGGTCCCCGTCCAGACCGATCAGGAACAGCCGCACCTCCGCGTTCGCCGTCCCCGCCGCCGGGTACGCCACCCGCTGCGGCTCCGCCTCCGGCCGCGCCGGATCCGCGATCCACCAGCGCGCCACCGGCGACTCGTCGACCCGCGCCACCAGCAGCCGGTCCGACTCCGGCGACCACCAGAACCCGCGGGCCCGCCCCATCTCCTCCGCCGCCACGAACTCCGCCAGCCCGTACGAGCACTCCGGCCCCTCCGGCTCCGCGAGCGCCCGGTCCCCCTCGCCCTCCGCGCCGACCACCCGCAGCGCCCCCCGCGCCACGTACGCCACATGCCGGCCGTCCGGCGACGGCCGCGGGTCGATCACCGGCCCCGGCACCGTCAGCTCCCGCGCCGTCCCGGCCCGCAGCTCCGCCGTGAACAGCCGGCCCGACAGCGGGAACGCCGCCAGCTCCACGGCCCGGTCCACCGCGTACGACACGATCCCCGCCGAACCCTCCCGGCTCCGCTCCCGCCGCGCCCGCTCCTCGGCCGACAGCCGCTCCGCGGCCCCGCCGAGCAGCTCGGACGGATCGGCCGCCACCCGCTCCCGCACCGCCGCCCCCGCACTCAGGTCGAGGACCCACAGCAGCTGCTCCCGGTGCGTGCCGGACGTCGATCTCAGGAACACCACCCGCCCGCCGTCGGGCGAGACGGTGAAGCCCCGCGGGGCGCCCAGGGTGAACCGCTGAGTCCGGGCGTACTGGCGGGGGAACGACAGCGGGACGGCAGCGTCATTCGCGTGGGGCTCGTTCGTCGTCATGCGCAGAACCTAGCGGTGCGTGCGCCCCCTGTGCCCCCGTACACCGAAGGATGCATGGCCACACATAGTTATGATCAGGTCGCACTGGGTACCGTTCCGTTGGCTCCGATGACGTGTGGAGGTGAACCGCCGTGGCACTCTCGATCTCGGTGGTGCTGCTGCTGGGGATCGTCGTCTTCCTCCTGGTCAAGAAATCAGGTCTCAAGGGAGGACACGCGGCGGTCTGCATGCTGCTCGGCTTCTTTCTCGCGAGCTCCACGGTCGCGCCGACGATCAGCACCTTCACCACGAATGTGGCCAGCATGATCGGCGGCATCAAGTTCTAGAGGGGGCTCTCGTAGGGTGGGGGCATGACGGATCTCCCGGGCCGTCGTCTGCTCCTGGTGCACGCGCACCCCGACGACGAGACGATCAACAACGGCGCCACCATGGCCAGGTACGCGGCGGAGGGCGCCGGGGTGACCCTGGTGACCTGCACCCTCGGCGAGGAGGGCGAGGTCATCCCGCCCGAGCTCGCGCATCTGGCCCCCGACCGGGAGGACCGGCTCGGCGAGCACCGCGTCGGCGAACTCGCCGACGCGATGAAGGAGCTCGGCGTCGCCGACCACCGCTTCCTCGGCGGCCGCGGCCGCTACCGCGACTCCGGAATGATGGGCGTCGAGCAGAACCACCGCGCGGGCGCGTTCTGGAACACGGCGGTCGACGAGGCCGCCCCGCACCTCGTCGAGGTCGTCCGCGAGGTCCGCCCCCAGGTCCTCGTCACCTACGACCCCGACGGCGGCTACGGCCACCCCGACCACATCCAGGCCCACCGCGTCGCCATGCGCGCCGCCGAGCTGGCCGCGGACCCGGCGTACCGCCCCGACCTCGGCCCCGCCCACGAGATCGCCAAGATCTACTGGAACCGCGTGCCCCGCCCGGTCGCCGAGGCCGCCTTCGGCCGGCTCCGCGCCGAGGACCCCGGCTTCCCCGGCATCGCCGACGTCGACGACGTCCCCGGCGTCGTGGACGAGTCGCTGATCACCGCCGAGCTCGACGGCGCCCCGTACGCGGAGCGCAAGGCCGCCGCGATGCGCGCGCACGCCACGCAGATCGCCGTCGAGGGCCCGTACTTCGCGCTCTCCAACAACCTCGGCCAGCCCCTCTTCACCACCGAGTACTACGAGTTGGTCCGGGGCACGTCCGGAGCGCCGGCCGGCGCACGCGAGACGGACCTGTTCGCGGGCGTGGAAGGAGCCGGGGCATGAACGAGCAGCTGACACCCGGACGGATCGCCGCCTTCCTCGGCCTCGCCGTGCTCGGCTTCGTCGTCGGCACCGCCGGTGTGCTGATCCAAGCCGCCTGGCTCCCGCTGGGGTTGTTCCTCGCGCTGCTCGCGACCGGCGCGATGTTCTACGGCGGGCTGCGCGCGACCGGCAGTCAGCTCGCCATCGCCGCCTCGGGCGTGGGCTGGCTCGTTTCGATCGTCCTGCTGGCCTCCGGACGTCCGGAAGGTGACGGTGCGTTCGCCGGCGAGCTGGGCGAGGCGTTCTTCATGCTGGGCGGACTGGCCCTCGCTGTGATCTGTGCCACGAAGTCAAGGATTCCCGACTCGACGTCCTGAACTCGCCGTCTTCACGCATGACCTGCCCGGACTTGGGCCGGATTGCCCGTTCCCGTCCACCCGGCCGACGGGTGCGCGTCGGCCGCGTTCAGTATGGTGGTGCGCGCCGCCGAGCCGCCCGGGCACAGGTGCACCAGCAAGAGCGGGCGGCGGAGCCAACCGGGAGAGCCTGCTTTGAGTCGTGAAACTGGTCGAGAGACCGACAGTTCGTCCTCCGGCGCCGCTCAGGGGCGTGGGGGAGCCGCGTACCCCTCGGGGACGCCGCCGTACGGATCCCGCCAGTATCCGTCGCTCCATCCCACGCAGGACGCTCCGGCCGACGCCGCCGACGACGGCGCGAACCGGCCGCAGCAGCCGGAGGAACCGAAGACCGAGACCACGCTGACCACGCGTATCCGGATCAACATCCCGGGTTCTCGGCCGATCCCGCCCGTGGTCGTGCGCAAGACGGTCAGCGAGGCGGAGAAGGAGAAGAAGAACTCCGCCCCCGCCCCGCAGCCCGCGGCCGCTCCGGCGCCCCCGGTGGAGCCGGCGGCGCCCGAGCCGCCGGCCCGCAAGGAGGAGAAGCCGACCAGCGACTGGTTCGCGCCCCGCAAGAAGGGCGCGGACACCGGCCCGGACACGGGCGGCCTGCCGGTCCCCGGCGCGGACGGCCAGGGCGCTCAGGGCGGCCCGGCGTACGGCTCCGAGCCCGGCGGCCGCCCGGCCCAGGGCCCCGGCGGCACGGACGGCCGCGGCATGGACCTCGGCGGTGCGGCGGGCCTCGGGGGCCAGGCCGCGCCCGGCGGTGTCGCGGGCGGCCTCGGCGCGACGACCGGCGCTCCCGCCGGCCCGAGGCGCCCCGGCGGCCCCGGAGCGCCCGACCCCTTCGCGCCCGGCCCGGGCCGGGGGCCCGGCGGCTCCGACCGCCCCACCCCGTCCCTCGGCCTGCGCCCGCCCGGCGTCACCGGCCCGACCGGCCCCACCACGGGCCCGGTCACCGGCACCGCCGCCCTCGGCGGCGGCGCGCCCGCGCCGCGCATGGCTGACGACACCTTCCAGCTGGCCCCGATCACCGACGACACCATGCCGCCCCCCGGCGGCCACGTCTCCGGTGACACGTTGACCAGCGGGATCCCCGTCATCACCCCGGAGAGCCGCGGCCCGAACCCGCTGGCCCCGCCGCTCGACGGCCCGGAGCCGATGCAGTTCCCGGCCCCCGACTTCCCCGGCGCGGCGACCCCGGCGGCCCCCGCCCCCGGCCCGTCGCCCCGCGCCGCCAGGCCGGCGCCCCAGGCCCCCGCGAAGAAGGGCCGCTCCAAGCTGGCGATGGCCGCCTTCGGCATCGTCGGCCTGGCGGGCGTCGCCTATGGCGCGGGCCTGCTGCTCAACCACTCAGAGGTGCCGAAGGGCACCACGGTCCTCGGCGTGGACATCGGCGGCGGCACGAAGGAGGACGCCGTCGGCAAGCTCGACGCCGCCTTCGGCGCGCGCGCCGCGAAGCCGCTCCAGGTGGCCGTCGACGGCCGCAAGCAGGAGCTCGCCCCGGACAAGGCCGGACTGGTCCTGGACAGCCAGGCCACGGTCCGCGGCGCGGCGGGCACCGACTACAACCCGATGTCCGTCATCGGCTCGCTCTTCGGCGGCGTCCGCGAGGCCGAGCCGGTCATCCCGGTCGACGAGGAGAAGCTCGCCGTCGCCCTCGCCGACATCGCCGGGGCCTCGGGCTCGGTGAAGGAGGCCACGATCACCTTCGAGCCGAACCGCGCGGTGGCCGTGCCGGGCAAGGCGGGCAAGGGCCTGGACGTGGCGCGCTCCGTCGTCTCGGTCAAGGACGCCTACCGCGCGCAGGTGCAGACGGGCGCGTCCAAGGTCGTCGAGCTGCCGGTCACCACCGTCGAGCCCACGATCACCCAGGCCGAGCTGGACCGGGCGATGAAGGAGTTCGCCAAGCCCGCGATGTCCGGCCTGATCACGATCAAGGCGGGCCCGAAGAAGATCGACTTCGGTCCGGCCCGCTCGCTGCCGAAGATCCTGTCCATGAAGGCCGTCGACGGCCGCCTGATCGAGGTCTACGACAAGAAGGCCATCGACGAGCTCCTGGACGGCGTCTTCGACGGCATCATGATCACCAAGGCGGACGGCAAGAAGCACCAGGTCTCCGCCGACGACGTGGCCTTCGTCATGAAGGACGCGCTGACCGGCAAGACCAAGGCCGAGCGGACGAAGACCATCGACCTGAACGGCAACGGCTGACGTACGTGGTTTCACGTCGCGTCACGGCACGGCGCTCGTCGAGGACGACGGGCGCCGTCGCCGTTTCCTGCTCTGCTGCGAGGCTCAGCCCGGCGGCGCGCTCTGCGCGGTCTCCGGCTTCGCCGGATCCGGATCGGCAGGCCACGGCATGACCTCCGCCTCGGCCTCGGCCGCGGCGATCGCGGCGTCCAGGTCGGCGAAGGCCGCCGCCACCCGTTCGAGCCGGGCGGCCTCCTTGCGGCCGGCGAGTGCGAGGAATGCCGAGACCCCGAGGCCGTTCTCCTTGGCCACGTGTCGGATCAGTTCCGCATCCTCAGGATCAAGGCTGATCGAGATGTGCGTCTTGGCCATACAGCCAGCGTACTGCCGCCCTCACCGCGCCATGGCGGCTCGCAGCAGGGCGGCTCCGCGCAGGCCGACGGGTGCGGGCTCAGGGCCCGCCGAGGCGGCCTGCTCGCTCCGGCAGCCCCCGCACAGCTCCTCGTCGCCGTGAGGCGTGAACAGCAGCGGCTGGATGTGCGAGGTCCCCTCGCACTCCCGCATCGAGGCCACCCGCGGCGGGGGCGGCGGCTCCTCCGCGACCGGTACGGGCGCGACCTCGCGCAGCACGTACCGCAACAGGCCCCCTGGCCGGTGGATGGGCGTACCCCGCCCCGGCAGACAGCGCTGGACCTCCTCCCGTACGGACTGTGGGCTGTGCCCTCCGTCCAGCCAGCGGGCCACCAGATCGGTCAGCTGCGGCAGCATCGCCCGCGGCACCCGCAGCCGCGGGTCCAGCGCCGTCAGCTCGTCCAGGACCCGGCGTGCCTCGGGCGGCGGGGGAGGGTTGGAGGTGTTCCCTACGGGAGTGTTCTCTGGATGACCGCCGACGGACGGACCCTCCGGTTCACCGACGACCAGTGGTTCGGCGGTCGGCGGGGCGGGGGTCGGCGGAGGAGGGGGTGTCGGGGGAGCTGGGGGAGCCGGGGGCGGGGGAGTAGGGGGCGTCGGGGGCTCGCCCGTCTCGTCCCCGCTGCTGCCGCCGTTCCGGGCCCTGGCGGCCTCCTCGGGCGTCAAGGGCACGTTGGAGACGAGCTGTTCGGTACGCCACCGCCCCCGCTCGCCCTGTTCGCGCCACTCGTGGACGTACCCCTCCGCCTTCAACTGCTTCTTGGCCCGGTTGAACGCGAAGTTCCGCAGACCCGCCCGTTCGGCGGTCTTCGACAGCGGCTCGTCGACGCCGTCGGGAAGGGAGAGTTGCCAGGTGAGGAGCCGAACCGCGTCGGAACCGAGCCGAGGATGGCGGAGAATCTCGTGCGGTACCTGGGTGAAGCGCCCAACGGGCGCGATAGCATGCCGAAGCATTTCGGGTGTCCTCCTGGAACACTCGGGATGAAGGCCCTCGACGCCGGTTGCCGCCGACTCGGGGGCCGATTTGCGCTCAACGTACACCAACTTCCGTGTTCGCGCGGTAACTTCGCGTGACGGCCGCTTCATCACCACTGGCCCCCGTATCGTTGTTTCTTCATCTCCAGCCAGTGCGCGATGACCTCGGTCTCCGCCTGCGACGCTTCCCGCAGGTCAGCGGCCCTGATGGTCGCGACGAAGTGCAGGAACCGCACACGCCGCCGATCCCCCTCCACGCCGATGACCTTGCCGGGTCCGTACACGTCCGTCCCGGTGTGCGCGACGAACTCGCCTTCCTCCATGGAGCGGACCTCCCTTCGCTCTCTGTGCAGAACCGCTTACAGAGTGGGAGGGGTCGGGTTACGCTCGGTAGGGGTTTGCGTGTGACAACGCGGAAGTCACAAAGGGGGTTTGCGTGGCCATCGAGGACAACCCGGAGACCCGCAGGAAATACGGCGAAGAGCTCAGACGCCGCCGCGAGGCGGCCGGCCTCACCCAGGAGCAGCTGAGCGAGATCACGATCATCTCGCGCACCCACATCGCGCACATGGAGGCGGGCCGCCGCCGCCCGGACGTCGCGGATGCGCGACGCCTCGACAAGGCCCTCGGCCCGACGACTTCTTCGAGCGCTTCCTGCCGACCCTGGACGGCAAGGCGGTGGCGGAACACTTCGCGGAGGCGCTGGAGTTCGAGGGCATGGCGACGGTGATCCGTGTGTACGGGGCGATGTTGATACCGGGCATGCTGCAGACGGAGGCGTACGCCCGCGAAGTGCTCAGCTCGGGCTCGTCGCCGAAGAGCGACGAGGAACGTGACAGGCTCCTCGTCACACGCCTGGAACGAGCGCGAATCCTCGACAACTTCGACTCCCCGCTCATGTGGGCCGTGATCGACGAAGCCGCTCTGCGGCGTCGGATCGGCACCCGGCAGACGATGTGCGAACAGCTCCGTCACATCGTGCGGCTGGGGGAGAGCAGGCGAATCCGCGTGCATGTCCTGCCGTTCTCGGGCGGCTATCACGCCCTGCTGGAGGGCGTGGTGTCGCTGATGTGGTTCAAGGACCTGCCGCCGGTCGCGTACGTCGAAGGCCTGAACACCGGGCGGGTCTGGGAACTTCCGCAGAAGGTCAAGCAATGCCAGGTGGACTACGATCACGCCTTGGGCGATGCCCTGTCACACCGCAAGTCATTGGCCATGATCAGGTCCATCGCGGAGGATTACGAGCATGCAGCACCGTAAGAGCAGCCTGCCGGACGCGTCGGTCCTGACCGCTTGGCGCAAGTCGTCGTACAGCGGCGGTGAGAGCGGCGCGTGCCTCGAAGTCAGCGACGCGTGGCGCAAGTCGTCGTACAGCGGCGGCGAGAGCGGTGACTGCCTCGAAGTGAACGACGCCGCCTGCGCCGCCCACGTCCCCGTCCGGGACAGCAAGAACCCCACCGGCCCCGCGCTCCTCTTCGCCGCCGCCGCGTGGGCGCCGTTCGTGGACGCCGTCAAGCAGGACGGGTTCGAAGCGCGATGACGATCAACCGGCCGGGGCTGCCGGGCGACCTGCCGCCGGCCGAGCTGCTCTGGGCGCGCTGGGCGCTCGTCGCCGTGTTGCAGGCGAGCGAGGCCCAGGAGAGCGAGCGGTACCCCACCGGTGCGTGGATCGACGACGAGGGGCTGCACTTCGACGACTGCGGCTGCACGTGGTGGACGTTCCCGCGCCTCGGCGAGGGGCGGTACGTGCTGTACGGCGAGGACGAGTCGAGCGGCGTGAAGTGGCACGACATGCCGATCGACATGCTCGCGGGCGGCCCGGACTGGCTCCCGTACGACGAACTGCGCGACCGGCTCAAGGGCAACGAGCTGGGCTGCGTGTACTGGTACGAGAACGGCGCGTGGGCGCGTGCGCCGTACCCGGAGGACCTGGACGACGACGGCTTGGACTGCGGGCTGAGCCGTTTCGTCAACCGCGCGAAGACGCCGTACCTGCTCATGGACATCGTCGACGAGGCCGGCGACGGTCCGACCGTCGACGACCTCCTGGACGCCGTCGAGGCGGGCACGCTCACCCCGAAGCTTCTGGAGTCCCTGGGCGAGCGCCCGGACGGCGAGCCGCGGGACCTCCCCGCGATGCTGCGCGCGCTCGCGCGCGCGTCGGCCTGAGATCCGAGGCTGAGACTGGGCGACAAGAAACCGGCCACTCCACGCCAACGACTTTGCTGTCGTTCGGCGGTCGGCACAGCGATCCCCGCGCTAGATTGAACACGTTCAATAACTCTGTGGGGGAGGCGTGATGGACGTGGACAGGGGAGCCCGTCGGCAGACGGCGTTCGCGGGGGCGGCGGCCGTGACGGCAGGGCTGGTGGTCCTCCTGTCGTTCGCGATCGCTCCCCTCCTGGCGGGGCACTTCATCGGCACCGCGGCAGTGGCCGCCGTGCCGTTGCTCCTGCGCGAGGCGCCGAAGGCGTTCGCGCGGGCGTGCCTGGCCGTCGGGGCGGGCCTGGCGGTCTGGGGGATGATCGGGGCCCCCATCGGCATGTTCCTCTTCCTGCCGACGGCCCTGTTGCTGCTGATCACGCCCTTCGTGAACCCCGGCAACCGCCCGGGCGTCTGGTTCACGGTGCTCACGCCGGTCGCGGCCGCGGTGCTCTACACGGTGACGTGGACGGCTCTGTACCCCGAGGAGGACCACGAACCGCCCCAGTACTTCAAGGCGACGCTGGACTCCGTCGACCGGTGGTACGACCCGGCGTTCCAGGAGCGGCAGGAGCATCTCGTGGAGTTCGGAGCCCGCGAGGTCACGGGCGAGAACCACGAGGGGACGATCCAGCTCGTCGTGAGCCTCGAGCCGAGCTGGAGCGAGGGCGTGCTCAGGGAGGAGCTCGCCGGGCTCCCGGGGGTCGTCGAACTCCAGGCGTGCACGGACGACGGCTGCGAGCCCGTGGGCGACCATGGCTGACGGCGAGCGCGCCTGGGACGACGACAGCGAGTACGAGGAAGCGGCCTGGCGGGCCGACGAGGCGGCACGGGCCGGCTGGTCGGCCATCGCCGCGACAACGACGGGGCTCGGCTGCGCGCTGGTCGTCGCGCTCGCCGTCGTCGCAGCCGTGTTCCTCGCGTTCTCGTACGCCTGGATCTCGAGCGACTACCAGAGCGCCGATCCGGCAACCCGGTGAACCTCGCTCAGCCGACCCCGGCCCGGGGATCTCCCGGTCACAGCAGGGCCGTCAGGCGCCGGACGCTGCGGCTGCCCTCGCGGCGTACGCCCAGGGGGATCAGGGCGGCCCGGGCCGGCAGGCGCACGCCGCCGGTGAACGCCACCCGAGTGCCCGGGCCTTCCGGCGCCGCGGCCACGCCGATCAGCAGGAACCGGCTCTGCAGCCAGCACCAGCCGGGCCTCTGCACCCCCCGCAGCCGCGCCCGCATCCCGTAGCCGCTGCGCGCCAGTGCCTCCACGTGCTCTCCTTGCCGGCGGACGACGCGCAGCCGCCGCATGTCGGGCACGACCTGCCCGAAGCCGCCCTCCAGGTCGCCCAGCAGGGCCCAGACCCGTTCGAAGGAGGCGTCGACGTACGCCTCGGTCACGTGGGCGCCGCGAACACCGCCGGCCAAGGCGTGCAGGCGGCGGACGTGGTCGAGGTCGGTGAGTGGCCAGGGCTCGTTCATGACGTCCACGCCTTCCGGAAGGTGTTGCGGGCCCGGTGCAGCCGCGACTTGAGGGTGCCGGCGCGCACGCCGAGCAGGGCGGCGGCGGTGCGCTCGTCCAGGCCCTCGACGTCACGCAGCACCAGCACCGCACGGTGCTCGGGGGAGAGCCGGTCCAGTACGTCCCTGATGTCGGCGGAGAGTTGGGGGTCGCCGCGGGCGGGGAGCGTGCTGAGATCGGCCGGAACGGTGCGGGCGGCGCGGTGCGCGGTGCGAATCGCCTCCCGTACGGCGATGGCACGGACCCAGCCGTGCAGTGCGGCCGGCTCTTTCAGCGTGCGCAGCGACCGGAAGACCGCCACGAGGGCCTCCTGCGCGGCGTCCGCGCCCTGGCTCAGGGCGATGGGGGTGCAGACGCGGCTCACGTACGGGGCGAGCACGTCCAGGAGCTCGGCCATGGCGAGAGTGTCGCCACGCTGGGCGGCTCGCACGAGCCGGACCGTCCGCTCGTCGGATCGTTCATCGGGCACGGGTCGCATCCTTCCACCGCGCCACGCGCACGGTCGCGACGGCCAGGAGCACGCACAGCGGGGTGTAGACGGCGAGGTTGAGCCAGTGGAAGGTCGTGCCGGTCTCCTTGGCGACCAGCCAGTAGACCCCGGCCGCGGCGCGGAGCGAGAGGCCCGCGGCCACGGCCAGGGTGCCGAGGCGGAGCAGCAGAGGGCGGGGCCGGCGGGAGCAGGCGAGGACGAAGGCGGCGGCGGTCAGGAGCAGTGCCGCGAGAGGAAGCAGGATCGGTGGGGTGAACGGCACGTCCGTCCCGAGAACCGCGTGGGACAGGCTCGTGCCGTCGGCCGCGGGCCATGTCGCTCCCGTCGTCCAGTACAGATGGAGCACGGCGTCCGCGGTGAGCACCGAAGCGACGAGCGCGGCGGCGCGGGTCGGGGCGGCGGTGGCGGCGGCGGTGGCGGGTCGGTACGTCATGGGTCCTCCTGCGTCGGCGATGGGATTCCGTCGCCCTGTGGAGGAGCCGGCCGCGCGAAACGTTCCCTCGGCGTACGTGAATTCTTCCGGCTCCGTCCGGGGGAGGGACCCCGGGAGTGTCCGCCCGGCCGGTCCGCCGTCCGACCCCTCCGGGGTGCGCGCCGCAGGCGGGCCGTCCACTCTGGAAGGAGCCGCCCGGGGTGCCGGGCGGGCGCGACCCCGACGAGGAGTGGCATGTCCGGACAGTTCGAGGCGACGGTCGACGTCGGCCGGAACATCGACGAGGTGTTCGCGTATCTCGCCGACGGGCGCAACGACCCGCGGTTCAGCCCCCGGGTGCTCGAGATCGAGCGGGTCCCGGAGTCGCCGACGGCGGTCGGCACGGTGTTCCGCAGCAAGGTGAAGGACGCCGGGATGAAGACCTCGCGGACGTTCCGCGTCACCGCCTTCGACCCGCCGCGGTCGATGCGCTGGGCCGAGGTGTCGAAGAACCTCGTGACGGCCGACGAGGGCGGCTACGACCTCGAACCGCTGCCCGACGGCGGGACCAGGGTCCGCATCCACAACGTCCTGGAGGGCCACGGCGTCGGCAAGCTGCTGGTGGGCCTCGCCCTCGGCGCGGCGCGCAAGGACGCCCCGGCCTTCGGGCAGCGCATCAAGGACGCCGTCGAGGCGGACGTGCGCTAGCCGCACCACCCAAGTACCCACTTTTTTGTGGGTACTTGTCGCCCCGTGCTGCCCCGGGAGAGGCTGAAGGCGTCCGAGGGAACGGCACGGAAAGGAGACGGACGCGGCGTCGGTCCCGGACGCCTCAGGACGCGGCGCGCTCCCCGGCGAGCCGGTCCAGACGGCGGTGGCCCCAGTCGGACAACGGAGCCAGCGCCACGGAGAGTTCGCGGCCCTCGCCGGTCAGCGAATAGACGGTCTTCGGCGGCATCACGTCGTGCACCTCGCGGTGCACCAGACCGTCCGACTCCATCTCCCGCAACGCCTGGGTCAGCACCTTCTCGCTGATCCCGGAGATTGTCCGGCGCAGTTCGCCGGGCCGCTGCGGGCCGGATTCGAGCAGCCAGAGCAGCAGCGTCTTCCACTTGCCGTCGATCACCGCGACGGCCGCGCTCACTCCACACACCTCGGTGTCCTGGGCCCTGCTGCGCGCCATGCGTTCTCCCCGTTCCCCGGTCGTCCCGTGCACCTGCACGCTTTCTCATTCGTCTTTCCTTACAAGGGAGTTCCGCCATGTCTTCTTCCCCTTCCGCCGTCACCGTGATCGGACTCGGCCCCATGGGCCGGGCGCTGGCCGGCGCGTTCGTGGCCGCCGGGGTGCGCACCACCGTGTGGAACCGCACCCCCGGCCGGGACCGCGAGCTGATCGAGCAGGGCGCCGTCGGGGCCGACAGCGCCGCGGAGGCCGTCGCCGCCAGTCCGCTCACCGTGGTCTGCGTGGTCGACTACGACGCCGCGGACGCCGTGCTGCGCCAGGGCGCGGTCACCGCCGGGCTCAAGGGCCGCACGCTGGTGAACCTGACCGCGGACACCCCGGAGCGGGCCCGCGACACCGGACGCTGGGCCGCCGAGCACGGCATCGCGTATCTGGACGGCGCGATCATGACGCCGACGCCGACGATCGGCACGCCCGACGCGGTGTTCATCCACAGCGGCCCGGAGGAGCTGTACCGCGCGCAGCGCCCGGTCCTCGACGCCCTGGGCGGTACCCACACCCACCTCGGCGAGGACATCGGCCGGGCCGCCGCGTACGACATCGCGCTGCTCGACATCTTCTGGACGTCGATGACCGGCTACGCGCACGCCCTCGCCGTGGCGGGCGCGGAGGGAATCAAGCCGACCGAACTGGCTCCGTTCGCACAGGGCATCGGCGCGATCCTGCCGCCGCTGTTCGGGCAGCTCGCCGACGACGTGGAGAGCGGCGCCTTCTCCGGCGAGGGCAGCCGGCTGAGCTCCACAGTGGCGACGATGGCGCACATCGTGCACGCCTCCGAGGGCCACGGCATCGACGCGAGCGTGATGCGGGCCGCCGAGGGGCTCGCCCGCCGCACCATGGCGCTGGGTTACGGCGCGGAGGGCTTCACCCGGGTCACGGAGTTCCTGGGCCGCCGCTGAGACCGGTGGCGAGACCGGTGGCGAGGGCCCCTGGCCGGCCGGCGGGGCGCCCTCGCTAGTTCAGCATCGCCCGGGCCGCCTTCGCGCGGCTGCGGATGCGGTCCGCGGCGGTCGGCTCGATCGCGGCGACGACGTCCGCGTACAGCTCCAGTTCCGCCGCGCCCCCGAGGAAGTCGCCGCGCTGGACGAGGAGTTCGGCGCGCTCGTAGCGGAGCCGGGCCGGGTGCGAGGGGAGGAGCAGCTGGAGGTCCAGGGCGATGAGGGCGACGTCGGAGCGTTCCGGGCGCGGCGCGGCCCAGGCGCGGATGTTGTTCAGGATGCGGCGGACGATGTCCAGCGGGTCGGCCGGCAGCAGCATGGACGGGTCCAGCGTCTCGCCGGTCGCCCCGGCCACAAGCAGCTCGGCGTCCCGGCCGGTCATCTCGCGGCCGCCGGCGAAGGGGTCCGCGAGGACCTGGTCCTGCAGCGGGGCGAGCGGGTCGCCGAGGCCGACGACGAAGTGGCCGGGCAGGGCGATCCCGTACACCGGGGCCTTGGCCCGCCGCGCCACCTCCAGCCAGATCACCGACAGCAGGATCGGCAGCCCGCGCCGCCGCCGCAGTACGTGGTGCAGCAGCGAGGACTCCAGCCGCTGGTAGTCCGTGGACAGGCCGTGGAAGCCCTCCCGCTCGCCGAGCACCTCGGCGAGGACCGCCGCCCAGGCCTGCGGGGCGCGCGCCCCGTACGGCAGCAGCCCGGCGAGCCGGTCCAGCTCCACGTCCGCCTCGTCGAGGTCCCGCTGCGTGGCGAGCGGATCGCAGGCCGCGCCGAGCAGCAGGCACAGCCGGGTGAGGTCCGGACGCTCGGTCCGGGCCTCCTCCGCGAACTCGCGACCCCAGTCGGTCACCCGGTCACCCCTGACCGCCCTCGCCCGCTCGGTAGTGGTGGTAGTGGTGATGGACCTGGAAGCCCATCCCCGCGTACATCGCCTGCCCGCCGTCGTTCTCCGACTCCACCTGGAGCCAGGCCGCCGACGCGCCCTCGTCCA
This sequence comes from Streptomyces sp. NPDC048604, assembly GCF_043199435.1. Taxonomy (NCBI): domain Bacteria; kingdom Bacillati; phylum Actinomycetota; class Actinomycetes; order Kitasatosporales; family Streptomycetaceae; genus Streptomyces; species Streptomyces sp. NPDC048604. The sequence continues at coordinate 111,646 of NZ_JBICVX010000002.1, forward strand.
GCGCCCGCCGGGCGAGCGCCGTCATCACCGCCGTGGCCAGACCCTGCCGGCGGTACTCGGGTGCGACCTCCACCGCCATGAATCCGGCCCAGCGGCCGTCGACCACACAACGCCCGATCGCCGCCGGTATGGGTCCCGTGCCCGGTACGGATGCGAACCACACACTCGGGCCGCCGCGCAGTACCTGGAGCACATGGGGTCCGGGCACTCCGAACCGCTGGTAGCGCTGGAGCCACGCCTCGTCGACGTCCCGGTCGAGCCGGACCTCGGAGACGTCCGCGTCCAGGTCCGCGACGGGCGCGAGCCCGCCGGTCCACACCTGCGCCGAGACCTCCCGGACCCAGCCGCGCTTCTCCAGCTCCGCGCAGAGCAGCTCCTGCGTGCTCTCCGCACCGGTCGCGGCCTGCACGAACGCGGGCAGGTCCCGCGCCGCGTACCAGTCGCGCACCCGTGCCAGCGCCGCGTCCAGCTCCATGCCCGGATCCCCGAGAGGGAGCACCGAGTTGGCCCGCCGGGTGAACCCGGCGGCGGCCCGCAGCGTCCACTCGCCGAGCGGCTCGCTCTCCACCGGCTGCCAGGCCCGCGCGGTGACCCACGCGAGCTCGGCGAAGGAGGTGGCGGGGCCCCTGCGACGGGTAGCGCCGGGGGGCACGACCTTGCCCGCGACCAGCGAGGATTCCGGGATGCGGACGCTCTCGCCGGTCCGTCGTGTGATCACCAGCACACCGGCGTCCCACGATACGAGAACACCCACGGCGTCAGCGAAGGTCGCCGCCGTCGCCGGGCCGTGTGTCAGATACCGGACAGAGACGCGTTTCCCCACGTCAGAACCGGTAATACGGATAGCGAGCAGTCCTCCGCCGGTGAATTCCACGGCTCTCTCCGCCCCTCCTGTTCGGATCGTCTCCAAGAACGGCGATACTAGGGGCGGGCATCGACGACGCCGCGCTCCCGCGCAGACAGCCCTACCGAGGAGGAACGACAGCGTGACTTACGTCATCGCGCAGCCTTGTGTCGACGTGAAGGACAAGGCGTGCATCGAGGAGTGCCCCGTCGACTGCATCTACGAGGGCCAGCGGTCCTTGTACATCCACCCGGACGAATGCGTCGACTGCGGGGCCTGTGAGCCGGTCTGCCCGGTCGAGGCGATCTTCTACGAGGACGACACTCCTGAGGAGTGGAAGGACTACTACAAGGCGAACGTCGAGTTCTTCGACGACCTCGGTTCGCCCGGTGGCGCCTCGAAGCTCGGCCTCATCGAGCGTGACCACCCCTTCATCGCCGCTCTGCCGCCGCAGAACGGCTGATCTCTAGCCCTCGGTCCCGCACGGTGTGTCCTCCGTGCGGGACCGCGGCGTTTTCGTACGCACGAGAAAGTGAGCACCGTGTCCGCTGTTCCGTCCCGCGTCTCGTCCCGGCTTCCCGTGTTCCCCTGGGACAAACTGGAGCCGTACAAGAAGACCGCCCAGGCGCACGCCGACGGCATCGTCGACCTCTCCGTCGGCACGCCGGTCGACCCGGTGCCGGCGCTGATCCAGCGGGCCCTGGTGGCGGCCGCGGACTCGCCGGGCTATCCCACGGTGTGGGGCACGGCCGCGCTGCGCGACGCGATCAGCGGCTGGTGCGAGCGGCGGCTCGGCGCGGCCGGCTTCGGGCACGAGAACGTGCTGCCGGTGGTCGGCTCGAAGGAACTGGTGGCCTGGCTGCCGACCCAGCTCGGGCTCGGCGCGGGCGACAAGGTGGCCTACCCGAGGCTCGCGTACCCGACGTACGAGGTCGGCGCGCGGCTGTGCGGCGCGGAGCCGGTCGTCTACGACGACCCCACGGAGCTGGACCCGCGGGGCCTGAAGCTGCTGTGGCTCAACTCCCCGTCGAACCCCACGGGGAAGGTGCTGCCGAAGGACGAGCTGACCCGGATCGTCGCGTGGGCGCGGGAGCACGGCGTGCTGGTCTTCTCCGACGAGTGCTACCTGGAGCTGGGCTGGGAGGCCGACCCGGTGTCGGTGCTGCACCCGGACGTGAGCGGCGGCTCGTACGAGGGCATCGTGGCCGTCCACTCGCTCTCCAAGCGCTCCAACCTGGCGGGCTACCGGGCGGCGTTCATCGCGGGCGACCCGGCGGTGCTCGCCGAACTCCTCCAGATCCGCAAGCACGGCGGGATGATGACGCCCGCGCCCGTGCAGGCCGCGACGGTGGCCGCGCTCGGCGACGACGCGCACGTGGCGGAACAGCGGGAGCGGTACGCGGCCCGGCGCGCGGCGCTGCGGGCGGCGCTGGAGGCGCACGGCTTCCGCATCGAGCACAGCGAGGCGAGCCTGTACCTGTGGGCGACGCGGGACGAACCGTGCTGGGACACGGTGGCGTACCTGGCGGAGCTGGGCATCCTCGTCGCGCCGGGCGACTTCTACGGCGAGGCCGGGGAGCGGTTCGTACGGGTCGCGTTCACGGCGACGGACGAGCGCGTGGCGGCGGCGGTGAAGCGGCTGGGCGCGTAGGCCCCTGACACGACGAGGGCCCGGGAGGCGGTGACCGCCTCCCGGGCCCTTCCGGTGTCTCGTGGCTCAGCCGAGCAGGCCACCGCCGGGCAGGCTGCCGGTGGGCAGGCCGCCGGTGGGCAGCTTGTCGGTCGGCAGGCTGTCGGTGGGCAGCTTGTCCTGCGCGCCGCCGACGAGCTCCCCGGCACCCCCGGCGGCGTCGCCGGTGGCCTCCTGCGCGAGCGGGGCGGCGGCGTCGGTGGCACCACCGACGGTCGAGGCGGCGCTGCTCGGGTCGAGCTGCGTCAGCCCGGCCAGCCCACCGGCCCCGGGCAGCTCCGCGGCGCCCGCGACACCGGCCGCACCGATCACGGGCGCGGCTCCCGCGGCGACCAGCAGCGCGGCACGGGCGATCCGACGGCTCAGGGGGAGGGACATGTTGCTCCTTCGACGAGGGGACGTGCTTGTCGCAGGGATCAACAGCCCCGGGGGAGGGAGAGGTTGCGGCGACCCAATGTAAAGACTTGGTAACGCGTCGCATTATCGGACGCACGGAAACCCGGACGAAGCACATGCCCCCGCCACCCCCGGCGGAACCGTTTACCCGGCGGGACGCCAAGCCTCCGAGCCCCCCACGCCACCCCCAAGAACCCCACGCCCGACACGACTCCGGGGTCCCCACCGGAATACCCGCAGGGGTGACCCCTCGCACGGGTGTGTGCGGGCTGGTGCGACGATCTTCGGGGCGAGATGCGCCGGACTACGGGGCGACGCGGATGTGGACCTCGTCGAGGGGGGTGGCGGTGGTCTGGGCCTTTGTCCAGGTGCCGGAGACGTCCGTCGCGCGCCAGACTCGGCCCGCGTACGCGACCTCCTGGATGCGCAGGGACTCCGCGCGGGCGACCGCCCAGTTGGCGAGCTCCCAGCCGCGCTGGTCCGCCGGGACGGACGTCTCGCGGACCGGGACCGTCACGACCGCCTGCGGCTGAGCGCCCGCCGCGTTGCGGCCCGCGCCCGTGCGGGGCGGGACCGTGGGCTTCAGGTCCTTGCCGAAGGCGCGCACGAGTTCGTCCCGGACCTGCGCCGGGTCTCCGGCGCGGCCGTCCGACGGGCGCGCCGTGCACGACAGCGACGCCCCCGAGCGCCCCGTCAGCGCCGCCGCCAGCAGCGTCGCGTCCGGCTCGTGCTTCGCGTACGCCTGCGGGAACCCGCTGCGCTGCACCTTCTGCGCCGCCACCGTCAGCGGCAGCCGCGAGTACCCCGGTACGTCCTCCAGGTGCTCGTAGAACTTCCCGGAGGAGTAGACGGGGTCGAGGATCTGCTCCGGCGTTCCCCAGCCCATCGACGGGCGCTGCTGGAACAGGCCCAGCGAATCCCGGTCGCCGTGCTGGATGTTGCGCAGCGCCGACTCCTGCAGCGCGGTCGCCAGCGCGATGGTGACGGCCCGCTCGGGCAGTCCTCGGGTCGTGCCCACGGCGGAGATCGTCGCCGCGTTCGACGCCTGCTCGGGGGAGAACTCGTACATGTTCGCGCCGCTGCCCACACTGCACCGCGGCGCGCCTTTGCCGCCCGTCGCGTAGTGGACGGCCACATACGCGGCCAGCCCGGTCAGCACGGCCAACGCGGCCGTGAATCGGGCGAGACGGCCGCGGCGACGGGGCCGGCGACCGGAGGACGCGGAAGTGGGGGCGGTCTCGGGCACGGGCCCACCGTACTGGAGTCCGGTTACGGCCCCGCCACCCCGTCCGTATCACGGCATGAGCAGCGCGGGAACCGCGGGGGCGGGCGCGTTAGGGTCGACTGCATGCGCATGGCAGATGGCGAGGCAGAGACGATGACCGACACCGACCGCACCGGACAGGGCGGCGCCCTGGACCTCACCCTCGACGGCCCGGCCCTCACCGCCGCCCTCGTCGACTTCCCCTCCGTCAGCGGGACGGAGAAGCCGCTGGCGGACGCGATCGAGGAGGCCCTGCGGGCCCTCCCGCACCTCACCGTCGACCGGTACGGCAACAACGTCGTCGCCCGCACCCACCTCGGCCGCGCCGAGCGCGTCGTCCTCGCCGGCCACATCGACACCGTCCCGATCGCCGACAACGTGCCGTCCCGGCTCGACGAGAACGGCGTCCTGTGGGGCTGCGGCACCAGCGACATGAAGTCCGGCGTCGCCGTACAGCTCCGCATCGCCGCCACCGTCCCCGAGCCCAACCGCGACCTCACCTTCGTCTTCTACGACAACGAGGAGGTCGCCGCCCACCTCAACGGCCTCGGGCATGTGGCCGAGGCCCACCCCGACTGGCTGGAGGGCGACTTCGCGATCCTCCTGGAGCCTTCCGTCGGCGAGGTCGAGGGCGGCTGCCAGGGCACGCTCCGGGTCCACCTGCGCACGGAGGGCGAGCGCTCCCACTCGGCGCGCTCCTGGATGGGTTCCAACGCCATCCACGCCGCCGCCCCGATCCTCGCCCGCCTCGCCGCGTACGAGCCGCAGAAGCGCGTGATCGACGGACTGGAGTACCGCGAGGGCCTCAACGCCGTGCTCGTCAACGGCGGCGTCGCCACCAACGTCATCCCCGACGCGTGCACCGTCACGGTCAACTTCCGCTACGCGCCCGACCGCTCCATGGAGGAGGCGGAGGCGCACGTCCGCGAGGTGTTCGCGGACTGCGGCATCGCCGAGTTCGTGATCGACGACCACAGCCCCGGCGCGCTCCCCGGCCTCTCCCACCCGGCCGCGCAGGCGTTCATGAAGGCCGTCGGCGGGGCGGCGAAGCCCAAGTTCGGCTGGACCGACGTGGCCCGCTTCAGCGCCCTGGGGGTGCCCGCGGTCAACTACGGGCCCGGTGACCCTCTGTACGCGCACAAGCGCGACGAGCATGTGCACGTGGACAAGATCCGGCACTGCGAGGCACGCCTCCACGACTGGCTGACTGCCTGACTGCCGTAATTTCGCTTTTTGTCACCTGCGGCGACCTACGCTGACCGCACAACATCGGCAACATCGGTGGAGGGAGCAGGCCATGGCTATGCCCGAAGGCGCGTCGAAGCCGGAGGAGCAGCGACTCGGTCCGGTGCTGCGGCGCCGCGAGCAGATCGTGCCGGGAACGACGGATCAGCGGCTGCTGGACACCGAGGGCGACTCCGAGTGGGTGCACACCGATCCCTGGCGGGTCATGCGCATCCAGTCCGAGTTCGTGGAGGGCTTCGGCGCCCTCGCGGAACTGCCGAGCGCGATCAGCGTCTTCGGCTCGGCCCGCACCCGGCCGGACTCGCCCGAGTACGAGGCCGGCGTCCGGCTGGGCCAGGCGCTGGTCGAGGCCGGCTTCGCGGTGATCACGGGCGGCGGCCCGGGCGCGATGGAGGCGGCGAACAAGGGGGCGCGGGAGGCCAAGGGCATCTCGGTCGGCCTCGGCATCGAGCTGCCCTTCGAGCAGGGGCTCAACCCGCACGTCGACATCGGCGTCAACTTCCGGTACTTCTTCGTCCGCAAGACGATGTTCGTGAAGTACGCGCAGGGCTTCGTCGTCCTGCCGGGCGGGCTGGGCACCCTGGACGAACTCTTCGAGGCGCTCACCCTCGTCCAGACGCGCAAGGTCACCCGCTTCCCGATCGTCCTCTTCGGCACGGAGTACTGGAAGGGCCTGGTCGACTGGCTCCGCGACTCGGTCGTCGCCGGCGGCAAGGCCTCCGAGAAGGACCTCCTCCTCTTCCACGTCACGGACGACGTGGAAGAGGCGGTCGCCCTGGTGTCGAAGGAAACGGGCAGGTAGGGGGGGGGGGGGGGGGGGGGGGGGGGGGGCCCCCCCCCCCCCCCCCCCCGCCACGGCGGGCTCACGGTGTCCCGCGATCGCGGCCACCATGTCCAGCACCTGCCGGGTCTCCGCCACCTCGTGCACCCGGTACACCTGCGCCCCCAGCCACGCGGAGACCGCCGTCGTCGCGAGCGTGCCCACCACCCGCTCCTTCACCGGGCGGTCGATCGACTCCCCGACGAAGTCCTTGTTGGACAGCGACACGAGCACCGGCCACCCGGTCTCCGTCATCTCGCCCAGCCGCCGCGTCGCCTCCAGGCTGTGCCGCGTGTTCTTCCCGAAGTCGTGACCGGGATCGATCATGATCCCGTCCCGCCGTACGCCGAGTTCGACGGCGCGCTCGGCCAGGCCCAGCGTGACGCGCAGGATGTCGGCCATGACGTCCTCGTACTCCACGCGATGCGGCCGCGTACGCGGCTCCGCGCCGCCCGCGTGCGTGCACACGAGCCCCGCTCCGTACCGCGCGGCGACCTCCGCGAGCCGCGGGTCGACGCCGCCCCACGCGTCGTTCAGCACGTCCGCCCCGGCCTCGCAGACGGCCGCGCCGACGTCGTGCCGCCAGGTGTCGACGCTGATGACGACATCGGGGTGACGCCGCCGCACCTCGGCGACGAAGCCGACGGTGCGGCGCGCCTCCTCCTCGGCGGTGACCTCCTCGCCGGGACCGGCCTTGACGCCGCCGATGTCGATGATCGCCGCGCCCTCGGCTACGGCCTGCTCGACACGGGCGAGCGCGGGCTCGTCGCGGAAGGTCGCGCCCTGGTCGTAGAACGAATCCGGGGTCCGGTTGACGATCGCCATGATCACCGGCTCGTGCGGCCCGAATTCCCGCCGCCCCAAGCGCAGCATCCCCTTTGTCCTCCCTCGTCCCTCAGGTCTCTTCGCCTGCGACCCTAGCTGTCGGCGGCGCATGGCACGATCGGCACGGGACGAATTCCACACCGGGAGAGGCGCGCTGTGTTCTGGTTCTTGGCTGTAGCGATGGTCGTGGTCGTCGCGGCGGTCACCCTGGTGGTGGTCGGCGGCGGCGACGGTGAGGTGCTGCCCGAGGCCGCGCCGGAGGGCCTGGTGGATCCGCTGCCGGAGACGCGGCCGGTGGGCCGGGCGGACGTCGAGGCGCTGCGGCTGCCGGTGGCGGCGCGCGGCTACCGGATGGCGGACGTGGACGACGTACTGGCCCGGCTGGGCGCGGAGCTGGCGGAGCGGGACGCCCGGATCGCGGAGCTGGAGGCGGCGCTGGCCGGCGCGCAGGCGCAGGCGGTGTCGCGCCCGGACCTGTTCAAGAAGCCGGGCGGGGAGGACGAGCGGTGACGGAGGACGGCATGTCGATCGCGGGCCCCGACGGCCGGCTCCGCTGCCCGTGGGGGCTGTCGGCGGAGGACTACGTCGCGTACCACGACGAGGAGTGGGGCAAGCCGGTCCGCGGCGACGACGCGCTCTTCGAGCGGCTGTGCCTGGAGGCGTTCCAGTCGGGCCTGTCGTGGATCACGATCCTGCGCCGGCGCGAGGGCTTCCGGAAGGCCTTCGAGGGCTTCCGGATCGCGGAGGTGGCGCGCTTCGGGGAGCCGGACAGGGAGCGGCTGCTGGCGGACGAGGGCATCATCCGCAACCGCGCGAAGATCGACGCCACCCTGGCGAACGCGAAGCTCCTGGCGACCTGGGCACCCGGTGACCTGGACGCCCTGATCTGGTCCCACGCCCCCGAGCCCGGCCGCCCCGCGCCGCGCACCCTGGCCGACGTCCCGGCGGTGACGCCGGAGTCGACGGCCCTGTCGAAGGCCCTCAAGAAGCAGGGCGTCCGCTTCGTCGGCCCCACCACGGCCTACGCCCTGATGCAGGCCTGCGGCCTGGTCAACGACCACCTCGAAGACTGCGCGATGCGCTGACGGGCGCCGCGCCGCGTCACCCCGCCCCGGCAGGGGCGGGGCGGGAGCGGAGCCTCGCGTCAGCGGCCCAGGTACTTCGGCTTCTCCTTCGCCAGGAAGGCCCGCACCGCGATCGTGTGGTCCTCCGACGCGCCCGCCTTGGACTGGAGCTCGTCCTCCTTCTCCAGAGCCTCGTCGAGGGAGTGGTCCGCCCCGTAGGCCAGGGACTCCTTCAGCGCCGCGTACGAGACCGTCGGGCCCTCCGCCAGGGTGCGCGCGACCGCCTCCGCCTCCTTGGCGAGGTCCGCCGCGGGGACCAGGCGGTTCACGATGCCCAGCTCGTACGCCTCCTGCGCCGTGATCGACCGGGGGAACAGCAGCAGGTCCGACGCCCGGCTCGCGCCGATCAGCCGCGGCAGCGTCCACGACATGCCCGAGTCCGCCGTCAGCGCGACACCCGCGAAGGACGTGTTGAACGACGCGGTGTCCGCCACCACCCGGTAGTCCGCCGCCAGCGCGAAGCCGAAGCCCGCCCCCGCCGCGACACCGTTCACGCCCGCCACCACCGGCTTCTTCATGCCGGCCAGGGCCCGCGTGATCGGGTTGTAGTGCTCACGCACCGTGCTCATCACCTCGGTCGCGCCGGACTCGTGGGCCGCGAGCAGCAGGCCCACGTGCTCCTTCAGGTCCTGCCCCACGCAGAACGCCCGGCCCGTCGCCGTCAGCAGCACCGCCCGAACGGCCGAATCGGCCGCGGCCGCCTCCGCCGCGTCCCGGAGCGCCACCTTCGCAGCCACATTCATCGCGTTCATGGCCTCGGGCCGGTTGAGCGTGATGGTGGCGAGCCCGTCGCTCACCTCGTACAGGACGGTGTCGGCCATGGCAGATCCCCTTCGGACGGTCATCGTTGATCGCTGATCCGACCAGCATGGCGGAGTTCTGCCCCCATGGAACATGTGAGCTGTGTCAAAGATTCGGCGCGCCGTCCGGGAGCCAGGGCGGCGAAGTATCGCAGGCCGTTCGCCGAAATGGACGGTTTTGCGAGAGCGCGTTGCGGAAGCGATGCAGTCCGATGTTGGTCATCGGGTCCGTTGATGCGGGATAATGACCAGGAAGCAATGTGTTCGATGCCGGTGACGCGTGCTCCTCCGGGGCAGCCGTCGGCGACGATGAGCTGGTTTCAGGAAGGGGAACGAGCATGGCGGCCATGAAGCCGCGGACGGGCGACGGCCCGCTCGAGGTGACCAAGGAGGGGCGGGGCATCGTCATGCGCGTTCCGCTCGAAGGCGGCGGTCGGCTTGTCGTCGAGCTGACTCCGGACGAGGCCGATGCACTCGGCGACGCCCTGAAGAAGGTCGTCGGCTGACGCGAAACGCGCCCCCGATTTCGCACCGCCCCGGCACGGTCCCCAGGACCGCGCCGGGGCGGTGCGGTGTCTGAGGCGGTCGGGCGGATCGTCCTGGGCGGTGGGCCGGATCGTCCTAGGGACGCCGTACCGCGCAGAGCAGCCCGTCGCCCACCGGCAGCAGCGACGGCAGCAGTTCCTGGCTCTCGCGTATCGCCCGCAGCAGTTCCCGCACCCGCAGCACCTCCGCCGGCTGCGCCGCCGAGTCCACCGTGCGGCCCTCCGCGAACATGCCCTCGAAGCAGACCAGGCCGCCCGGGCGCAGCAGGCGCAACGATTCAGCGAGGTAGTCCAGGCACTCCAGCCGGTCGCCGTCGCAGAACACCAGGTCGTACCCGCCGTCCGCGAGCCGCGGCAGCACGTCCAGCGCGCGGCCGGGGATGAAACGCGCCCGGTTCCCGGCGAAGCCCGCCGCGCGGAACGCCGTCTTCGCGAACTGCTGCCGCTCCGGCTCCAGGTCCACCGTGGTCAGGACCCCGTCCGGCCGCATCCCCTGCAGCAGATAGATCCCCGACACGCCGGTGCCGGTGCCGATCTCCGCCACGGCCTTCGCGTCCGCCGTCGCGGCGAGCAGCCGCAGCACGGCGCCGGTAGACGGCGACACCGAGGGCAGCGCTGCCTCCCGGGCCCGGTCACGGGCCCAGCGCAGCGCTTCGTCCTCGGCGACAAAGGCGTCGGCGAACGCCCAGCTCGTCTGCCGGTTGGCGGTAATGGCCCTCTCCTGTCCCCGTAGTTGGCGCAACGGTGACTGTATCCGCTGTGCCCGGGAACCCGCAGATGGGACCGGGCGTTCATAAGGGACAGAGAGGGACGCGCGAGAGAACCGCGCGAACGGGGGGGTACGGGATGGCACCGACGGCGACGACCTGCGAGCCGGTCCCAAATTCGCGTAAAGATTCTTATCCGGAGCTAACGGGCGAGGTGGCTATGGTAGGGGCTCCACTGGACACCACCAGAGCCGACAGGGGAGGTGCGGCTGCGCCTGTGGATCGGGGAGGACTGCTTCGGCGTCTTCTCAGGTCGGCGGGTGAGCCGAAATCCGTGACCGAGACCGCTGACCGTTTCCGCACCGACGACTCCGCACCCACCACCGCGACCTTCGCATCGGACGCGGACGCCCAGGCGTGGACTCCGCCCACGTGGGAGGAGATCGTCAGCACGCACAGTGGTCGGGTCTACCGCCTCGCCTACCGCCTCACCGGCAACCAACACGACGCCGAGGACCTCACCCAGGAGGTCTTCGTCCGCGTCTTCCGCTCGCTGTCCACGTACACGCCGGGCACCTTCGAGGGCTGGCTGCACCGCATCACCACGAACCTGTTCCTGGACATGGTCCGCCGCAAGCAGCGCATCCGGTTCGACGCGCTCGGCGACGACGCGGCGGAGCGGCTGCCGAGCCGCGAGCCGTCCCCGCAGCAGGCGTTCAACGACACCCACTTCGACGCGGACGTGCAGCAGGCGCTGGACACCCTCGCGCCCGAGTTCCGCGCCGCGGTCGTCCTCTGTGACATCGAGGGGCTCTCGTACGAGGAGATCGCCGCGACGCTCGGCGTGAAGCTGGGCACCGTCCGCAGCCGGATCCACCGCGGCCGTTCCCACCTGCGCAAGGCCCTGCAGCACCGCTCCCCGGAGGCCCGGGCGGAGCGGGCGTACGCGGCGACGGCGCCGACCGCCGTCGTCGGCTGGGAGGGCGGAACCGCGTGAGCAGCTCCAGTCCCGTAGGTCCCACCCCCGTGGAACACCACCTCGGGGACCGGCTCGCCGCGCTCGTCGACGGCGAGCTCGGTCATGACGCGCGCGAGCGGGTGCTCGCGCATCTCGCCACCTGCGCCCGCTGCAAGGCCGAGGCCGACGCGCAGCGCACCCTGAAGAACGTGTTCGCGCAGACCGCGCCGCCGCCGCCGTCCGAAGGGCTTCTGGCGCGCCTTCAAGGACTGCCCGGCGGACCGGGCGACCCAGGCGGTAGCGGGGGCGGCGGCCTCCGCGGCCCCTTCGGCCCGGTCGACGGGATGGACGGCGTCGAGGGCTTCGGCGGCGGCGGTGTCTTCGGCGGCAACGGCTTCGCGACCGCGGCGGCGGTCGACCCGCGGGCCGGCTTCCGGATCCACGAGGTCGCCCGGCCCGGCCAAGACCGCGCGGGACGCGGGCGCCGGTTCGCCTTCGCGGCGGCCGGTGCGGTGTCCTTCGCGGCCATCGCCCTCGGCGGCGCGCTGCCGCTGGAGGCGGCGGTCGAGGCCGGTGCGCGCGGTGAGGGCGCGGGCGCGTCGGTGTCGCCGGCGCGGTCCGGCGGCGGCGCGCAGAGCGTCGGCGAAGGCGTCGAGGACCGCCGCGGGGGCGCGGCGGAGCGGCCGGCCCCGATGCTGGTCAACGCGGCGCGGCTGAACGCCGATCCGTGGAACGCGGCCCGGCTGAACGCGGCCCGGCTCAACGACGCCCGGCTGAACGCGGCGTCGAGCGTGCAGTTCCAGTCGCCGGTCACGCCGCTGCTTGTGATGTCTCCGCTGATACGGCCCACGGGCTCGGCGATCCAGTCGGCGTTCACCGTCCCCCCGACCCACACCCCCGAACCGACCCGTCTCACGGCTCCGAGCCACCCGAGCGACCCGCTCGCGTCCCGGCGTTGACCCGAACCTGATTGAATCCTCGGGGCAGGGACAGGACACGCTGTGACGGGGAGAGCATGGAAGACGGGAAGACCACCGGCCGGAAGCCGAAGTGGTGGAGCCGCCCGGCGAGCAGGCCCGAACCGGGCGCTGAACCGGACCCGGTGATATCCACCCAGGAGGAGCCGGCGCCGGGCGGGCACGCCCCGGCGCCGACCGACCCGGACGGCGACTTCACCCTCGCCGCCCCGGCGCAGCCCGCGCCCGCGAGCGACGAGACGGCCCAGCAGGCCGCAGCGACCGACGCAGCAGAGCCCGCGCCGGTCGCCGACGCGGAGCCCGCCGACGCGGCTCCCGAAGCGGCCCCCGAGGCCGCGCCCGCGCCGGTCGTCGACGCCGACCAGCCGGCCGCGGTCGGCGACGCGGTGGAGACCACCGTTCCGCAACCGGCGCCGGAGCCCGCGCAGCCGGGCGGTGACGCCGCTCCCGTACCGGCGCAGCCTGCGCCGTCGCACGGCGAGACCGCTCCCCTCGCGGCCTCCGAGGCCTACCGGGCGCCCGGTCAGCCGCTGCACGAGCCGGACGAGTACAGCACCCCGCCCTACGGCGGACCCGGGCCCTGGGCGCCCGCGCCGCCCGTACAGCGGCCCGTACCGCCCCAGGGCCCGGCCGTACCGCCGCAGGCCCAGGGCCCGGCTGTACCGCCGCAGGCCCAGGGCCTGGCCGGACCGCCCCAAGGGCCCGCCGTACCGCCGCAGGGTCCCGCCGTACCGCCGCAGGCCCCGGCCGTGCCCGCGCAGGCACACGCCCACGCCCCAGCCCCCGCGTCCGCTCACGGTCCCGCGCCGGTCCCCGCGCCCGTCATGCCCGCCCCCGCAGCCCCCGCCTCCCCCTGGGTGCGGTACGACCCCTGGAGTGCGCCGGGGGCCGGTCCCGCTGTCCAGGCGCCGGGCGACGGCAAGAGGAAGCGGCGTGGCGTCGGCTGCGCCGGGCTGCTGGCGCTCGTGCTGGCCGCCGGGATCCTCGGCGGAGGCGTCGGCGCGTACATCGAGCGGACCGGCGGGCTCAACACCGTCGAGCTCCCGCAGGCCGGCTCCGAGGACATCGGCCGCGCCCCCGACAGCGTCGCCGGCATCGCCGCCAGCGCGCTGCCCAGCGTCGTCACCATCCACGTCAAGGGCGGCGGCTCCGCCGGCACCGGCACCGGCTTCGTCCTCGACGGCAGCGGCCACATCCTCACCAACAACCACGTCGTCGACCCCGCCGGCAGCGCCGGCGACATCTCCGTCACCTTCAGCAGCGGCGAGACCGCCGAGGCCACCCTGGTCGGCAAGGACAGCGGCTACGACCTCGCCGTCGTCAAGGTCAAGGGCGTCAGGAACCTCAAGCCCCTCCCGCTCGGCAACTCCGACAACGTCCGCGTCGGCGACCCCGTCGTCGCCATCGGAGCGCCGTTCGACCTCCAGAACACCGTCACCTCCGGCATCATCAGCGCCAAGGAGCGCCCGATCACCGCCGGCGGTGAGAAGGGCGACGGCAGCGACATCAGCTACGTCGACGCCCTGCAGACCGACGCGCCCATCAACCCCGGCAACTCCGGCGGCCCGCTCGTCGACTCCAAGGCCCGGGTCATCGGCATCAACAGCGCCATAAGGGCCGCCGGCAACGGCGACAACCCGACCAGCGGCCAGGCCGGCTCCATCGGCCTCGGCTTCGCCATCCCGATCAACCAGGGCAAGCGCGTCGCCGAAGAGCTGATCAACACCGGCAAGGCCACCCACCCCGTCATCGGTGTGAGCCTCGACATGCAGTACACCGGCGACGGCGCGCGGGTCGGCGAGAAGGGCAAGGACGGCACCCCGTCCGTCACGCCTGGCGGCCCCGCCGCGCAGGCGGGAATCCGGCCCGGCGACGTCATCACCAAGGTCGACGGCCAACGCGTCCACAACGGCGAGGAGTTGATCGTGAAGATCCGCGCCCACCGGCCCGGCGACCGGCTCGCCCTGACCGTGGTGCGCGGCGGTTCCGAGCAGACCAGGACGTTGACCCTCGGTTCCGCGCAGGGCTCCTGATCGTCATGCGGCGGCAACCACAGCGGAAACCGGGAGGTACCGCGCCGTCGGGTTCGGCGGGTACCTTGGACCGGGCCCGGACCTCCTGAAGGAGCAGCAAGGTGTTCAACGACATCGGCATACTCGAGCTCGCCGCGCTCGTTGTCCTCGCCGTGCTCATTTTCGGCCCGGACAAGCTTCCCAAGGTCATCCAGGACGTCGCCGGTTTCATCCGCAAGGTCCGGAGCTTCTCCGAGAGCGCCAAGCACGACATCCGCAGCGAGCTGGGCCCCGAGTTCAAGGACTTCGAGTTCGAGGACCTCAACCCGAAGACGTACCTGCGCAAGCAGCTCTCCAAGGAGGGCGGCGAGCTCGGCGAGCTCAAGGAGCTGCGGGACACCTTCGACCTCCGCAAGGAGATGAACGAGGTCGCGGACGCGGTGAACAGCCGCGACGCCGAGCCGGAGCCGCCGTCCGTCCCGGCGGGGAGCGTGAACGGCACGAAGCCGGATCTGCTGAAGAAGACCGACGACGCGCCCGCGCGCCCCGCGTTCGACCCCGACGCCACCTGACACCCCACACCCGTTCGGCCGCCAAATCCCGGGCGGCCGGAGCGGGATGGATATCCTCGACTGTCGTCCGCCGATGCGGACACGAAGGATCGAGGAGGCGGCCGGAGATGGAGACGACGAGTCGGGTGGAAGGGGTGCCCGCTGCCCGGCGTACTGCCGAGGGCTTCCTGCGCGCCCCGTTCGCCTGGTACGGGCTCGACGAGGCCTTCACCGGGCCGCGCTGGCTGATGCAGGTCGGCACGGCCGCCGACGGGGCCGTGCAGCACGGTTCGCTGGGCCACGGTGACGAGCCGACGATAAAGACGGACGCGGGAGGCGCGGAGAAGGAGCGCTTCGCCGTGGTCGTGACGGTCGCCGCGAGCCCGGTACGGCGGTCGGGGGACGGTACGGGGGTGCTGGACGCCACGACGGTCTCCTCGGCCGCGTGGCTGGCCGGCTCCGGCCTCCTGGCGTACACCTGGCCCGGCCAGCTGGACCACACGCTGCGGAACGACTGGCTGGACCAGCAGACGGAGGCGGCGTTCGAGCTGGCGGACGACCTGGAGGGCCCGGAGTGGTCCTCGCTGTCGCTGCCGGTGGACGGGGTGCCGATGCCGTTCCACTACCGCGAGTCGGAGTTCGGCTGGGTGCTGGCGGGGACGACGTCCGCCGGGGTGCACCTGGGGGCGTACGGCAGGGGCATGAGCGCGTACGGTCTGGGCTTCTCGGCAGTCGCCGACCTCAACACGTACGCCTGACGGCAGGTACGACGAAGGGCACCCCGGATCGGGGTGCCCTTCGTCGTACCTGCCGTCAGAACTTGTTGCGCGGGGTGATGCCCAGGCTCATGCCTGCCAGGCCGCGCTGGCGGCCGCCGAGCTTGCCGGCGATGGAGCGCAGGGCGGAGCCGGCGGGGGAGTCGGGGTCGGTCAGGACGACCGGCTTGCCCTCGTCGCCGCCCTCGCGAAGGCGCACGTCGATCGGGATGGAGCCGAGGACCGGCACCGTCGCGCCCGTGGTCCTCGTCAGGCCGTCCGCGACCTTCTGGCCGCCGCCGGTGCCGAACACGTCGACCATCTCGTCGCAGTGCGGACACGGCAGCCCGGACATGTTCTCGACGACGCCGACGATCTTCTGGTGCGTCTGCACCGCGATCGAGCCGGCCCGCTCGGCGACCTCCGCGGCGGCCTGCTGCGGGGTGGTCACGACGAGGATCTCCGCGTTCGGGACCAGCTGCGCCACCGAGATCGCGATGTCGCCCGTACCCGGGGGGAGGTCGAGCAGCAGGACGTCCAGGTCGCCCCAGTACACGTCCGCGAGGAACTGCTGCAGCGCGCGGTGCAGCATCGGGCCGCGCCACACCACCGGAGCGTTGCCAGGGGTGAACATGCCGATGGAGATGACCTTCACGCCGTTCGCCGACGGCGGCATGATCATGTTCTCGACCTGCGTCGGACGGCCGTCCGCGCCCAGCATCCGCGGCACGCTGTGGCCGTAGATGTCCGCGTCGACGACGCCGACCTTCAGGCCGTCCGCGGCCATCGCCGCGGCCAGGTTCACGGTCACGGAGGACTTGCCGACGCCGCCCTTGCCGGAGGCGACCGCGTACACGCGGGTCAGCGAACCGGGCTTGGCGAACGGCACCTCGCGCTCCGCGGTCGTGCCGCGCAGCGCCGCCGCCAGCTCCTTGCGCTGCTCGTCGCTCATCACGTCGAGCGAGACGTCCACGCCGGTGACGCCCTCCACGCGGGAGACGGCCTCCGTCACGCGCTGGGTGATCGTCTCGCGCATCGGACAGCCGGAGACGGTGAGGTAGACCGTCACGGCGACCTTGCCGTCGTCGGCGATCTCCACCGACTTCACCATGCCGAGCTCGGTGATCGGTTTGTTGATCTCGGGGTCGTTCACCGTCGACAGCGCTTCGAGCACCGCGTCTTCCGTAGCCATACCGACGATGGTACGGCGCGGACCACCGGCCCTGGAAAGGATCTCAGCGGTCGGGTACGTCACTCCGCCGGTCGCCGTCCGCCGGGAATAGACCGCGCCGCTCTCCGTGCCGCTCCCCGTGCCGCTCCTCCTGCCGCTCCTCCAGCTCCTTCAGCAGGTCCTGCAGCTCCGAGCGGATCCAGTCCCGCGTCGCGACCTCGCCGAGGCGCATCCGCAGCGCCGCGACCTCCCGGGTCAGGTACTCGGTGTCGGCGATGGACCGCTCGTTCTGCTTGCGGTCCTGCTCCAGGTTGACCCGGTCCCGGTCGTCCTGCCGGTTCTGCGCGAGCAGGATCAGCGGGGCGGCGTACGAGGCCTGCAGCGACAGGGCCAGCGTCAGGAAGATGAACGGGTACTCGTCGAACCGCAGCGAGGCCGGCGCGAACACGTTCCACCCGATCCAGACGATGACCGTCAGGGTCATCCAGACCAGGAACCTGCCCGTGCCGAGGAAGCGGGCGATCCGCTCCGAGAGCCGGCCGAAGGCCTCCGGGTCGTACTCCGGGAGCAGCCGCAGCGGCCGCTCGCGCGGCAGGTCGAGCCGGATGCGGGGCAGCCCCCGCTCCCGCTCGGCCCGGTCCCTTTCCCGCTCGCGCTCAGCCATGGCCCGCGCCCGCCAGGAAGTCCGTCTCCCGCCAGTCCTCCGGCAGCAGGTGGTCGAGGACGTCGTCGACCGTGACCGCGCCGAGCAGCGAGCCGCTCTCGTCCACCACCGGCGCGGCGACCAGGTTGTACGCGGCCAGGTAGCCCGTCACCGCAGGCAGCGGGGTGTCCGGGGCCAGCGGCGGCAGGTCGTTGTCCACCAGCGCGCTGACCAGCGTGAACGGCGGGTCCCGGAGCAGCCGCTGGAAGTGCACGGTGCCCAGGAACTTGCCGGTCGGCGTCTCGTCCGGCGGCCGGCACACGTACACCTGCGCGGCCAGCGCGGGCGAGAGGTCCTGCTGGCGCACCCGCGCCAGCGCGTCCGCGACCGTGGAGTCCGGGCGCAGCACGATCGGCTCGGTGGTCATCAGTCCGCCCGCGGTCCGCTCCTCGTACGACATCAGGCGGCGCACGTCGGCCGCGTCGTCCGGCCGCATCAGCGTGAGCAGCCGCTCCTTGTCCTCCTCCGGCAGCTCGGAGAGCAGGTCGGCCGCGTCGTCCGGGTCCATCGCCTCCAGGACGTCCGCGGCCCGCTCCTCCTTGAGCTTGCCGAGGATCTCGATCTGGTCGTCCTCCGGCAGCTCCTCCAGGACGTCGGCGAGCCGGTCGTCGTCGAGGGCGGCGGCGACCTCGGCGCGGCGCTTGGCGGAGAGATGGTGCAGCACGTTCGCGAGGTCCGCGGGGCGCATCCGCTCGAAGGTGGCGACCAGGCTCTCCGCGCCCTGCGCGTCCTCCTCCAGGGAGAAGCCGGTGACCGCGGACCACTCGACCGTCATCGTCTCGCCCTTGCGGCTCAGCACCCCGGCCTTGCCGCGACGGACGTAGACCCGGTCGATCTCCCAGTCGCGGCGGGCCGGCAGCTGCTGGATGGCCACGTCCAGGACGGTGACCTCCTCGTCGGTCTGCACCAGCGTCACCCGCCGGTCGAGCAGCTCGCCCAGGACCAGCCGCTCGGTCGGGCGCTGCTCGAAGCGCCGCATGTTGACCACGCCGGTGGTGATCACCTGGCCGGACTCGACTCCGGTGATCCGGGTCATCGGCACGAAGATCCGGCGCCGGCTCAGCACCTCGACCACCATGCCGAGCAGCCGGGGCGGGCGGCGTCCGACGCGGAGCATGGCGACCAGGTCGCGCACCCGGCCGACCTGGTCGCCGTTGGGGTCGAAGACCTGGGACCCGGCGAGGTGCGAGACGAAGATCCGGGGGGCGCCTGCCGCCATGCCCGCGCCTCCTCCACGCCCGTGTCATGAATTGCCGCTTTATGACGGGTTCAGGCTAGCCCGTGCCGTTCCGTGGCGCTCCGGAAACGAGTCCGTACGGCTGCCTGCCGGGAGCGGTCGGCGGCACAGGTACGCTGCGGTCTGCCCCGCCTCCGTACAGGA
Source organism: Streptomyces sp. NPDC048604 (assembly GCF_043199435.1). NCBI lineage: Bacteria > Bacillati > Actinomycetota > Actinomycetes > Kitasatosporales > Streptomycetaceae > Streptomyces > Streptomyces sp. NPDC048604. Next base: position 130,414 of record NZ_JBICVX010000002.1, read on the forward strand.
AGCCCAGGCACCCCCCCCACACGCTCTTCCACAGGCAGACGAGAGGCAGTGCGCCGGTGAGCACTCTCCCCCTGGCAACGCGGGCCCGCAGGGCCGCCGTCCCCGTCGCGCTCTGTGCCGGTCTGACGGCGCTGCTCGCGGGCTGCGCGGAGGACCCGGACGAGGGCACCAACGGCGTCGGCAGGCTCTCCGCCACGGCGATCGAGGAGAAGGCGCAGTCGGCGGCGGACGCGGCCAAGGCGGTACGCCTCTCGGGCACGCTGGTCAGCAAGGGCGGCACGTACAAGCTGAACATGCGGCTCAAGGAGGGCGGCGCGGCCGGCTCCGTCACGACGAAGAACAGCACCTTCGAGCTGCTCCGGGTGGGCGAGGCGCTGTTCCTGAAGGCCGACGCGGGCTTCTGGGCGCACGAGGAGCAGGCCGGCGGGTCGGCGGGGCCGGCCGACACGGAGGCCGCGGACAAGCTGCAGGACAAGTACGTGGTGGTCCCGCAGGGCGACCCGTCGTACAAGCAGCTGCGCGGCTTCACCGACATGGACCTGCTGCTCGACGGGCTGCTGGGGCTGCACGGCAAGGTCGAGAAGGGCGACCGGGACCGCATCGGCGGCGTCCGCACGGTCAAGGTGAAGGGCGGTCAGGAAGGCGAGGGCGGCACCCTCGACGTCTCCCTGGACGGCATCCCGTACCCGGTGCAGTTCGCGCGCGGCGGCGGAGCGGGCGTGGTGGTGCTGTCCGAGTGGGACAAGGACTTCCCGCTGGCGGAGCCGGCGAAGGCGCAGACCGTCGACTACGGCAAGCAACTGCCGAAGACGAAGGCCGACTAGCCGGCCCGCGCGTTCGGCCCCCTCAGCGGCGCTTACGGCGCTTCAGCAGCAGTTTCGGCAGACCCGCCGGGATCGGCCGGCGGGTCGTCGCCGCCGTCGGCAGCGGGGCGGCGGCGAGCGATCCGTCCGGCAGTTCGGTGATCGCGTCGCGCGGGGTCAGCCGCAGCACCCGGCACTCACGCGCCCAGCGCTCGGGCATCGCCTCGCCGTCGGGCGCGTTCAGCCGCTTGCCCTTCAGCTCGGCCACGGCCGCCTCCCACTGCTCCGAGTGCGGGGCGAGTTCGGTCACGGCGGCCGTCCAGGCGACGACCCGGCCGCCCTTGTCCTTGCTGCGCACGGTCACCTCGGCCGTGCCGCCGGCCGTCAGACCGGGCAGCGGCTGCTCGCCCGGACCGTCGCCGACGACATGCGCGGCGCCGTCGAACCAGACGTGCCACAGCGCCCGGGCCGGGCCCGCGCCCCTCACCCAGATGAGGCCGGACTTCTTCGTGGCCTCCTCGACGAGGGCGGGGCCGAGCAGCGCGTCATTCATGGCACGAAGCCTAGCGACCCGCCCCGCGCGGCCGCCTACAGCCAGCCGTTGCGCTTGAGCGTGCGGTGGATGGCGAAACAGACGACCGCGATCCCGGTCATCACCACCGGGTAGCCGTACTCCCACCTCAGCTCCGGCATGTAGTCGAAGTTCATGCCGTACACGCCGCAGACCGCCGTCGGGACGGCGATGATCGCGGCCCACGAGGTGATCTTGCGCATGTCCTCGTTCTGCGTGACCGTCGCCTGCGCGAGGTTGGCCTGCAGGATCGAGTTCAGCAGCTCGTCGAAGCCGACGACCTGCTCCTGGACGCGGGCGAGGTGGTCGGCGACGTCCCGGAAGTACTTCTGGATGTCGGGGTCCACCAGCCGCATCGGCCGCTCGCTCAGCAGCTGCATCGGCCGCAGCAGCGGGGTCACGGCCCGCTTGAACTCCAGGACCTCGCGCTTGAGCTGGTAGATCCGGCCGGTGTCGGCACCGCGTCGGGAGCCCTTCGCCGGCGGCGAGAAGACGTCGATCTCGATCTGGTCGATGTCGAGCTCGACCGCGTCGGCGACCGCGATGTAGCCGTCGACGACGTGGTCGGCGATGGCGTGCAGCACGGCGGAGGGCCCCTTGGCCAGCAGCTCCGGCTCGCCCTCCATGCGGTGCCGCAGATTGCGCAGCGAGCCCTGCCCGCCGTGCCGGACCGTGATGACGAAGTCCCGGCCGGTGAAGCACATCACCTCGCCGGTCTCCACGACCTCGCTGGTGGCGGTGAGTTCGGCGTGCTCGACGTAGTGGATCGTCTTGAAGACCGTGAACAGGGTGTCGTCGTACCGCTCCAGCTTGGGCCGCTGGTGGGCGTGCACGGCGTCCTCGACGGCGAGCGGGTGCAGCCCGAACTCGGCGGCGATACCGGCGAACTCGGCCTCGGTGGGCTCGTGCAGACCGATCCAGGCGAAGCCGCCGCCCTCCCGTACGCGGTGCATGGCCTCGCGCGGGGTCAGGCAGGCGCGGTCCTCCACGCGGCCGCCGTCGCGGTACACGGCGCAGTCCACGACGGCGGAGGAGGCCGACGGGTCGCGGGTGGGGTCGTACGGCGGAGCGGCGGCGGCGCCGTACGCGCCGACCGGCTTGCGGAGGGAGGTGCGCAGGGACGGGCGGACCGCTGCGCGCAGGTCACGGATCATCGACATGGGCGGGCTCCTTCACGGAGAGGCCGTCGGCGAGACGTGGCACAGCCCGGAATGAGGACGTCGAGGAACAGTGCTGCATCCCACGTCCGCAAAGCGGGCGGCACCGCTTCGGACGCGGTGACGGCGTTCGCTACAGACAGGTAAAGGCGAGATGCTCTTCCGTCGTGCGACAGGCCCGGCGCCGGAGCGCGGGCGACCGCGAGGAACCCGCGGGAGCGGGAAATCAGCGGGAGGGATGCACCTGGGCGAGGTGCGGCAGGGCGGAAGAGCGGTTGGTACTGCCCGATCGACTTCGATTCACCGCAGCCCCACCTCCTCCGGCCGGTCCCCCGTAGGGGATGACGTGATGACGTGCAGTCGGGACACCCGACCAGCGGCCAAGACTATCAGCCGACAGAGGGTCAATCCCTTCCTTTGCCCGTTCCATACGCGCTTTATGCTCGCCGCATGGGAGAAGTTCTTGCTCTTGTCGAGGCCCGGTTGCTCACGGCGCTCGGCGAACCGGACGCGCGGGCCGCGGTGACGTTCCTCGGCACGGACCGGATCGAGGTACTCCGCTTCAGTGCGGGCGGTGACGGGCTGGTGCGGTACGCGACCCTCGGCATGTCCGCGCAGCCGATGGCGGACCCGACGGCGGTGCTGGCCGACCCGGTGAAGGGGCCCCGCGCCGAACTGGTGCTGACGGTACGGGCGGGGATCGCGGACACCGACAAGGTGCTCCGGCCGCTGGCGGTGCTCGCGGCCTCGCCGCAGGTCGAGGGCGTCGTCGTGGCGCCCGGGGCCTCGCTGGACGTCGGTGAACCGCTGTGGCCCGAGGCCCCGTTCACCTCCGTGCTTGTCGCACAGTCGGGCGGCCTGGTGGAGGACCTGGACCTGGAGGAGCCGATGGAACCGGTGCGGTTCCTGCCGCTGCTGCCGATGACGCCGAACGAGGCGGCGTGGAAGCGGGTGCACGGGGCGCAGGCGCTGGAGGAGCGGTGGCTGGCGAAGGGGACGGACCTGCGCGACCCGCTGCGCCGGCCGGTCACGCTGGACTGACGGCACACCGGGAGGGCCGTGCGATCCCTCGAACGGCCGAGCGGTATGCCGTCACTCGGCGGATTGCCCCACTCCGGACGGGTGATCGTCCTTGACGTCTCGCCGACCGGGGAGCACCGTTGAGCCCTATGAGGGGCGAACCCAGTTGCCCGAAGTGTGGTGGCCGGGTCAGGGCGCCCGGTCTCTTCGCCGACTCCTGGCAGTGCGCCGTGCACGGAACCGTGCACCCGCTGCAACCGGTGGTCCCGCCCAGTGTGGAGGCCCTGGGGGTGGTGGTGCACCGCGCCCAGGTACCCGTCTGGATGCCGTGGCCACTGCCGGTCGGCTGGCTGTTCACCGGGGTCGCGTGCGCCGGGGACGACAGAAGCGGAGGCCGCGCCACGGCGGTGGCCTGCTCGGGGCCCGGGCCGCTGGGCGGCATCGGCGAGCTGGTGCTGGTGGCGGAGGAGCTCGGCGTCGGTCTCGGCGCGCGGTACGCGGGCATGGACGGCCCGGACCCCGGCCCCGGCATGAACGTCGAGAAGCCGCCGCAGGCCAAGGTGCTCGCCGCCGGCCGCCCGACCCCGCTCTGGCACGTCAACGGCGGCCCGACGGACCGCGCCGTCTTCGCCGGCGAGGCCCGCGGCCTCTGGCTCTGGGCCATCGTCTGGCCCGAGCAGTCGGGCCTCCTGATGTACGACGAACTGGTCCTGACGGACCTGCGGGACGCCGGCGCGGAAGTCGAACTCCTCCCCTGCGGCGCCCTGACCCCACGCCTGCTGTCCTGAGCCACGGTCGGGCGCAGCCGCCCGCCCATGACGGGACACCCGCCTCGGCGCCTGCGCACCGAGGCGGAGTTCGGCGTGGAGAGGGGCGGGGGGTTCGGCCGCTATGCTGGGGCGTCCCCCCAGTCCGTTCCGAGCCCGGTTGGAGTCACGCGTCGTGCGTATCGACCTGCACACCCACTCCACGGCCTCCGACGGTACGGACACCCCCGCCGAGCTGGTCCGCAACGCGGCCGCCGCCGGGCTCGACGTGGTCGCGCTGACCGACCACGACACGACCCGCGGGTACGCCGAGGCCGTCGCCGCGGTGCCCGAGGGGCTCACCCTCGTCACCGGCGCCGAGCTCTCCTGCCGGATCGACGGCATCGGGCTGCACATGCTCGCGTACCTCTTCGACCCCGAGGAGCCCGAGCTGGCGCGCGAGCGCGAGCTCGTGCGGGACGACCGGGTGCCGCGCGCCCGCGCCATGGTCGCCAAGCTCCAGGACCTCGGCGTGCCCGTCACCTGGGAGCAGGTCGCCCGGATCGCCGGCGACGGCTCCGTGGGCCGCCCGCACGTCGCCGAGGCGCTCGTCGAGCTGGGCGTCGTACCGGACGTGTCCGGGGCCTTCACCCCGGACTGGCTCGCCGACGGCGGCCGCGCGTACGTCGAGAAGCACGAGCTCGACCCCTTCGACGCCATTCGCCTGGTCAAGGCCGCCGGCGGCGTCACCGTCTTCGCGCACCCGCTCGCCGTCAAGCGCGGCGAGGTCGTCCCGGAGGACGCCATCGCCCGCCTCGCCGCCGCCGGTCTGGACGGCATCGAGGTCGACCACATGGACCACGACGAGGCCACCCGGGTGCGGCTGCGCGGCCTGGCCGGGGAGCTGGGTCTGCTCGCGACCGGCTCCAGTGACTACCACGGCAGCCGCAAGACCTGCGTCCTCGGCGAGTTCACCACGGACCCCGAGATCTACGGCGAGATCACCCGCCGTGCCACCGGCGCCTTCCCGGTCCCCGGGACCGGAGGACGCGCCTAGGCCCTGGCCGCCGCTGCGGCCACCGCCCGATCCGGCACCCGCGGCCGGCCCCGACCGGGGCCCGGCCGTCGCGAGCGCCGGCGGGCGAACCCGCCGGACCCGCCCCACGACCACGACCGACGCCCCGCCGTCCGTCCCGTGACCGAGGGCCGCGGTCCGGCCCTTCCCGATGCGCCCCCGCCTCGGCCCCGACCGTCATGAGGCCGGTACCGGAGCTTCCGGTTCCGTACGTCGCGTGCCGGGTCCCCACCTACACCCCACCCACTCCTGCAAGGCTCACCGTGTTCGACGTCGCCGTCTTCGGCTCGCTGTTTCTGACCCTCTTCGTGATCATGGACCCGCCCGGGATCACGCCGATCTTCCTCGCCCTCACCTCGGGCCGCCCCGCCAAGGTGCAGCGGCGCATGGCCTGGCAGGCCGTCGCCGTGGCCTTCGGCGTCATCACCGTGTTCGGCATCCTCGGCCAGCAGATCCTCGCGTACCTGCACGTCTCCGTCCCGGCCCTGATGATCGCCGGCGGTCTGCTCCTGCTGCTCATCGCGCTCGACCTGCTCACCGGCAAGACCGACGAGCCCAAGCAGACCAAGGACGTCAACGTCGCCCTCGTCCCGCTCGGCATGCCGCTGCTCGCCGGACCCGGCGCGATCGTCTCCGTGATCCTCGCGGTGCAGCACGCCGACGGCGTGGACGCGCAGATCTCCGTCTGGGCCGCCATCGTCGCCATGCACGTCGTGCTCTGGCTGACCATGCGCTACTCGCTCGTGATCATCCGCCTGATCAAGGACGGCGGCGTCGTCCTCGTCACCCGCCTCGCCGGCATGATGCTCTCCGCCATCGCCGTGCAGCAGATCATCAACGGTGTCACCCAGGTGATCCAGGGGGCCTGAGCCCCGCCGCGGCGCCCGCCGCACACCACTGCGCCCCCGTACGGATTCCGGATTCCGGAGTCCGTGCGGGGGCGCGGTGCGTGGGTCCTGCGTACGGCGTTACGAGGCCGAGGCGTCGGCCGGGCGGATCCAGATGCGCTGGCCGATCGAGGCGGCCTGCTGCACGATCCGGTTGACGGAGGCGGCGTCCACGACGGTGCGGTCGACGGGCGTGCCGTCGATGTCGTCGAGTCGCAGAATTTCGAAGCGCACGGGCTTCTCCCTTCGTCTGAGTTGATCCTCCTGAGGAGAACTGTGTGTCGTCGGGTGACAACCTGCATGCGCCCGCAAACATTCCCTACGCTAAGGAAATTTTTTGGATGGCTAACTACTGATCGGTACGACCCGCTCCGCCATCGACCAGAACGCCGCCAGCCGCTCCGCCAGCTCCTTCGGATGCGAGACGTTGGGGGAGTGCCCCGCGCCCGCCACCACCGTGTGCTCCGCGCCCGTCTGCGCGGCCACCGCCGCCAGATACGGCACCGGCCAGACCATCTCGTCCGCGCCGTACGCGAGGTGCAGCGGCAGCGGCAGCGCCGACAGCTCCGCCGCACCCTCCGCATCGCTCAGCAACAACCGTCCCGCGCCCGCCAGTTGGGCGATCCGCGTGCGCATCCAGCGACGCCGCAGGAACGACACCAGCTCCGGCGGGTCCGCCGCGCCCGGCTCCTCGCCCCGGCTGTCCAGCCAGCGCGTCGCGCGCCACACACGCTCCTTCGGCAGCAGCGCCAGCGCCCCGCGCAGCGCCCGTACGCGGATGCGCTGCGGCCGTGCGACCCGCCCCGGGCCCGACGACAGCAGCGTCAGCGAAAGGAACACGCCCGGCGCCGCGCCGGCCGCCGCCCGCGCGACCAGGCCGCCGAAGGAATGGCCCAGCAGATGCACCGGGCCGTCGTCCAGCGCCGCCGCCTGCGCCACCGCGTCCAGCGCCAGCGCCCGCCGGCGGTACGCGGCCCGGCCGCGCGGCCCCGGTGTCTCGTGCTGACCGCGGCCGTCGACGGCCACGACCCGGTATCCGGCCTCGCTCAGCGGGCCGAGGAGCGCCAGGAAGTCCTCTTTGCTGCCCGTGTAGCCGGGCAGCAGCAGCGCGGTGCCGCGCCGTTCGCCCGGCGGCTCCGTGTCGAGCACGGCGAAGTCGCCGCGCGCGGTGGTCAGTCGGCGGGCCCGGGTGCGGGGCGGCAGCGCGAGGGAGCGGGGCTTGCTCATAGCAGCGACTGTATCCGCAGGTCGGGAGGGAGAGACGACCGCGGCCCGGTCCCTGGGAAGGGACCGGGCCGCGGTGTCACGGGCGTGGGGCTCAGCTCTCCGGCTGGGCCGCGGCCTTCTTCGTGGTCCGGCGACGCGGGGTCTTCGGCTCGGACGCGTCCGGAGCCTCGGCCGCCACGGCCTTCTTGGTCGTGCGGCGACGCGGCTTGGTCTCGGCGACGGTCTCGACCGCCGCCTCCACCAGCGCCTCGGCGGCCTTCTTGACGGTGCGGCGGCGCGGCTTGGCCTCGACCTCGGCCGTCTCGGCGACCGGGGCCTCGGCGGCCACGGCCTTCTTGGCCGTACGGCGACGCGGCTTCGTCTCGGCCTCGGCCTCGACGGCCTCGGCGGCCGGGGCCTCGGGGGCCACGGTGGTCGTGGCCTTCCTGACCACGCGACGGCGCGGCTTGACCTCGACCACGGCCTCGGCGGCCTCGGCCGGCTCCGCGACCGGGGCCTCGGGGGCCACGGTGGTCGTGGCCTTCCTGACGACACGACGGCGCGGCTTGACCTCGACCACGGCCTCGGCCGGCTCCGCGACCGGGGCCTCGACGGCCTTCTTGACCGTACGGCGACGGGGCTTGGTCTCCTCGACGGCCTCGACCGTCTCGGCGACCGGGGCCTCCGCGACCTTCTTCACCGTGCGGCGACGAGGAGCCGTCTTCGGCTCCTCCGCGACCGGCTCGGCGACGGGGGCCGCGGCGGCCTGGGCAGCCAGGACGCTCTCCACGGTCTGGAAGCCGATCTCGGGCTCCGTCGACGGACGCACCACACGGGCGCGGCGGCGCGGGGCGACGGGGGCCTGGGCCACCGGGGCCTCCGCGACCGCGACCGCGGCCTCGGGGGCCGACGAGCGGGTACGGCGACGGCGCTGCTTCGGCGCGGTCTCCTCGGCCGGGGCCGAAACCGGGGCCGGAGCGGCGGCCGGAACCGCAGCGGGAGCCGGAGCCTCGGCGGGAGCCGGGGCCGGGACCTCCGCCACCGGCGCGGCAGCGGCCGGGACGGTGGCCGGGCCGGCGCCCGGACGAGTACGGCGACGGCGGCGCGGCGTGCGCGGCGCGGTCGTCAGGTCGGCGTCCGCGGTCGCGGCGTCGACGGGGGTCGTCTCGACGGCCGGCGTCGCGGCCACGGACTCGTCCAGCGCCGAACCGCCGCGGGTGCGGCGGCGCTGACGCGGCGTCCGCGTACGGGCCGGACGCTCCTCGGCGCGCTCGACCCGGTCGCCGCGCTCGCCCCGGCCGGAACGGCCACGGCGGCCGCCCGGCTCGCCCAGGTCCTCGAGCTCCTCCGCGTCCAGACCCGCACGGGTCCGCTCGGCGCGGGGCAGGATGCCCTTGGTGCCCGCGGGGATGTCCAGCTCCTCGAAGAGGTGCGGGGAGCTGGAGTAGGTCTCGACCGGGTCGTGGAAGTCCAGCCCCAGTGCCTTGTTGATCAGCTGCCAGCGCGGGATGTCGTCCCAGTCCACCAGCGTCACCGCCGTGCCCTTCGCACCGGCGCGGCCGGTGCGGCCGACGCGGTGGAGGAACGTCTTCTCGTCCTCCGGCGACTGGTAGTTGATGACGTGCGTGACGCCCTCGACGTCGATGCCGCGCGCGGCGACGTCGGTGCAGACGAGCACGTCCACCTTGCCGTTGCGGAACGCGCGCAGCGCCTGCTCGCGGGCGCCCTGGCCGAGGTCGCCGTGGACCGCGCCGGACGCGAAGCCGCGGCGCTCCAGCTGCTCGGCGATGTCGGCCGCCGTGCGCTTCGTACGGCAGAAGATCATCGCGAGCCCGCGGCCGTTGGCCTGCAGGACGCGGGAGATCAGCTCCGGCTTGTCCATGGAGTGCGCGCGGTAGACGCGCTGCGTGATGTTGGCGACCGTCGCGCCCTCGTCGTCCGGCGAGGTCGCGCGGATGTGCGTGGGCTGCGACATGTAGCGGCGGGCCAGGCCGATGACCGCGCCCGGCATGGTCGCCGAGAACAGCATCGTCTGACGCTTCGCCGGAAGCATGTTGATGATCTTCTCGACGTCGGGCAGGAAGCCCAGGTCGAGCATCTCGTCCGCCTCGTCCAGGACCAGGGCCTTGACGTGGGACAGGTCGAGCTTCTTCTGGCCGGCCAGGTCGAGCAGTCGGCCGGGGGTGCCGACGACGATGTCGACGCCCTTCTTCAGGGCCTCGACCTGGGGCTCGTACGCGCGGCCGCCGTAGATGGCGAGCACGCGCACGTTGCGGACCTTGCCCGCGGTCAGCAGGTCGTTGGTGACCTGCTGGCACAGCTCGCGGGTCGGGACCACGACCAGCGCCTGCGGCGCCTCGGTCAGCTGCTCGGGCCGCGCGCGGCCGGCCTCGACGTCGGCGGGGACGGTGACGCGCTCCAGGATCGGCAGGCCGAAGCCGAGGGTCTTGCCCGTGCCGGTCTTGGCCTGGCCGATGACGTCGGTGCCGGAGAGGGCGACCGGGAGCGTCATCTCCTGGATGGGGAAGGGATTGACGATGCCGACGGCTTCGAGCGCTTCGGCGGTCTCGGGAAGGATCCCGAGCTCTCGGAACGTGGTAGTCAGGGTGCTGCCTCTTCTGTGAGACGCGGCGCGAGGCGAACGAAGGGGGTCGTACCGTGCCGCATCACTTCCGGCCGGATCGGGTGTGATCACAGTCGGGTGGCGCGGGACCACTGCCGTCGCTCGAGCGTCATGCCGCTGAGGGCCCCTCCCGCATGTGCGCTGGGAGGGCTGTCGGGTCGGAGCCAGCCGGGCCACCGACCGGGCATCCTCATTCATGAGCCGGCCCACCGAGTACGGGCGAACATGCGAAAACTTGTCTGCATACTCGGCAGGCGCTTTACCACTGTACCCCCTAATCGCGCAGGCGTGTCGGGAGAAATGGTGGGGAGTGCGAGGTCACAGTGACTGACCAGGGGCTTCGGGACCTTCCACGGGGCGGGGAGCGGGCTATTGTGCGGTCCATGGAGACGCCTGACAACGCCGAGAACGCCGAGACCCGCGACGAGGCGGAGACCCCCGCCGAACACACCGGGATCGCCGCCCAGGACTGGGCCGCCGCGTCCGCCGAGCCGCAGTACCGCGCCGCGGTCGTCGACCTGCTGGGCGCGCTGGCCTACGGCGAGCTCGCGGCCTTCGAGCGGCTCGCCGAGGACGCCAAGCTCGCCCCGACGCTGGCGGACAAGGCGGAGCTGGCGAAGATGGCCTCCGCCGAGTTCCACCACTTCGAGCAGCTGCGGAACCGGCTGACCGCGATCGACGAGGACCCGACCGCGGCCATGGAGCCGTTCGCGAAGGCGCTCGACGACTTCCACCGGCAGACCGCTCCGTCGGACTGGCTGGAGGGCCTGGTCAAGGCGTACGTGGGCGACTCGATCGCCAGCGACTTCTACCGCGAGGTCGCGGTGCGGCTCGACTCCGACACCCGCGGCCTTGTGCTGTCGGTGCTCGACGACACCGGGCACGGCAACTTCGCCGTGGAGAAGGTGCGTGCCGCGATCGACGCCGACCCGCGGGTCGGCGGCCGGCTCGCGCTGTGGGCGCGGCGGCTGATGGGCGAGGCGCTGTCGCAGGCGCAGCGCGTCGTCGCGGAGCGGGACGCGCTGTCGACGATGCTGGTCGGCGGGGTGGCCGACGGTTTCGACCTGGCCGAGGTGGGCCGGATGTTCTCCCGGATCACCGAGGCGCACACCAAGCGGATGGCCGCGCTGGGTCTGGCGGCGTAACCACGCCGAAGTGCGGCCGCTTTCACCGGGGTTGCCCCACCGTCCTCTCACACCGCCGCTGAGCGGCGCAGCCGGCGGTTCGCCGGGCGCAGGAGCAGCGAGAGCAGCACCGCCGCGACGGCGAGCGCGCCGACCAGTGTGGCCGTGACATGGCCGGGGCCGAGCGCGCCGTGGGCGAGCAGGGCGCCGAACACGGCGCCCAGCGAGCCCGTCGTCAGCACGGCTCCGCGGACGGGGAGGCGGTCGGGCATCCGGTGCACGGCGCCCCAGGCCAGGGCCAGTCCGAGCAGCGCGGCTCCGAGAGCTTCCAGGATCACGGCGAATCACCTCGCGTGCGGGGCGGGGCGGGCAAAACGGTCAACGCTCGTCCTACCCGGGGCGCCCGGAAGGCAATCCTCCCCATCGCGTGTGCACACGACGAAAGGGCCCGGCGGTCGCCCGCCGGGCCCTTCTCATGTCACCTCGTCGGCTCAGAGCGCGCCGAAGCCCACCCGACGCGTCGCGGGCTCGCCGAGCTCCACGTAGGCGATCCGGTCCGCCGGGATCAGGACCCTGCGGCCCTTCTCGTCCGTCAGGCTGAGCAGCTGCGCCTTGCCGGCCAGCGCGTCGGCCACCAGGCGCTCGACCTCCTCGGCGGACTGCCCGCTCTCCAGAACGATCTCCCGGGGCGCGTGCTGCACGCCGATCTTGACCTCCACGGCTATGTCCCTCCGAACGGTCAGTGATGCGCGATCCCCGCGCCGTACGCTGCACAGATTAGCCCGGTACGGGGACGTGCCACGGCCGCTCGGAGAACGCCAGGAGCGAACAGCCCGGCGCCGGCCCGTCGGGTCAGTGGCCCTCGGCGCTCAGGTGCTGCTCCGCGCCGTGCAGCGGGAAGCCGGCGATGCCGCGCCACGCCAGCGAGGTCAGCAGCTGCACCGCCTTGTCGCGCGGGATGCCGGAGCCGCTGTTCAGCCAGTAGCGGGCGACCACCTGGGACACGCCGCCGAGGCCCACCGCGAGCAGCATCGACTCGTCGGTCGACAGGCCGGTGTCCTCGGCGATCACCTCGGAGATCGCCTCGGCGCACTGCAGGCTCACCCGGTCCACGCGCTCGCGCACCGCGGGCTCGTTGGTCAGGTCGGACTCGAAGACCAGCCGGAACGCGCCGCCCTCGTCCTCCACGTACGCGAAGTAGGCGTCCATCGTCGCGGCGACGCGGAGCTTGTTGTCATTGGTGGAGGCGAGCGCCGTCCGCACGGAGTGCAGCAGCGCCTCGCAGTGCTGGTCGAGCAGGGCCAGGTAGAGCTCGAGCTTCCCCGGGAAGTGCTGGTAGAGCACCGGCTTGCTGACACCGGCGCGCTCGGCGATGTCGTCCATCGCGGCGGAGTGGTACCCCTGCGCGACGAAGACCTCCTGGGCGGCTCCGAGGAGCTGGTTCCGTCGGGCTCGGCGCGGCAGGCGCGTGCCCCGCGGGCGCGCCGCCTCTGTCTGCTCGATGGCGCTCACGCCGCCTCCCAAGTTCGATCCATGCGCGCTGTGGCGTCGCGCCCGCCATCGTACGTTTCGGTAACCCGGCTGTGCGCCGTGCGGACTGAGAATTTCACGGACCGGACGCCCAGGACAGTCGTTGATTCAACGTTAAACACGTTAAACAATGTCAAACGGAGCAAATCAGCGGTAGTCGTCCTCGTCCAGCGTCACGACCCGTGCCTGCTCGGCCGCGTCGCCCTCACTGGCGCGGTCCTTGTCGATGTGCGTCAGCCGGTCGTCGGCGCGTTGCTGCAGTTCGGCGTGCTGTTCGGCGGCGTCGGCCTCGGGGATCTCCTCGTCCAGCACTGCGGCCTCAGCTTCCTCTGCATCCTCGGCGAATGTGTCGGGTTCGGACGGATCGACGGTCATCAGGTTCCTCTCGGGGGCGTCCGATGGATCCCTCTCCTACGAGCCTAGGAGCATGCGGGGTCCCCCGCACGCGACGCCGGGCCGAACCTGTGACGCCACACACACGCGTCCCGGCGTGATCGTCTCGTAATATCGCTGCCATGTCTTCGACCGAGCTCCCGGAAACCCGGACCGTCGCCCCCGCCTCGCGGGCCCGCGAGGTCCGGGTCGCCGAGGGGGAGGAGCTGCGCTCCGTGGCGCTGCCCGGGCTCACGCTCACCGTCCGGGCCCGGCCCGCCGTGCGCGCCGGCCTGCCGCCCGCGCTGTACGTGCACGGCCTCGGCGGCTCCTCGCTGAACTGGTCCACGATGATGCCGCTGCTCGCCGACAAGGTCGACGGCGAGGCCTTGGACCTGCCCGGCTTCGGCGACTCGCCGCCGCCGGACGACGGCAACTACTCGGTCACCGGACACGCCCGCGCCGTCATCCGTTATCTCGACGCGGCAGGCCGGGGCCCGGTCCACCTGGTCGGCAACTCGCTCGGCGGCGCCACGGTCACCCGCGTCGCCGCCGTCCGCCCCGACCTGGTGCGCACCCTTACTCTCGTCTCGCCCGCGCTGCCCGAAGTGCGCGTCCAGCGCAGCGCCTGGCCGACCGCGCTGCTCGCGCTGCCCGGCGCGGCCCCGCTGTTCGCCCGGCTCACCCAGGACTGGACGCCCGAACAGCGCGTTCGAGGAGTACTCGGACTCTGTTACGGAGACCCCGGACGGGTGACACCCGAGGGCCTGCGACACGCCGTGGAGGAGATGGAGCGCCGGCTGGAGCTCCCCTACTTCTGGGACGCCATGGCCCGCTCCGCCCGCGGCATCGTGGACGCGTACACCCTCGGTGGCCAGCACGGACTGTGGCGGCAGGCCGAGCGGGTGCTCGCCCCGACGCTCCTCGTCTACGGCGGACGCGACCAGCTCGTCTCGTACCGTATGGCCCGCAGGGCGGCCGCGGCGTTCCGCGGCTCGCGGCTGCTGACCCTGCCGGAGGCCGGGCACGTGGCCATGATGGAGTATCCGGATACGGTCGCGGCGGCCGTCCGCGAACTGATCGACGACAACGACGGCGGGAGCTGACCCGGGGTGGGACGACACAGTCGTAAGGGCCCCGCTCCCCAGCCCGAACCAGGGGAGCCGAAAGCGGCGGGGCCCGGCTCGGGCCGCCGCCGCCACGCCGCCGGCACGGCCACCGAGACGCCGCCGCACGGCACACCGCAGTACGGCACGCCGCCGCACGGGACGCCGCAGCACGGCACCGGCCAGTACGGCACCCCGCCGCACGGGACTCCTCAGTACGGGACCCCCGCCCACGGCACGCCGCAGTACGGAACGCCCGCGCACGGCACTCCCGCGTACGGCCGGGCCCCCGGCCCGTACGGCGGCGCCCGCCCCGGCGCCGAGGTGCGCGGCGGGCACCCCGAGCACCCCGAAGGCGCCCCGCAGCCCCAGCGCTACGGCGACTGGCAGGGCACGCCTCGCCGCGCCGCCCCGCAGGGCCCCTCGCCGATACCGGCACAGCGGCACCGGCCCCGCCCCGAGGACCTCGCGGCCTTCGACGCCGACCCGTCTCCCGATTCCGGCTTCGACGCCGACGAGCAGCCCGAAGCCGAGAGCAGGAAGGGCCGGGCCGGCCGTACCCTCACCGGCGTCGCGGCCGCCGCCGTCACCACCGTGCTCGCCGTCGTCGTCGCCGGCCAGGTCATCGACCCGGACACCCGCTCCTCCGCCGAGCGGGCCGTCGGCGAGACCGGACGCGCCGTCGAGGGCACCGACGGGAACCGCTCCGACCGCTCCGACGACCGGGCCACGCCGTCGCAGCAGGTGCCCGCGGCGCCCGCGGTGCCCGCGCCGCCCACGTACGAACAGCTGATGACCCGCCAGTTCCCGATCGACCCCAAGCTCAAGGGGTCCGGGGGCTTCGAGGCCGTGCCCGGTTTCGACAAGGCCCCCGGCAAGGGCGACAAGATCCGGTACCGGGTGGACGTCGAGAAGGGCCTCGGGCTCGACCCCGAGCTGTTCGCCCAGGCCGTGCAGCTGACCCTCAACGACCGGCGCAGCTGGGCCGGCAAGGGCGCGATGACCTTCGAGCGGATCTCCAGCGGCGACCCCGAGTTCGTCATCACCCTGGCCAGCCCCGGCACCACCGGCGAGTGGTGCGCCAAGTCCGGCCTGGACACCACGGTCGACAACGTCTCCTGCGACTCCGCCTCCACCCAGCGCGTGATGATCAACGCCTTCCGCTGGGCACAGGGCTCCGAGACCTTCGGCCCGAAGGCCATGCACCCCTACCGGCAGATGCTCATCAACCACGAGGTCGGCCACCGGCTCGGCCACGGGCACGTCACCTGTCGCACCGAGGGCGCGCTCGCCCCGGTGATGCAGCAGCAGACCAAGTCCCTGGACATCGACGGCGTCAGGTGCCGCCCCAACCCCTGGGTGCATCCCGGGGGTTGATCTCCCCATGGCCTGACGGAGCGTAGTCGCGGAGCCTCGTACCGCGACGGAACGCGACCGCGGTGGGAAAGTCACGCGCATTCACCCCTTCCGGTGGGGGGGGGGGGGGGGGGGGGGGGGGGGGGGGGGGGGGGGGGGGGGGGGGGGGGGGGGGGGGGGGGGGGGGGGGGGGGGGGGGGGGGGGGTGGGGGGGGGGGGGGGGGGGGGGGGGGGGGGGGGGGGGGGGGGGGGGGGGGGGGT
>NZ_JBICVX010000002.1:146258-230448 GCF_043199435.1 Streptomyces sp. NPDC048604
ACGCCCCCCCCCCCCCCCCCCCCCCCCCCCCCCCCCCCCACCACCCCCCCCCCCCCCCCCCCCGCCCCCCCCCCCCCCCCCCCCCCCCCCCCCCCCCCACCGGCATATCCGCTTACGTTCATCCCGCTGCGGGTCGCCGGACCGAACGGCGGCCGCACACAAGGGAGATCGGGGGTGTGTTCTCGTGCGCATCGCACTGCTCACCGAGGGTGGCTATCCGTACGCCACGGGTGAGTCCAGGCTCTGGTGCGACCGGCTGGTGCGCGGTCTCGGCCCGCACGAGTTCGACGTCTACGCCCTCGCCCGCAGCGCCCGCCAGGAGGACGCCGGCCTCGTCGACCTCCCGCAGCAGGTCCGCCGCGTCGCCGCCGCGCCGCTCTGGGGCGCGCAGGACGACGGCCGCCGCCTCGGCCGCCGCGAACGCCGCTTCTTCGCCGCGCACCTCGCCGCGCTGACCGCCGGCTTCTGCGCCGCCGACGAGGCCGCCGGGGCCGCGGAGTTCGCCGATGGTCTGTACGGACTCGCCGAACTCGCCCGCGAGCACGGCGGACTGCCCGCCGCGCTCCGCTCCGAGACCGCCGTCCGCATCCTCGAGTCCGCCTGCCGCGCCCCCGGCGCGCGCCGGGGCGTACGCGACGCCGCCCTGACCGACCACCTCGCGTTCGCCGACCGCCTGGAGCGCTCGCTGCGCCCGCTCTCGCTCGGCTGGTACACCGAGGACACCCTCGGCGCGGCCGACCTCTGCCACGCCGCGTCCGGCGGAACGGCGGCGCTCCCCGGTCTGTTGGCCAAACGCTTCTTCGGCACTCCGCTGCTGGTCACCGAGTACGGCGTACAGCTCCGCACCCAGTACCTCGCGGCCTCCCCGGCCGCCGTCGCCGCGCCCGTACGCGCGCTGCTCGCCGCCTTCCACGGGCGGCTGGCCGCCGAGATCTACCGGCAGGCCGCACTGCTCACCCCCGGCAACACCCACGCCCGCCGCTGGCAGGAGCGGTGCGGCGCCGACCGCGCCAAGCTCCGCACGGTCTACCCCGGCATGGCGGCCGGGCGGTTCACCGAGGTCGGCGAGGACGAGGAGGGCGCCGACCCGGCCGCGCTGGTCTGGGTCGGCCGGGTCGAGCCCGCCAAGGACCTCATCGCGCTGCTGCACGCCTTCGCCGAGGTCCGCCGCGAACAGCCCGACGCCCGGCTGCGGATCGTCGCCGTGCCCGCCCGGGAGCCCGGCGCGGACAGCTACCTCGCGCACTGCCGGGCGCTGGCCGCCCAGCTGTTCCCGGACGAGGCCGCCGACGAGTACGCCGTCGGCGACAATCCGGTCTCGTTCGAGGAGCTCGGCGGACCCGAGGCCCCGCACCTCGCCGACGCCTACGCCGGCGGCGCGGTCGTCGTCCTCTCCAGCGTCGTCGAGGGCTTCCCGCTCACGCTCGTCGAGGCGATGCTCTGCGCCCGCGCCACCGTCTCCACCGACGTCGGCGCGGTCGTCGAGGTCATCGGCGGCACCGGACTCGTCGTCCCGCCGCGCAACCCGCGCGCCCTCGCCGACGCCTGCCTCGCCCTGCTGCGCGACCCCGAGCGGCGCCGCCGGCTCGGCGCGGCCGCCCGCGCCCGCGCGCTCGAACTCTTCACCGTCGAGCAGAATCTCGCCGCCTTCCGCGGCATCTACCTGGAGCTGCTCTCGCACTCCCCGGTACGGCGGCGCACCGCCGACGGCGTCCCCTTCGCCCACCCCGCCGAGGCGTCCGTCCCGGGCCACTGGACCACCCGCAGCGCCCCCGCCGACGACCACGCGATGAGCGCCGATGCCTGAAGGAGCCACCCCCATGCGCGCCCCCGCCGCCGACCCGCCGCCCCCCGAGGCCGCCGCGGCCGCCACGGTCGCCGCGGCCCCGCAGACCGCCGCCCCCGCCGCGCCCGCCCGCGCGCCCCGGCGCGGCGCCGCCGACCCCGTGAAGACCCTGCTGCACCGGCACCGGGAACTCGTCGAGCAGGCCGTCGACCCGCTGGAGATCGCGGCCGGGCTCGAGGTGCACGGGGTCACCGACCGGACCGCGGCCCGGTTCCGGCACCGGGACGTGTTCTCGCTGGCCGAGGAGCTGTACGCGCGGGTGCCGCGCGGCGACGGGCCCGCCCGGACCGCGCCCGCGGCGGCCGACGAGCCGGTGTCCGCCTGGGCGTGGGCGGTGCTCGCACCCGGCGCGGCCGCCCTGGCCGCGGCCGGCGGACTCGCCCTGACCCAGGGGCCGGCGCGGCTCGCCGTCGGGGCGGCCGGCGCGGTCGGCCTCGGCGTCGCCCTCGCCGCCGCGTTACGGCGCGGGCCGCTGCGCGCCGCGCCCGGGCCCGCCGGCCGCAGCGGCGCCCTGTGGACGGTCTGGCTGCTCGCCTACGCGCTCGGCGGCGACGGCCTCCTGCAGGCCCTGGCCACCGGCGGACCCGACGCGCTCTGGCCGCTCGCCCCCGCCGAGCTCCTCGTCCTCGCGCTGTCCGTCGCCCCCGCCGCCTGGTGCGCCCGGCTGTTCGGGGTGCGGGCCCGCCGCCGGCTCGCCGCCAGCCGGGGCCTTGACGACTTCGCGTCCGGCGTCCGGCCCCTGCTGCTCGCCGCCGTCGCGCTCCACCTGCTCGCGCTCACCGCCCTGACCGCCGTCGCCGGAGCCCCGTACGGCACGGTCGCCCTCGGCGTGCTGCTGCTGCTCGCCCGGCTGCTCACCGTCCACGGACGGGCCCGTGCCGCCGCGGCCGGGCTCGCCGCCGCCGGCACCGCCGAGGCCCTCGCCCTCGCGAGCGTCCTCGCCGCCCGGCTCCCCGGCCTCGACCCGCTGGCCGAGCCCGTCCGCGCCGCCCTCGCCGCCTCCGGCCCCGGCGCGGTGCCCGCCCTCGTCTGCGGCGCCGTCTCGCTCGGCCTCCTGGTCCATGCCGCCGTCGCCCTCTGCCGCGCCTCGGCGCACGCCGACGCCACCCCCTGACCCGTTCCGAGCGCACCCGCGGAGCCGACGCCGCGGGCGTGCCCACCGCGATCACGCATCCCCAAGGAGACACCACAGATGACGCCCCAACCCCCTGCACCGGCCGGTCGGCACGAAGGGGCCGCACGATGAGGGTGCTACTGCTCGGAGCCAACGGCTTCCTCGGCCGGTTCGTCGCCGACCGACTGCTCGCCGACCCGGCGGTGCACCTCACCGCGCTCGGCCGCGGCGACGACGCCGACGTCCGGTTCGACCTCGCCGGGGGCAGCCCCGGCGCGCTCACCCGGTTCCTGGACGCCGTCCACCCCGGCGTCGTCGTCAACTGCGCCGGCGCCACCCGCGGCGGGGCCCGCGAACTCACCCGGCACAACACCGTCGCCGTCGCCACCGTCTGCGAGGCCCTGCGCCGCAGCGGCTGCGGAGCCCGCCTGGTGCAGCTCGGCTGCGCCTCGGAGTACGGGCCCTCCCAGCCCGGTTCGTCCACCGCGGAGGAGGCGGTGCCCCGGCCCGGCGGCCCGTACGGCGTGTCCAAACTGGCCGCCACCGAACTGGTCCTCGGCTCCGGCCTGGACGCGGTGGTGCTGCGGGTCTTCTCGCCGGTCGGCCCCGGCACCCCGGCCGGCTCCCCGCTGGGCCGGCTCGCCGAGGCGATGCGCCGGGCGATGCAGTCCGGCGACTCGGAGCTGAAGCTGGCCGGCCTCGGCGTGCAGCGCGACTTCGTCGACGTACGGGACGTGGCCCGCGCCGTGCACGCCGCCTCGCTCTCCGCCGCGCAGGGCGTCGTCAACATCGGGACCGGCCGCGCCGTCCGGCTCCGCGACGCCGCCGCCGTACTGGCCAGGGTCGCGGGCTACGCCGGCGCGCTGCACGAGCTCGACGCCCCGCCGAACCGTCCCGTCATCGGCGCCCCGCGCACCGAGGCCGGCGTCGCCGTGGCCGAGCACCACGTGAGCGGGCCGCCGTACCCGTACCCGGACGGCTGCGGCCCCTGGCAGCAGGCCGACGTGCGCACGGCGCGCGACCGGCTCGGCTGGCGGCCGCGGATCAACCTCGAGGAATCCCTGGCCGACATCTGGATGGAGGCGGCATGCCGGATCTGACGACCCGCCCCGACGTCGCCGGGGCGCTGGGGGAGACCGGCGTCGGCGTCCCCGGCTACGCGCATCCGCTGCTCGCGCCGGTGGAGTGGGCCGAACTGACCCGGCCCGGCACCCCGCTGCACTGGGCGGTGCTCAACGTGGCCGGCGGGCCGGGGGACCGGCCGGACCCGCACTGCCTGGAGGCCGCGGGGCGGCTGAAGAACGCATACGGAGGGGCCGCGCGAAGCGCGTCGGCCGGGGGCGGTGGTCGGGCGACGGGCGGGCGGGTCCTGGGACATCTGGATCTGCGGCACGGCTCGCGCGACTTCGGCGAGATCGTGTCGGACGCCCACCGCTATCTCGACTGGTACAAGGTGGACGGCTACTACCTGGACCGCTGCCCCACGGACCGGATCGACCTGCCCGAGGTGAGGCGGGTCACGGCCACCCTGGAGGCGGTGCTCGACGGCGCGGCGCACCTGGTCCTCGGCCACGGCAGCCACCCGTACCCCGGCTACGCGGAGGTCGCCGACCAGCTCGTCACCTTCTGCGGACCGTGGGCGGACTACCGCTGGTCGCAGGTGGCGGAGTGGACCGCCGACCATCCGCCGCAGCGGTTCGTGCACCTCGTCCACGGGGTGCCGCGCAGCCATCTCGACGAGGCGATGCGGATCGCGCGCTGGCAGGGGGCCGGGACGGTCTTCTTCACCGACCGCAGCGATCGCGCCGCGCACGGTGGCGGACAAACCGATCCGTTCCAGGCACTGCCCGGCTACTGGGACGAAATCGTCTCGCGGATCGGACCGGGTGTCTCGGAATGAGAAGTCGCGTGGCAGTGTTACGGAAGGAACAACCGTACTGACATACCGACCAACGGAGTCCCCGTGTCGCTGCCACCCCTGGTCGAGCCGGCCGCCGAGCTCACCGTAGACGAGGTCCGCAGGTACTCCCGCCACCTGATCATCCCCGACGTGGGGATGGACGGGCAGAAGCGGCTGAAGAACGCCCGTGTGCTCTGTGTGGGCGCCGGTGGCCTCGGTTCGCCGGCCCTGATGTACCTGGCCGCGGCCGGTGTCGGCACGCTCGGCATCGTGGAGTTCGACGAGGTCGACGAGTCGAACCTGCAGCGCCAGATCATCCACAGCCAGGCCGACATCGGCCGCTCCAAGGCCGAGTCCGCCAAGGACTCGGTCCTGGGCATCAACCCGTACGTGAACGTGATCCTGCACGAAGAGCGGCTCGAGGCCGACAACGTGATGGACATCTTCAGCCAGTACGACCTGATCGTCGACGGCACGGACAACTTCGCCACGCGCTACCTCGTCAACGACGCGTGCGTGCTGCTGAACAAGCCGTACGTCTGGGGCTCGATCTACCGCTTCGACGGCCAGGCCTCCGTCTTCTGGTCCGAGTACGGCCCCTGCTACCGCTGCCTCTACCCGGAGCCCCCGCCGCCGGGCATGGTCCCCTCCTGCGCCGAGGGCGGCGTCCTGGGCGTGCTCTGCGCGTCCATCGGCTCCATCCAGGTCACCGAGGCCATCAAGGTGCTGGCCGGCGTCGGCGAGCCGCTGGTCGGCCGGCTGATGATCTACGACGCCCTGGAGATGCAGTACCGCCAGGTCAAGGTCCGCAAGGACCCGAACTGCGCGGTCTGCGGCGAGAACCCGACCGTCACCGAGCTCATCGACTACGAGGCCTTCTGCGGCGTCGTGTCCGAGGAGGCCCAGGAGGCGGCGCTCGGCTCCACGATCACTCCGAAGCAGCTCAAGGAGTGGATCGACGACGGCGAGAGCATCGACATCATCGACGTCCGCGAGCCGAACGAGTACGAGATCGTCTCGATCCCGGGCGCCCGGCTGATCCCGAAGAACGAGTTCCTGATGGGCACCGCCCTCCAGGACCTGCCGCAGGACAAGCGCATCGTCCTGCATTGCAAGACGGGTGTCCGCAGTGCGGAAGTCCTCGCGGTGCTGAAGTCCGCGGGCTTCGCCGACGCGGTGCACGTCGGCGGCGGCGTCATCGGCTGGGTCCACCAGATCGAGCCGGAGAAGCCGGTCTACTAGACCGCCCCCTCGCTGCCCCTCGGCATGAGGAAGGCCCCGGAACCGGTCACCGGTTCCGGGGCCTTCCGCCGTCGGCGGGACGGGCGTCAGGAGCACTTCTTGCCGTACGCGGGAACCTTCCCGTCCAGGAGGTACGCGTCGACCGTCCGCGTCACACAGGACGACGTGCCGTACGCGCCGTGCCCGTCGCCCTCGTTGGTGACCAGCACGCCGACCCCCTCGCCCAGCTCCTTCGCCATCCGCGGCGCACCCTCGTACGGCGTCGCCGGGTCGTTGGTGGTGCCGACGACCAGGATCGGGGCCGCGCCCGGGGCGCTCGCCACCGGCCTCTCGCGCTCGCCCTTCACCGGCCAGTTCGCGCACCAGCCGGCCGTGTCCCAGGCCAGGAACTCGCCGAACACCGGCGAGAGCCTCCGGAACTCCGGCAGCAGCGCCCGTGCCTGGTCGGCCGTCGGCCGCTCGGTGGAGTCGGCGCAGCCGATCGCCCGCTGGGCGTGCGACTGGGTGCCGTAGTGCCCGTTCTCCTCGCGGTCGTTGTAGAAGTCGGCGAGCCGCAGCAGCTCCGCGCCGTCGCCCGCCTCCGCCTTCTGCAGCGCGGAGGTCAGCATCGGCCAGCTCTCCTGCGAGTACAGCGGCATCACGATGCCGGTGAGCGCGAGACCGTCCGTCAGCCTGCGGTCGCCGACCGGCAGCGGGCTGCGGTCGAGGCGCCCCAGCAGGGCGGCGATCCGGGCGGTGCCGGCCTTCGGGGACTCGCCCCGGTCCTTCAGATAGCTCTCCAGGGCCCGCTGGAAGCCGATGGCCTGGTTGCGGGCGTGCCCGACGTTGTCGGCCGTCGGGTCGACGACCGCGTCGAGGACCGCGCGGCCCACGTTCTTCGGGAACAGGTGGGCGTAGGTGCCGCCGAGTTCGGTGCCGTACGAGATGCCGAAGTAGTTCAGCTTCGCGTCGCCGAGGACGTGCCGGACCAGGTCCAGGTCCCGGGCGGTGTTGCTGGTGGTGGTGTGCGCGATGGTCTTCCCGGAGCGGCGGGCGCAGCCCGCGCCGAACGCGGTGCCGTCGGCGACGAACGCGGACTCCTCGGCCGGGGTGTCCGGGGTGAGGTCGGTACGGGCCTCGGACGCCGCCTGCTCCTTGTCGTCCCGGCAGACCACCGCGCCGCTGCGGCCGACGCCGCGCGGGTCGAAGCCGACCAGGTCGTACCGCTCGTTCAGCTTGCCGTACTGGACGGCCGCGCGCGGCAGGATGTCGACGCCGGAGGCGCCGGGGCCGCCGAAGTTGAACAGCAGTGAGCCGAGCCGGCGGTCCGTGTCCCGGGCCTCCTTGCGGATCAGGGCGACCGTCATGGTCTCGCCGGCCGGCTTCTTGTAGTCCAGCGGCACCTTCACGTCGGCGCAGCGCCAGCCCTTGCCGGGCTTCTGGCCGCCCTCGGGGGCGGGGCAGGAGTGCCAGTCGGGGCGCTGGCCGGTCAGCGCGGCGGGCAGCCCGGGGACGGCGGGGGAGCCGGCGGGGGCGGTGGTCGCCGGCGGGGTCTTCGCGGAGGAGCTCCCGCCGCCCTGGCCGGTGCAGCCGGCCAGCAGCAGCGCGGCGGCGACGGCCGCCGTGGCCCGTATCCGTATCCGTATGGACGTGGACATGTGTCGAACGACCCCCCGTGGCCCCCGTGCGGATGACTAGCGGCAGACGGTACCAGCGGCCGGAACCCGGCCGTTCAGGAGGTACGCGTCCGTCGCCCGCTTCACGCAGGCGTTGCCGCTCGTGTAGGCGCCGTGGCCCTCGCCCTGGTACGTCATCTCCATGCCGACGCCCTCGCCGAGCGCCTCGGCCATGGCGTGCGCGCCCGCGTACGGGGTGGCCGGGTCGCCGGTGGTGCCGACGACGAGGATCGGGGCGGCGCCGGGGGCCGACACGTCCGGGTGCTCGAAGGTGCCGGGCACCGGCCACTGCCCGCAGGACGACAGCGCCCAGCCCATGTAGTCGCCGAAGACGGCGGAGGCCTCACGGAACTCGGGCAGCTTCGCCTTGGCCTGGTCGAGGCTGTAGCGCTCCTTGAAGTCCACGCAGTTGATGGCCGCGTTGGCCGCCTGGATGTTGCTGTACTGGCCCTGCTCGTTGCGGCCGTTCATCGAGTCGGACAGGGCGAGCAGCAGCCCGCCGCGGCCGGCGTCGGCCTCGTCGAGGCCCTGCTCCAGATAGGGCCAGTACTCCTTCGAGTACAGGGCCTGCGCGATGCCGTTGGTGGCCTGCGTCTGCGTCAGCTCCCGGTCGCCGAGGCCCGGGATCGGCTTCTTGTCGAGCTCGGCGAGCAGACCGGTGATGAACGCCTCGATCTCGGCGACGGAGGAGCCGGGCAGGGTGCAGTCGTCGCCGCGGGCCACGCAGTCCTTGGCGAAGTTGTCCAGGGCGAGCTGGAAGCCCCGCGCCTGGCCGAGCGCCCCGTCGAGGGTGCCGGCGTTCGGGTCGACGACCGCGTCGAAGACGGCGCGGCCCACGTTCTTCGGGAACTGGTGGGCGTAGACGCCGCCGAGCTCGGTGCCGTACGAGATGCCGAAGTAGTGCAGCTTGTCGTCGCCGAGGACCTGGCGCATCAGATCCAGGTCGCGGGCCGCGTTCTCGGTGCCGACGTGCGGGAGGGCGGGGCCGGAGTTCTTCTCGCAGGCCGCCGCGTACTCCTTCTGGTTGTCGCCGAGGGCGGTCTGCTCGGCGGCGTCGTCGGGGGTGCCGTCCTCGGCGTAGTACGCGTCGAGCGCGCGGTCGTCCAGGCACTCCACGGGCTGGCTGCGGCCGACCCCGCGCGGGTCGAAGGAGACCAGGTCGTAGCGGGAGCGCAGGGACTCGAACTCGGCGCCGAAGGACGGCAGGGCAGTGACGCCGGAGCCGCCGGGCCCGCCGAAGTTGAACACCAGCGACCCGATCCGGTTCGCGGAGTCACGCGCCTCGGCGCGGATCAGCGCCAGTTCGATCTTCTCGCCGCCGGGGTCGTCGTAGTCGAGCGGCACCTCCATGAAGGCGCACTCCCAGCCGGCCCCGCCGGGCAGCGGCGAGGGTGCGGGTCCGCCGCCCTCGGCGGCGGAAGGCGGCGGACAGACCGCCCACTGAGGCTTCTGGGCGGCCAGTTCGGCCATCGCCGAGCCGGAGGCGCTGGGCCCGTCGCTCGCGGAGCCACCCCCGTCGTCCGAGCATCCGCCGACGAGCAGGACGGCGGCGGAGGCGGCAGCGGTCAGGACGACACGACGGGACGCATGGGCCATACGCCCATCCTGAGCGCCCCCGCCCGGGCCCGCGCGCGCCGTGCGCCAAGCGAGGGACCCGCGGGCGAGCAGAGCGCTAGAGCGCTTCCTTCTTGGTCAGCCAGTTGAAGCACACCCATCCCGGCAGCACCGGCAGCCACAGGGTCAGGAGCCGGTACAGCAGCACCGCCGGCGTCGCCACGTCCAGCGGCAGGCCCACCGCGACCAGGCCGAACGTCAGCGCGCCCTCGACCGCGCCGATGCCGCCCGGCGTCGGGGCGGCCGAGCCGATCGCGTTGCCCGCGAGGAACACCACCGCGACGCTGGCGAAGCTCAGCGTCTCCGCCTCGCCCTGCCCGAACGCCCGGATCGACGCGTCCAGGCACAGCACGAACACGCCCGTCAGGAGCAGCATCCCGCCGATCCCGGTGACCAGCTTCATCGGCTGCTGGAGCACGTCCAGCATGCGCGGCACCACGCCCGCGAACAGCGACCGCAGCCGCGTCGAGACGAACTTCCGCATGAACGGGATCGCCGTCACCACCAGGACCAGCACCGCCGCCGTCAGCAGACCGGCGATCACCGTCCGGGACGGCGTGAAGGACTGCGACTTCTCCGTGCCGGTCAGATAGCCGAAGGCCAGCAGCAGCAGGATGTGCGCCCCGAGCCCGAACAGCTGCGACGCGCCCACGCTCGCCACCGCGAGCCCCGGCCGCACCCCGGACCGCTGCAGGAAGCGGGTGTTCAGCGCCACGCCGCCGACCGCCGCCGGGGCCACGATCTTCACGAACGAGCCGGCGACCTGCGCCACCACGGTCCGCCAGAACGGCACCCGCTCGGGCACGAAGCCCAGCAGGCTCATCGCCGCCGCGATGTAGCTGAGCGCGGAGAACAGCACCGCCGCCGCCACCCAGCCCCAGTTCGCCTCGGCGATCGTCGACAGCGGGGTCCGGGCGATCTGCGAGAGCAGGAAGTACGCGGCGACCGCGCCCGCGATCAGACTGACCAGCGTCCGCGGCTTGATCCGCTCCAGGCGCACCGGCTCCACCGGGGCCTGCGGCCGGATCAGCAGCACCTGCTGGCGGATCTGCGCCAGCAGATCCTCCTCGCGGGCCTCGTCCAGGGCGGTGTCGAGCGCCCGCTTCTCCGCCCGCTTGTCGGCCTGCCGCTCGGCCCGGACGGCCGCCCGTACGGCCTTGCGGTCCGCCTTCGTGCCGGGCTCCGCGTCCGCGCCGGCCGCCGCCGCGCTCTCGGCGCGGGCCAGCTTGGCCGCCTCGGACGCCTCCAGGACCGCCTCGCGCTCCCGCTTCGACCGCTCCCGCGCCAGCCGGCGCAGCTCGGCGCGGGTGGAACGGGTCAGCGCGATGGGCTGCAGCAGCGGCAGACAGTCGGCGATCGTGTCCGGGCCGAGGACCTCCACCGCGGCGGCGACCACGCGCTCCGCGCCGACCCGCAGACCGAGGGTGGTGAGCAGCTGCGCGATGTCCATCCGCAGCACGAGATCGCCGGCGGCGATCTCGCCGCCGCTCAGATCCGTCAGGATCACCCTGCCGGAACGATCCACCAGAATCGCGTCGCCCGCGAGCCTGCGGTGCGCGATCCGGCGCGACTGGAGGGCCTTCACCTGACGCCAGGCGCTGCGCACCAGCTCGTCGGTGACCTCCTTGTCCTCCAGCGAGTCCAGGGGCCGGCCGCCGAGGTGCTCGTACACGAGCATCACGGCGTCCGGGCCCAGCTCGGAGGTGGCGATCAGCTTCGGCGCATTGGCCCCGGCGGCGATCGCCGCGTACGCGAGCAGCGCCTCCTGCTCCAGGGCCTGGCGCAGCGAGACGATCGAGCGGCGGGTGGTGATCGCGCGCAGCGTCAGCCGCCGCCACACCCGGTAGAAGAAGCCGTGCGCCTGCTGCTCCCGGTCGACGACGGTGACGTCGAGCGGCGGGCCGTCCTCCAGGGTCACGATGTAGCGGCGGCCCCGGTCGCCGTGCTCGGCGGTGTCCGGCAGCCCCTCCGTGCGCAGCGCGGTGACGGGCCGGAAGCCGACCCGGCGCAGGCCGGCGAGCAGGGTCTGACCGGTGGGTCGGACATTGGGCGAGCCGACCGTGTAGAGCGTGCCGTACGCCACGGTCCAGCCGATCAGCACGGTCAGGATGATCGAGAACGCGGTGGTGTAGCCGGCGACCAGCATGGTGAAGGCGTCGAGCAGCAGGACGAACCACAGCACGACCCGCCAGCGGGGTCTTCGGGCCATCCCCACGGCGGTCATGTACGCGATCACCGGCGCGAGGTAGCCGTGCACCGGGTCGGTCAGCCCGCCGCCCGAGGACGGCTGGGTCAGCGCGTCCTGGATGGTGCCGGGCGCGGCCCGGGCCACCCACAGGTCGGTGGCGAGAGTGACGCCGTGCGCCAGGACGGCCGCGAGCACGCCGTCGGCGATCCGCAGCCCGTCGCGTTTGATCAGCCGCTCGATGGCGAAGGCGACCGGCACGAGCAGCACGGCGATCGACGAGACCAGGCCGGCGATCCTGACGAAGACGTCCGGCGCGCCGGTCGTCCCCTTGTTGATGTCCTGCTCCAGGCCCGAGGTGGTGCCGTGGGCGAAGGCGGCGATGCCCAGGACGACGACGATGGCGAGCACGCCGACCAGCGCCCGCAGCAGGTCGGAGGGGCGGTGCACGCGCGCGGCGAGCAGGGGCTCGTCGCCCGAGACCCGCTCACTGGGCTCCTCGGGCCCCGCGGGTCCGTCGGAGCGGGCCTCTTCCGGAGGCTCCGCGTCGTGCCCCATCACCATGTTCGTGATCTCTTCTTGTCGCTCTTGATCTCGTATCACCAGTCACCGCCCGGACGATGGTGGCACGGGAAGGGGTGTCGCGGAGGCATCAGGGTGGTGTCGGTGCGGTGCGGCAGTATGTGCCGGATGACGGACGAGGAGCTTTCCGCACACCTTCCCGAGTATGCGGAGCGGGTGCTGGACGTCGCCGAGCTGATTCCGCCCGGCAGGGTGATGACCTACGGAGACGTCGCCGAATGGCTCGGCGAGGGCGGCCCGCGCCAGGTGGGCCGTGTGATGGCACTGTACGGCGGAGCGGCCCCCTGGTGGCGGGTCGTGCGCGCCGACGGCCGGCTGCTGCCCGGCCACGAGCAGCGGGCGCTCGGCCACTACCGGGACGAGGGCACCCCGCTCAAGGAGGCGTCCCGCAGCGCCGAGGACCACCTGCCGAAGATCGACATGCGGCGGGCGCGGTGGGACGGCGTGACCAAGGACGCCGGCGCGGAGGGTACCGGCCGGGCCGGAGGCGCGGCGGACGTACGGGGATGAGCCCACTGGCCGGAGCGGGATTCCCGTATGGTCGTCTGCTCCGCACCGTTCGGTAGACATCCGCGCTCTCTCTTCAGCATCCGCGCTCTCTCTTCAGCATCTGCACCTCCACCAGGACCGGCGATCCACGTGAGTTCCTCCTCCACCACCAGGCGTACGCCGCATCAGGCCGCGGCACGTCCGAGGACTCATGGCGCGTACCGGCTGGTCCGCACGGCCCCCGCCGCCGTGCGCCCTCCTCAGCTGGACGCAGCGCAGCGGGGTGTGGTTGAGCATCCCGGCGGGCCGCTGCTCGTCCTTGCCGGACCGGGTACCGGGAAGTCGACGACGCTGGTCGAGGCGGTCGCGGCGCGGATCGAGGCGGGGACGGACCCGGAGCGGATCCTCGTCCTCACCTTCAGCCGCAAGGCGGCCGTCGAACTGCGCGACCGGATGGCCGCGCGGCTGCGCGGGCGGCGCGCCCCGCAGGCGACCACCTTCCACTCGTACTGCTACGCGCTGGTCCGCGCCCACCAGGACGCCGGCCTGTTCGCCGAGCCGCTGCGGCTGCTGTCCGGCCCCGAGCAGGACGTGGCCGTGCGCGAGCTGCTGGCCGGCCAGCTGGACCTGGAGCGGGAGGGCCTGGCCCGGATCCGCTGGCCCGACGAGCTGCGGGCCTGCCTGACGACGCGCGGCTTCGCCGACGAGGTGCGCGCGGTGCTGGCCCGCTCCCGCGAGCTGGGGCTCGGCCCGCAGGCGCTCGCCGACTTCGCGGCGCGGGTGGGGCGGCCCGACTGGAAGGCGGCGGCCGGTTTCCTCGCGGAGTACCTGGACGTGCTCGACATGCAGGGCGTCCTCGACTACGCCGAGCTGGTGCACCGGGCGGTGCTGCTGGCGGAGCGGGGGCCGGGGGCGCTGCCTCGGTACGACGCGGTGTTCGTGGACGAGTACCAGGACACCGACCCCTCGCAGGTGCGGCTGCTCCGGGCGGTGGCCGGCGGGACGACGCTGGTCGCCTTCGGCGACCCGGACCAGTCGATCTACGCGTTCCGCGGCGCGGACGTCAACGGCATCCTCGACTTCCCGGACACCTTCCCCGGCGCGGACGTACGCGTCCTGACGACCTCGCGCCGCGCGGGCACGGACCTGCTGGCGGCGACCCGTCTGCTCACGCGGCGGATGCCGCTGCCCCGCCTCCCGCACGACAAGACCCGCGCCCACCGCGAACCGGCCGCGGTCCGCGAGGGCGGCCGGGTGGAGGCGTACACGTACCCCACGCCGTCCACCGAGGTCGACAACATCGCGGACCTGCTCCGCCGGGCGCACCTGGAGGACGGGGTCCCCTGGTCCGACATGGCCGTCCTGGTCCGCGCGGCCTCCATGATCCCGTCCCTCCGCCGCGCCCTGACGACCGCCGGCGTCCCCCTGGAGACCGACACGGCGGACACCCCCCTCCGCCACGAACCGGCGGTGACACCGCTGCTGCTGGCCCTGAGGGCGACGGCGGCGGCGGACGACACGGAGCCGGACGACACGGAGCCGGACACCGCGCGGGACGCGGACGCGGGGACGGAAGACGCAGCGGGGCAGGACGCGGACACCGGCGCCTGGCTCGACGTCGAGACCGCGCTCGATCTGCTGGCCTCGCCGCTCGCCGCCATGGACCCCGCCGACCTGCGCCGCCTCGGGCGGGCGCTGCGGGACGAGGAGCGGGCGGCCGGGGTGAAGGTGCCCGCGCCGTCCGACGTCCTGCTCGCGCGGGCGCTCGCCGAGCCCGAGCGGCTCGTCGCGCACGACCCGGCGTACGCGCGCGGCGCGCAGCGCCTCGGCGATCTGCTGCGCCGCGCCCGGGAGCTGCTGGCCGGCGGCGGCACCGCCGAGGAGGCGCTCTGGCTGCTGTGGAACGGCACTCCCTGGCCGGGCCGCCTGGAGCGTGCCGCGCTGCGCGGCGGCGCGGCCGGGCGGAACGCGGACCGGGACCTGGACGCGGTGTGCGCGCTGTTCGAGACGGCCGCCCGCGCCGAGGACCGGGTCGGCGGCCGCGGCGCGCTGAACTTCCTGGAGGAGCTCGACGCCCAGGACATCGCCGCCGACACCCTGACCCGCCGCCAGGCCCGCCCCGACGCCGTGCGCCTGATGACCGCCCACCGGGCGAAGGGCCTGGAATGGGGCCTGGTCGTCGTGGCCGGCGTGCAGGAGGGCCTCTGGCCCGACCTGCGCCGCCGCGGCTCGCTCCTGGAGGCCGACCGCATCGGCCGCGACGGCATCGCCGGGCCGCTCACCCCCGGCGCACTGCTCGCCGAGGAGCGCCGGCTCTTCTACGTGGCCGCCACCCGCGCCCGCCACCGCCTGGTCGTCACCGCGGTGAAGGCCCCGGCCGACGACGGCGACCAGCCCTCCCGCTTCCTCGCCGAACTCGGGGTCGAGCCGAAGGACGTCCCCGGCCGCCCCCGCCGCCCCCTCGCGGTGGCCGCGCTGGTGGCCGAGCTGCGCGCCACCACGGTCGACCCGGAGGCGTCCGACGCGCTGCGCGCCGCCGCGGCCGAGCGGCTGGCCCGGCTCGCCGCGCTCACCGACGACGAGGGCCAGCCGCTGGTCCCGGCCGCGCACCCGGAGCGCTGGTGGGGCCTGTTCGAGCCGACCCGCAGCACGGTGCCGCTGCGCGACCGGGACGTCCCCGTCGCGCTCTCCGGCTCCGCGCTCGCCCAGCTCGCCGACACCTGCGCGCTCCAGTGGTTCCTGGGCCGCGAGGTGAAGGCCGACACGCCCGCCTCCGCCGCCCAGGGCTTCGGCAACGTCGTGCATGTCCTCGCCGACGAGGTCGCCTCCGGCCGTACGCCGGCCGACCTCGACGTGCTGATGACCCGGCTCGACTCGGTCTGGGACGGCCTCGCCTTCGACGCCCCGTGGAAGTCGGAGCAGGAGAAGGCGAACGCCCGTACCGCCCTGGAGCGGTTCCTGCGCTGGCACGTCATGGACCGCGGCGGCCGCGCCCCGGCGGCGACGGAGCACGACTTCGACGTCACCCTGGAGGCGGGCGCGTACGAGGTCCGGATCCGCGGCTCCATGGACCGCGTCGAGCAGGACGACCAGGGCCGCGCGTACGTCGTCGACTTCAAGACCGGCAAGTCCGCGCCGACGAAGGACGAGGTCGCCCGGCACCCGCAGCTCGCGGTCTACCAGCTCGCGGTCCGCGAGGGCGCGGTCGACGAGGTCTTCGGCGGCCGCCGCCCGGAGCCCGGCGGCGCCGAACTGGTCCAGCTCCGCCAGGCCGCCGCCAAGAAGGAGGGCGGCGAGGCCCTGCCGAAGATCCAGGCCCAGGAGCCCCTGGAGGGCGAGTGGGTCGGCGACCTCCTCGCCACCGCCGCCGGCCGCGTCCTCGACGAGCGCTTCACCCCCACCGCCGGCCAGCACTGCACCACCTGCACCTTCCGCACCTCCTGCAGCGCCCGCCCGGAGGGCCGGCACGTCGTGGAGTGACCTCCCCGGAGTCGCGGCGCTGCGCCGTTCGGGTGACGCTGGTGGTCGGGCAACGCGGGGGGTGTGCGCGAGGAGGGCCTTATGGCGTCCGGTCGGAGTGTGGCGGCGGCCGTGGTGTGCGCGGTCGTGGCGGTCGGCGGAACCGCCGGGTGTTCGCAGTTCGACCTGGTGCGGGCGGACGCGGACGCCGTGCCCGTCGCCGCCGCGCCGTCGCCGTCGGTCTCGCCCGACCCGTTCGCGGGGCTGAGCGCCGACGAGATCGCCGAGCGGGCCGTGGACGCGACCACGGCCGCGAAGTCGCTGCGGATGACCGGGCGGGTCTCCGCGGACGGACAGCCCGTGAACATCGACTTCTCCGTGAACGACCGCGCCGAGTGCACCGGCCGGCTCACCGTCGAGGGCGGCGTCGCCGAGGTGCGGCAGAAGGACCGGGTCGCGTACATGAAGGGCGACGCCAAGTTCTGGCGGGCCTCCATGACCGCCCAGGGCCTCCCGCCCGCCCAGATCGAGGCCACCCTCGAACTCCTCAAGGGCCGCTGGGTGAAGTTCGCCGCCGGCTCGCCCGGCAGCGCCGAGCTCGCCGGGGTCTGCGACCTGGAGCGGCTGCTCGCCGACCTCGAACAGGACGAGGCCGCGCGCACCGGAATGACCCGGGGCAAGGACGGCGCGGTCGGCAAGACGCCGACCGCCACCCTGGTCAAGAGGAAGTCCGGCGACGAGCGGAGCACCGTCTCCGTCGCGTTGAAGGGCAAGCCGTACATCCTCCGCATCGCCAGGACCGGCGGCGAGGAACCCGGCACGGTCCGGTTCTCCGCCTTCGACAAGCCCGTGAAGGTCGTCACACCGCCCGCCGACGAGACCGTCGATCTGAGCAGGCTGACACCGGCCACCCCGGCCACCCCCGCCTGATCGCCCCCACCGCGTCTGTGGACGACGGCACCGCGCCTGTGGACGACGGCCGGCGCTGTCGGCGCGCCCCGTTAGCCTCTCTTGGGTGACCGCACGCCTCACCGACCCCGAGCAGCTCAAGGAGCTGCTCGGCATCCCGTTCACGCCGGAGCAGACGGCCTGCATCGTCGCGCCCCCGGCCCCGCAGGTCATCGTGGCCGGCGCCGGCTCCGGCAAGACGACGGTGATGGCCGCCCGGGTGGTCTGGCTGGTCGGCACCGGGCAGGTCGCCCCCGAGCAGGTCCTCGGTCTCACCTTCACCAACAAGGCCGCCGGCGAACTGGCCGAACGCGTCCGCACCGCCCTCGTCCGAGCCGGCGTCACCGATCCCGACGCCATCGACCCGGACAACCCGCCGGGCGAGCCCCGCATCTCCACGTACCACGCCTTCGCCGGGCAGCTCCTCACCGACCACGGCCTGCGCATCGGCCTGGAGCCCACCGCCCGGCTGCTCGCCGACGCCACCCGCTACCAGCTCGCCGCCCGCGTCCTGCGCGAGGCCCCCGGCCCGTACCCCGCGCTCACCAAGTCCTTCCCGACCCTCGTCGCCGACCTCCTCGCCCTCGACGGCGAACTCTCCGAGCACCTGGTCCGCCCCGCCGACCTCCTCGCGCACGACACCGCCCTGCTGCGCACCCTGGAGTCCGCGAAGCTCGGCAACGCCGATCTGCGCAAGGTCCCCGAGGCCGCCGCCGCCCGCCGCGAACTGCTCGACCTCGTCGTCCGCTACCGCGCCGCCAAACGCGCCCGCGACCTGCTCGACTTCGGCGACCAGATCGCGCTCTCCGCCGAGATCGCCACCACCCGCCCCGAGGTCGGCGCGCTGCTCCGCGACGAGTTCCGGGTCGTACTGCTCGACGAGTACCAGGACACCTCCGTCGCCCAGCGACTGCTGCTCTCCGGCCTGTTCGGCAGGGGGTGCCCCCAGGACGGAGTCCCAGGGGGAGGCACGGGCCACGCCGTGACGGCCGTCGGCGACCCCTGCCAGGCGATCTACGGCTGGCGCGGCGCCTCCGTCGCCAACCTGGACGACTTCCCCGAGCACTTCCCGTACGCCGACGGCGCCCCCGCCACCCGCTACGCGCTCAGCGAGAACCGCCGCAGCGGCGGCCGCCTCCTCGACCTCGCCAACGGCCTCGCCGCCCCGCTGCGGGCCATGCACGAAGGCGTCGAGGCGCTGCGGCCCGCGCCCGGCGCGGAGCACGACGGCACGGTACGCATCGCCCTGCTCCCCACCCACGCGGAGGAGCTCGACTGGCTGGCCGACTCGATCGCCCACCTCGTCCGCACCGGGAGCGCGCCCGGCGAGATCGCCGTCCTGTGCCGGACCGCCACCGACTTCCCGGCCATCCAGGCCGCCCTCGTCGCCCGCGAGGTCCCCGTGGAGGTCGTCGGCCTGTCCGGCCTGCTGAACCTGCCCGAGGTCGCCGACCTCGTCGCGGTCTGCGAGGTCCTCCAGGACCCCGGCGCCAACGCCTCCCTCGTCCGGCTGCTCACCGGCCCGCGCTGGCGCATCGGCCCCCGCGACCTCGCCCTGCTCGGCCGTCGCGCCCGGCTCCTCGTCCACCGCGCCGCCGACGGCTCCGACGACCCGGACGAACGCCTCGCGGCCGCCGTGGAGGGCGTCGACCCGGCCGAGGTGATCTCCCTCGCCGACGCGCTCGACACCTTCCTCGACTCCGGCGGCGAGGACGACGCACTGCCGTTCTCGTCCGAGGCCCGGGTCCGGTTCGCCCGCCTCGCCGCCGAACTGCGCTCGCTGCGCATGACGCTCGCCGACCCGCTGATGGACGTCCTGCACCGGGTGCTCGCCACCACGGGCCTGGAGGTCGAACTCTCCGCCTCCCCGCACGCCCTGGCCGCCCGCCGCCGCGAGACCCTCTCCAACTTCCTCGACGTCGCCGCCGGCTTCGCCTCGCTCGACGGCGAGGCCACGCTGCTGGCCTTCCTCGGCTTCCTGCGCACCGCCGCGCAGTACGAGAAGGGCCTGGACAACGCGCTGCCCGGCGGCGAGAACACCGTCAAGGTATTGACCGCGCACAAGTCCAAGGGCCTGGAGTGGGACGTGGTCGCCGTGCCCGGCCTCGTCGCCTCCCAGTTCCCGAGCAGCAGGGCGCGCGAGGCGTGGACCGCGCAAGCCCAGGTGCTCCCGCACGCCCTGCGCGGCGACGCGGCGACGCTGCCGGCGATCGAGGAGTGGGACGCTGCGTCCCTGAAGGGCTTCAAGGAGGAACTGCGGCAGCACCAGCACACGGAGGAGCTCCGCCTCGGATACGTGACGTTCACCCGCCCGCGCTCGCTGCTCCTCGCCTCCGCGCACTGGTGGGGCCCGTCCCAGAAGCGCCCCCGCGGCCCGTCCCCGTTCCTGCACGCCCTGTACGACCACTGCACGGCGGGCCACGGCGAGATCGAGGCATGGGCGGACGAACCGGAGAAGGACGCGCAGAACCCGACGCTGGAGGAAGCAAAAACAGACCAGGCCTGGCCGCTGCCCTTGGACGAGACGAGCCTGAGGAGAAGAAGGAAGGCGGCGGAGACGGTCCTGACCCGGTTGTGGGCAATCGTCCCGCAGGGAGGAACGGGTGGGCACAACGCCCCGAGCACGGCTCCCGCCCCGGAGGCCCTCGACCCCGAGGAACCCCCGTACGACCCGTACTGGGACGACGAACCCCCGCCGGAGGACATCCCCGCTCCGAGGAGCGAGACGGCCCCGACCCTCACCCCCGAGGAGTCGAGGGCCGTCGCCTCCTGGGACAGAGACCTCACCGTCCTGGCAGAAGAACTGCGCCGCAGCCGCTCCCGCACCCGCGACGTCCTGCTCCCCACGTACCTGACGACCTCGCAGGTCATACGTCTCGCCGCCGACCCCGACGGCTTCGCGCAGGATCTGGCCCGGCCCATGCCGAAGCCCCCGCAGCCCGCCGCCCGGCGCGGCACGCGGTTCCACGCGTGGGTGGAGGCGCAGTTCGAGGAGTTGCCGCTGCCGATGCTCGGCCCGGACGAGCTCCCCGGCGGGGAGGTGTTCGCTGACGAGCCGGAGATCGTGGACGAGCGCGACCTCGCCGCGCTCAAGGACGCCTTCGTGCTCACCCCGTACGCCCACCGCACCCCGTACCGCGTCGAGGCGCCCGTCCAGCTCGCCCTCGCGGGCCGGGTGGTGCGGGGCAGGATCGACGCCGTGTACCGGGACGAGGCGACGGGCGCGTACGAGATCGTCGACTGGAAGACCAGCCACTTCCGCGCCGCCGACCCCCTCCAGCTGGCGATCTACCGCCTGGCCTGGGCGGAGCAGCACGGCCTGGACCCGGAGGAGGTGGCCGCCGCGTTCGTGTACGTACGCAGCGGCGAGGTCTCCCGGCCCGCGAACCTGCCCGGTCGCGCCGAGCTGGAGGAGCTGCTGCGCGGCGGCCCCGGGGCCGACCCCACCTCGGACGGACCGGCGCCGGACGCCGGATAGGCTCAGAAGCATGAGCGACACCCCGGACAGCGCCGTCCAGACCGTACGCGCGTACATCGCGCAGCACCGCGACGCCTTCCTCGACGACCTCGTCGACTGGCTGCGGATCCCGTCCGTGTCGGCGCAGCCGGAGCGCGCCGGGGATGTGCGGCGCAGTGCCGAGTGGCTGTCCGCCGCGCTGGCCAAGACCGGTTTCCCGACCGTCGAGGTCTGGGAGACCGCCGGCGCCCCGGCCGTCTTCGCCGAGTGGCCGTCCGACGACCCGGACGCGCCGACCGTGCTCGTCTACGGTCACCACGACGTCCAGCCCGCCGCCCGCGAGGACGGCTGGCACACCGAGCCGTTCGAGCCGGTCGTCGTCGACGGCCGGATGTACGCCCGCGGCGCGGCCGACGACAAGGGCCAGGTCTTCTTCCACACCCTGGGCGTCCGCGCCCATCTCGCCGCCACCGGCCGCACCGCCCCCGCCGTCACGCTCAAGCTGCTGGTCGAGGGCGAGGAGGAGTCCGGCTCCCCGCACTTCCGCGACCTGGTCGAGGCGCACGCCGGGCGGCTCGCCGCCGACGCGGTGATCGTCTCCGACACGGGCATGTGGTCCGAGGACACCCCGACCGTCTGCACCGGCATGCGCGGCGTCGCCGACTGCGAGCTGGAGCTGTACGGCCCCGACCAGGACATCCACTCCGGCTCGTTCGGCGGCGCGGTGCCGAACCCGGCCACCGTCGTCGGCCGGATCGTCGCCGCCCTGCACGACGCGGACGAGCGGGTCGCGATCCCCGGCTTCTACGACGGCGTCACCGAACTCTCCGACGCGGAGCGGGAGCTGATCGCCGAGCTGCCCTTCGACGAGGCCGCCTGGCTGCGCACCGCGAAGTCGTACGGCACGCTCGGCGAGGCCGGCTACTCCACCCTGGAGCGCGTCTGGGCCCGGCCGACCGCCGAGGTCAACGGCATCGGCGGCGGGTACCAGGGCCCCGGCGGCAAGACCGTCGTCCCCGCGTCCGCCCAGCTGAAGCTGTCCTTCCGGCTGGTCGCGGGCCAGGACCCGGCGCGGATCGAGCGGGCGGTCCACGACTGGCTGATCGCGCGGATCCCGGCAGGCATCCGGTACGAGCTGTCCTTCGGCGCCCCGACCCGGCCGTGCCTCACCCCGCTCGACCACCCGGCGCTGCGCTCCGTGGCCAGGGCGATGAGCGCCGCCTTCGACGGCGCGAAGGTCCGCTACACCCGCGAGGGAGGCTCGGGACCGGCGGCCGACCTCCAGGACGTACTGGCCGCTCCCGTACTCTTCCTCGGCGTCTCCGTCCCGTCCGACGGCTGGCACGCGCCGAACGAGAAGGTCGAGCTCGACCTGCTCCTCAAGGGCGTCGAGGCGAGTGCCCACCTGTGGGCCGACCTGCCGACCGCCCTGCGCAACCGCTGACCCATACCGTCCATCCGATCCCGGGGGAGCTGGAAGCACCTGTGAGCATCATCAGTAACGCGGCCGGAGACCGACCCATCAGCCTCACCGCCCCGAGCGGGATCGACCGGGCCGCGCACCACCGGCTCGACGAGGCGTGGCTCGCGGCCGCCTGGAGCCACCCGAAGACGCGCGTCTTCGTCGTCTCCGGGGGACAGGTTCTGATCGACGAGCCCGCAGACAGCACCGACGGCCGCACCGAGCTGGTCATGACCCCCGCCTTCGAGGCCCCGGTCACCGAGACGCACCGCTACTTCCTCGGCACGGACGAGGAAGGTGTGAGCTACTTCGCGCTGCAGAAGGACGCGCTGCCGGGCCGCATCGACCAGTCGGCCCGCCCCGCCGGGCTGCGCGAGGCCGGGCTGCTGCTCTCGCCGCGCGACGCCGGTCTGATGGTGCACGCGGTCGCCCTGGAGAACTGGCAGCGGATGCACCGCTTCTGCTCCCGCTGCGGCGAGCGCACCGTCATCGCCGCCGCGGGCCATGTCCGCCGCTGCCCGGCCTGCGGCGCGGAGCACTACCCGCGTACCGACCCGGCCGTGATCATGCTGGTCACGGACGAGGAGGACCGCGCGCTGCTCGGCCGGCAGGTCCACTGGCCCGAGGGCCGCTTCTCGACCCTCGCCGGCTTCGTCGAGCCGGGCGAGTCGATCGAGCAGGCGGTGGTCCGCGAGGTCTTCGAGGAGGCCGGCGTCACGATCGGCGAGGTCGAGTACGTCGCCAGCCAGCCCTGGCCGTTCCCGTCGAGCCTGATGCTCGGCTTCATGGCGCGGGCCACCTCGTCGGAGATCGAGGTGGACGGCGAGGAGATCCACGAGGCGCGCTGGTTCTCCCGCGAGGACCTGGCCGCGGCCTTCGCGTCGGGCGAGGTGCTGCCGCCGTACGGGATCTCGATCGCGTCCCGGCTGATCGAGCTCTGGTACGGCAAGCCGCTCCCGAGGCCCGGCGAGACCCCCGCGGCCTGAAAACGGAACGCATGACGGCCCCCGGCGTGAAGCCGGGGGCCGTCATGCGTTCTGGCTGAAATCAGACGCCGAGGGCCTGCTTGACCTGCGCGAGGCTCGGGTTCGTCATGACGACCTCGCCGCCGCCGGCGCTCGGCAGCACGCGGACGGTCGGGACGGTCTGGTTGCCCCCGTTGGCCTTCTCCACGAACGCGGCCGACTCGGGGTCCTGCTCGATGTTGATCTCGGTGTACGCGATGCCCTCGCGGTCCAGCTGGCCCTTCAGCCGGCGGCAGTAGCCGCACCACTCGGTGCTGTACATCGTCACAGTGCCCTGCATGGCCAGGCGCTCCTCTGTTCGCGGGTGGATGCCGACAGTAGAGAACGTGGGCCGCCGCGCGACCATTCCCCGCCGCCGCATCTATGTCAGAAAGCCCCCGGTATTCGTACGACTACCAGGCGCTGCCTGTGGACGACGGCCCGCGCCGACGGTGTGGAACCTGGCAGCATGGCGGGGTGACAGCAGCAACGCACTCCACTCTCTTCCCGCAGGTGCCGGAGTCGGCCGACGCGGTGCTCGACGGGCTCGACCCGGAGCAGCGCGAGGTCGCCACGGCGCTGCACGGTCCGGTGTGCGTGCTCGCCGGCGCCGGCACGGGCAAGACCCGCGCGATCACCCACCGGATCGCGTACGGGGTGCGGGCGGGCATCCTCCAGCCCGCCGCCGTGCTGGCCGTCACCTTCACCAACCGGGCCGCCGGCGAGATGCGCGGCCGGCTCCGCCAGCTCGGCGCGGGCGGCGTGCAGGCCCGTACGTTCCACTCGGCGGCGCTGCGGCAGCTCCAGTACTTCTGGCCGAAAGCCGTCGGTGGCGAGCTGCCCCGGCTCGTGGACCGGAAGGTCCAGGTGGTCGCCGAGGCGGCCGCCCGCTGCCGCGTCCGGCTGGACCGGAACGAGCTGCGCGACGTCACCGGCGAGATCGAGTGGGCGAAGGTCACCCAGACCGTGCCGGCCGACTATCCGGCCGCCGTCGCCAAGGCGTACCGCGACGCCCCGCGTGACCCGGCCGAGATCGGCCAGATCTACGCGATGTACGAGCAGCTCAAGCGGGACCGCTCGGTGATCGACTTCGAGGACGTGCTGCTGCTCACCGTCGGCATCCTCCAGGACCGGCACGACATCGCCGACCAGATCCGCCGCCAGTACCAGCACTTCGTCGTGGACGAGTACCAGGACGTCTCCCCGCTGCAGCAGCGCCTGCTCGACCTGTGGCTGGGGGAGCGGGACAACCTGTGCGTGGTCGGCGACGCCAGCCAGACGATCTACTCCTTCACCGGCGCCACCCCCGAGCACCTGCTGAACTTCCGCGTGCGGCACCCGAACGCCACGGTGGTGAAGCTGGTCCGGGACTACCGCTCCACCCCGCAGGTCGTGCACCTGGCGAACGGGGTGCTGAGCCAGGCCCGCGGCCGGGCCGCCGAGCACCGCCTGGAGCTGGTCTCGCAGCGCGACGCCGGCCCGGAGCCGGTCTACACCGAGTACGCGGACGAGCCCGCCGAGGCCGAGGGCACCGCCCGCCGGATCCGGGACCTGATCGCCGCGGGCGTCCCGGCCGGCGAGATCGCCGTGCTGTACCGGATCAACGCCCAGTCGGAGGTCTACGAGCAGGCCCTCGCCGACGCCGGCGTGCCGTACCAGCTGCGCGGCGCGGAGCGGTTCTTCGAGCGCCAGGAGGTCCGGGAGGCCGGCATCGCGCTGCGCGGCGCGGCCCGCGCCGGCGGGAACGACTCACTGCTGGACGGCGCCGACGACCTCGCGGCCCAGGTGCGCGCGGTGCTCTCCACCAAGGGCTGGACGAGCGAGCCCCCGGCCGGCTCCGGCGCGGCCCGCGACCGCTGGGAGTCCCTGGCCGCCCTGGTCCGGCTGGCCGAGGACTTCGCCCGAGCCCGGCCGGGGGCCGGCCTGTCCGACCTGGTCGCCGAGCTGGATGAGCGGGCCGCCGCCCAGCACGCCCCGACGGTGCAGGGCGTCACGCTGGCCTCGCTGCACGCCGCCAAGGGCCTGGAGTGGGACGCCGTGTTCCTGGCCGGCCTCACCGAGGGCATGATGCCGATCACCTACGCCAAGACGGACGAGCAGATCGAGGAGGAGCGCCGCCTGCTGTACGTGGGCGTCACCCGCGCCCGGCTGCATCTCACACTCTCCTGGTCGCTGTCCCGTTCTCCGGGCGGCCGCCCCTCGCGCCGCCCCAGCCGCTTCCTCAACGGGCTGCGCCCCGGTTCCGGGCGGCTGGCCACGGGCTGGACCGGCGGCGTCGGCGGCATCGAGCGCGGCACCGGCGGCCCCGGCGGCCGGGACGGCGAGAACGCAGAGGGCGCCGTCGTACGGCGCAGGGCGCGCGGCCCGGTCCGCTGCCGGGTCTGCGGGGCCTCGCTCACCGAGGCCGGCGCGATGAAGCTGATGCGCTGCGAGGACTGCCCCTCCGACATGGACGAAGGGCTGTACGAGCGGCTGCACGACTGGCGCGCCGGGCAGGCGCAGCGGCTCGGCCAGCCGGCCTGGTGCGTCTTCACGGACAAGACGCTGATGGCGATCGCCGAGCGGGTACCCTCCGACAACCGCGAGTTGGTCGGCATCGCCGGCGTGGGTACCCGCAAGCTGAACCGGTTCGGCGCCGACGTGCTGGCCATCTGCGCCGGTGAGGAGCCCGGCGGGGGCGACGACGAGGACTGACGAAAACTCGTCGAAAAAATAGTTTGCGCCCGCCCCGTCAAGCCCCATAGGTTCTTAACCACGGACAGCGGCTTCTCCGAAGCGCTGCCTCCGTGCTGTACTTGTCCGAATACATGTGGGACCGGCTCACCCCGATCCCACCGAGACGCCGAGAGGAGGCGATTCCAGTGATCAGCAACATCGACAGCATCATCGTCCGCACCGCCAAAATGACCGATCGCTCGGCCGCCTCCACCTGCTCGCTCGGCCTCTCCGGCTCGGCCTTCATTGGCAGCGGTCTGTCCGCCACCGGTCTCTCCGGTGTCGAGGCTGCGCGCCTGGCGCTCTCCGCGACGGCTCTTCCCGTCGTCGAGCGGCGCAATGAGCGACCGACCAAGGCACTGGAAGCAGCCGTAGCAGGCAAGGCCAAGCACCTGGCCTATGGCTTCGCGGCGACCGGTGCCGGCACCCAGCAGCAGACGATGACGCATCACACGATGTGGGCCTTCCGTGGGCTCGAACCCTGGAGTGATCCAGCCTGATCGACGATCAGGCCGGCGCCTTCAGGGCCGCGGAACCCCACCCGGGATCCGCGGCCCTTCTGTTTGTCCCCGAACGGGGACGACGGACCGAAGGCGCCTCGGGACCAGCAGAACCCGGTACCAGCCGAAACCCCGGTCAACAGGCCGGAACGAACAGACGAGGAAGAACACCCGTGCAACTCGAAGCGCACGCCCCGTCCGTACCGCCTTCCGAAACGATCCCCCCGCCCGGCCTCACGGAGGACTCCACCTTGACCCCCCTCACCGCGCTCACCGCGCTCGACGACGCCATCGAGAACCTCGGCGTACCCGTCCCCTGCCGCTCCTACGACCCGGAGGTCTTCTTCGCCGAGTCCCCGGCGGACGTCGAGTACGCCAAGTCCCTGTGCCGCACCTGCCCGCTGATGGAGGCCTGCCTCGCGGGCGCCAAGGAGCGGCGCGAGCCCTGGGGCGTCTGGGGCGGCGAGCTCTTCGTGCAGGGCGTGGTCGTCGCCCGCAAGCGGCCCCGTGGCCGCCCGCGCAAGAACCCGGTCGCGGCATGAACACCGCGGGCACCATCGACCGACCCCTCACGCACGATCCCCAGAAGCTGGCCCCGATGACCTCTTCCACCAGCGAGCCCTCCGGCTCCGCGACCCCAGACGTTGCCACCATCGGCGCGAACGCCTCGCGTCAGAACAGGACCCGCGAGATGCAACTCATTCCAGAAGCCCTGGCCCGTGCCCATATGTACGAGCGCCTACGGGAGGCCGACTCGGAGCGCCGGGCCGTGCGCCTCGTCGCCGCCCGGCGCATGCAGCGCCGAGCCGAGCGAGTCTCCCTGCGCGCCCGTCGCGCCCTGGCCATGGCCGTGATGCACTGAGGCTCCGCTGAGCCTCGCGCCCGGGGGCCGGTCCGAACGGACCGGCCCCCGCGCCGCGTTGCACGCGCCTGCCGCACCCCGCCGGGGTTATCGTCTGCAGAGTGCGGAACAGCGATTCCGGGCGGGAACCCCGGACCTCCGAGGAGAGCTTCGTGTGCGCCCGCTGCGGCGCGGTGGCGGCCGACAGCCTGCCCGTGACCTGGACCTGCTCGGTGGAGAACGGCAGCCGCCGCTACTTCTGCGAGTCCTGCGCGCGCGAGAACATCAGAGCCATCGAGGGCAGACTCGACTCGTCCTGGTGGTGACCCCGCCGTACGCGACCCCGCCGGGGGTGACCTCGCTCACTCTTCTTCGACGAAGCCGGGCAGCCACGCCTCCAGTTCGTCCCTCAGCCGCACCGTCGCGTTCAGCTGGCACAGCACCCCGATCGTGCTCAGCGTCACCCGGTGTATCAGCAGATACGAGGGCGGCAGATTGAGCTGCTTGCCCAACTGGTGCGCGGGGGAGCGGGGATCGGCGATCCGGGCCGCCTGCGTCCGCACCCATTCCCGGGTGAAGCCGAAGGACTCCACCTGCGCCGGCTCGATGATCGGCAGCAGATACTCCAGCACCGCGTCCGGATCGAGAGCGACCTTCTCCTTCACGAACCCCTCGGAGCGCAGCAGCTCGTAGACCGTCTCGGCCTCGCCCGCCAGCGTCGTCCGCAGACAGACGCCGATCGTCTCCGGCAGCCCTCCCGGCAGCCGGTCCACCGTGCCGAAGTCCAGCACCCCCAGCCGCCAGCTCTCCGGCCCGCCGTCCTCGTCCGCGCCCGGCAGCAGCCGGAAGTTCCCCGGATGCGGGTCCGCGTGCAGCAGCCCCGTCCGCCCCGGCCCGGAGAACAGGAACCGCGCCAGCAACTGCCCCGCCCGGTCCCGCTGCTCCCGCGTGCCGTCGGCGATCACCTCGGACAGCGGGATCCCGTCGATCCACTCCGTCACCAGCACCTGGTCCGACTGATGGACCACCCCCGGCACCACCACGTCCGGATCGTC
Source organism: Streptomyces sp. NPDC048604 (assembly GCF_043199435.1). Taxonomy (NCBI): domain Bacteria; kingdom Bacillati; phylum Actinomycetota; class Actinomycetes; order Kitasatosporales; family Streptomycetaceae; genus Streptomyces; species Streptomyces sp. NPDC048604. The sequence continues at coordinate 174,327 of NZ_JBICVX010000002.1, forward strand.
CGCGAACTCCTCGGCGTGCGCCTGCTGCGCCTCCGCCTCAAGGCCGTAGTCCAGCTCCTCCGAGATCCGGTCCCGCAGCTCCGTGATCAGCGGCTTGATGTCCATCCCCGGAATCAGCGGCCCCAGCAGCCGGGCGAACCGGCTCAGCTGCGTCAGGTCCGACAGCAACGCCTCGCCCGCTCCCGGGTACTGCACCTTCACCGCGACCTCGCGGCCGTCCCGCCACACCGCCCGGTGCACCTGGCCGATCGACGCCGCCGCGGCCGGCTTGTCCTCGAACTCCAGGAACAGCTCGCGCCAGTCCTCGCCCAGCCGCTCCGCCAGCACCGCGTGCACCGTCCGGGTCGGCATCGGCGGCGCCGCGTCCTGCAGCTTCGTCAGCGCCGCACGGTACGGCCCGGCCACCTCCTCCGGCAGCGCCGACTCGAAGACGGACAGCGCCTGCCCGAACTTCATCGCCCCGCCCTTGAGCTCGCCCAGGACCTTGAACAGCTGCTCCGCCGTGCGCTGTTGCAGTTCGCGGGCCACGATCTCGGCCGACTTCCCGCCGATCCGCTTGCCCAGGCCCCACGTCGCGCGGCCGGCGATGCCCAGCGGCAGCGCGGCCAACTTCGCGGTCCTGGTGACCGCCTTCCGGGGAAGATCAGACATACGCCCTCCAAATACCGGACTGCCGCTCCGAGGGTGGCCGTTACCCCGCCATTGTGTCCTGCACCCTCCGAAGCCCGGAGCGGCGCTCCCCCACTCCGTCTCCTTCTCTGTTACCTGCGGCGCCGCACGGACACCCCGGAGCGGGCGCGAACCGCTCGACACGCCACTCGAGCAGCGGCATCGACACCTCCCACCGCGCCCCCGTGCACGCCGGCAGCTCCCCGTCCAGAAACGCCAGCGCATGAGCCGCCGTCAGCCCCGCCACCGCCGCGGCCAGCGAGGTGTCGCAGGCCGGCGCCGGATCCGGCGCGCCGGACCGCCACTGCGCCAGCATCCTCGGCCACACCGGCTCCCGGTCCGTCCGCTCCCGCAGCAGGCACTCCGCGCAAGCCGTCCCGCCCGGCAGCACCAGCGGCCCCACCACCCCGGTCGCCTCGACCACCCCCGCGTACAGATGCGGCACGCCCCCGGCGATCCACGGCTCGGCCGGCACCGGATCCGGGACGTACGCCCCCAGTCCGTCGCGCGGCGTCACCACCACCAGCGCCGGCCCCGGCTCGCCGCCGCCCGCGCCCCGGGCCTCCCGCGGCGGCCGCCCGCCCGGCGCCGACCGCCCCACCAGCCGCCCGGCCGCCACCGCCCTGCGCTCGCCCACCGCCTCGGCCGGCAGCCCGCCCGGCGACACCTCCCACGGCTGCACCGACCCCGAGTCCAGCACCTCCACCCGGCCCACCCCGGAGGCCGAGAGCAGCGCTGCGACCGCCGCGCCCACCCGGCCCGCGCCCCGCACCTGCACCCGCAGCGCCGCCCGCGCGCCCATCCGCCGCACCGGCCCGTCCGGCTCCCGCTCGACCACCGACAGCGCCGCCAGGTCGGCGCGCAGCGGATCCAGCGCGCCGTCCGCGTGCCGCGACGCCCCGGCCGTCCGGGGCCGCGCCCCGTCCCCGTCGGTGATCAGCTCGGCCTCGGCCAGCCGCGCGACCAGCCGGTCGACCCGGCCGTCCGGCAGGCCCAGCGCCTTCGCCTCCGCCCGCAGCAGCTCCCGTCCGCGCGTGCCGTCCATCCGCGCGATCAGACTGCCCGTGGTCATGTCCACCGGACCCACGACCACCGCGTGCGCGGACGTGGCCCCGAACTGCACGAACTGCAGATCCCGCCAGGCGCGCCGCAGCGCCGGCTTCACCATCGGATGCATCCGACACCCCCGCTTCCCCGCCCGTGCCTTCCCGGGCGCGATCCCGTCGACCTGTTCCGAGAATGCCCGCCCGCGTGACCCGTTCTCCGAAGTCGTCCACAGGGGAGGGGTATTAGTACTTCAAATGGTGCACGGCGCCGCCGGATCGCCCCGGAACGGCCCCGGAGGCGGGACTTCCCCCGCTGACAGCGGGTAACGTCGGGCCCGTGCCGGCCGACCACCCACAGCGCAGCGTGACAAGCAAACCGCCCCGCGGCTCGGGAACGAGCGCGGTCGAGGTCCGCAGAAGCTCACGGCGGAGCAGAACCGTCTCCGCCTACCGCGAGGGCGACCGGACCATCGTGCTCATCCCCGCCCGGATGTCGGAGGCGGAGGAACGACGCTGGGTCACCGTCATGCTCGACAAGCTCGCCGCGCAGGAGAGCCGCAGCATCCTCGGCGACAGCGAACTCGCCGAGCGCGCCGAGCGGCTGTCCATGCAGTACTTCGACGGCCGGGCCCGCCCCACCTCCGTGCGCTGGGTGACCAACCAGAACACCCGCTGGGGCTCCTGCACCCCGGCCGAGGGCAGCATCCGCCTCTCCCACCGGCTCCAGGGCATGCCCGAGTACGTCGTCGACTACGTCCTCGTGCACGAACTCGCCCACCTGCTGGTGCCCGGTCACGGCCCCCGCTTCTGGCGGCTCCTGGAGGCGTACCCGAAGACGGAGCGGGCCCGCGGCTATCTGGAGGGCGTGGTCGCCGCGGACCGGCTGCCGCACCTGCCCGCCGCACGCGAGGAGTGACGGCAGGAGCACGCTGCGGCCGGGTCACTCGCCAATCGTGTACCGAAACCGTCGCAGCTTGGCTCAATGCCGTGTGCAGCCGTTAGCCTGGCGCGACGCATTCGGATATCGGGATGGGGGACGGTCGTTACGCATGGCAAGGGAATTCCAACGCGGCCACAAGGCCAAGATCAGTGATCTGACACCGGGGACCGATCTGTACGTGGGTGTGCAGATCGCCGCGCCCGGACTGACCTTCGACATCAGCTGCTTCGGCCTCGACGCCGACGAGCGGCTCTCGGACGACCGGTACTTCATCTTCTTCAACCAGCCGAAGTCGCCGGAGGAGTCCATCCAGCTGCTCGGCGCGCAGGCGGGCGACACCGAAGCCTTCCGCGTCACGCTGGACCGTCTGCCGGCGAACATCCACAAGCTGTCGTTCACCGCGACGCTCGACGGCGCCGGCCAGATGAGCCAGATCGGCCCCGGCTACATCCGGATCGTCGCCGGCGGCGCCGAGGTCGCCCGATACGCGTTCAACGGCTCGGAGTTCTCCACCGAGCGCGCCGTGATGCTGGGCGACTTCTACCTGAAGGACGTGTGGCGGTTCGCCGCCGTCGGCCAGGGCTTCGACGGCGGACTCGATGCGCTCCTGAAGAACTTCGGCGGCGAGGTCGCCGAGGAGCAGCCGGGCGCCCAGCAGCCTCCGGCCGCGGCCCCCGGTTTCGCCCCGCCGCAGGGCGCCGCGCCCGCCGCGCCGCCCGCGTTCGGCGCCCCGGCCGCCCCGCCGGCGCCCGCCGCACCCCAGATGCCGCAGCCCGCACCGGCGTTCGGCGCCCCGGCGGCCCCGCAGCAGCCCGTGCCGCCGGCCCAGCCGATCCACGCGCAGCCGACCATGGTGGCGCCCGTCGCCCCCACGGCTCCCGCTCCGGCCGCCCCCGGCCCGTACGGCCAGCCGCCGCAACCGCCGCAACCGCCGCAGCCGTACGGCCAGATGCCCGGCCAGCCGGGCCAGATCCCGGGCCAGATCCCGGGCCAGGCCCCGTACGGGCAGCCGCAGTACGGCCAGCAGCCCGGCATGCCCGGAGCACCCGGCGCGCCCGGTGTGCCCCAGCCCGGCATGGGCGTCCCGGCCGCCGCCGGACCCGGCCTCACCGCCGCGCTCGCCCCGTACCGGGAGGCCCCGACCGGCGCCCGCTGGACCCCGCAGAACCAGCAGCTCATGCGGGTCGACCTCCAGATGGGCGGCAACGCGGTCCTCGCCCGCCAGGGCAGCATGGTCATGTACCAGGGCAAGGTGGACTTCGCCTACAAGAGCGCCGGCTTCGCCGGCCGCATCGTCGGCAACGCCACCGGCCAGGAGATGCAGCTGATGCGCTGCACCGGCCGCGGCCAGGTCTTCCTCGCCGAGAACGGCGCGCATCTGCACCAGATCGAGCTCCAGGGCGACGGCATCTGCGTCTCCGCCGAGAACGTCCTCGCGTTCGACGAGTCCCTGCAGCACGAGGTGCGCCGCATCGAGGGCCACGGCATTCCCGGCGGCGCCCTGTTCACCATGCAGTTCCAGGGCACCGGCACGGTCATCGTGAAGACCCACGGCATCCCCGTGGTGCTGCCCGTCACGCCGACCACCTTCGCCGACTGCAACGCCGTCGTCGCCTGGTCGTCCGCGTCCCAGGTGATCCTCTCCAGCCAGGTCCGGCTGCGCCGCAACGCGTACCCGGGTCACAGCGGCGAGACGGTGAACCTCCAGTTCCGGGGTGCCCCCGGCAACTTCATCGTCGTCCAGCCGTACGAGGTCTGAGGGAGCCCGAACCGATGAACCAGCAGCTCGCGGGCTTCGCCCCGACCCCGATCGCGGCCCGGATGGAGAACCACGGCCGCACCATGCTCAAGGTCGCCATGGCCAGCGGCCAGGACCTGTACGCGCGCACCGGCTCGATGGTCGCCTACGAAGGCTTCGTCACCTACGAGCCCAACCCGCCGGCCCTGCGCCAGGTCGCCCAGGCGTGGGCCACCGGCGAGGGCGCGCCGGTCATGAAGTGCTCCGGCGACGGACTGCTCTACCTGGCCGACTACGGCGCCGACGTCGTCGTGATCAACCTCCAGAACGAGTCGCTCTCCGTCAACGGCACCAACGTCCTGGCCTTCGACGCCCACCTCCAGTGGGGCGTCGAGAAGGTCAAGGGCCTGGCCAAGTTCGCCGGACAGGGCCTGTTCAACGTCGAGATCGCCGGTACCGGCTGGGTCGCCCTGACCTCGCGCGGCACCCCGATCGTGGTCGACTGCGGCCGCGGCGAGGACGAGACGTACGTCGACCCCGACGCGCTCGTCGCCTGGTCGCCGAACCTGAAGGTCAAGGGCAAGCGCAGCTTCAAGGCCTCCTCGCTCATCGGGCGGGGCAGCGGCGAGGCGTTCCAGATGGCCTTCTCCGGCCAGGGCATCGTCGTCGTACAGCCGAGCGAGGACAGCACCGACCGCCTGCGGATCCGGGGCTGAGGGGGAGCGAGAACACATCATGCAGAGCCCGCTTTTCAACCACGGCGAGCAGCAGAGCCAGGAACGGTACGTGATGCAGAACCCGCAGCTGCTGCGGGTCTCCCTCACCGGCCAGGACGACATCCTGGCCCGTAAGGGCGCCATGGTCGCGTACCAGGGCCTGGTCGACTTCGACGGCGAGTACCAGACCCCCAGCCAGCGCCGGGCCCGCGCCCGCACCGGCGAGGGCCTGGACCTCATGCGCTGCTCCGGGCAGGGCACGGTCTACTTCGCCAACCTCGCCCAGTACGTGCACGTGGTGGACGTCGACCAGGAGGGCATGACCGTCGACAGCGCCTATGTCCTGGCGCTGGACTCGACGCTGCACACCGAGGTCATCGCCGTGGACAGCCAGTACGGCATCTCCGGCTCCGGCAAGTACCAGCTCAACATCTCCGGCCGCGGCAAGGTCGCCCTGATGACCTCCGGCCAGCCGCTGATGATGCTGGTCACGCCGGACAAGTACGTCAACGTCGACGCGGACGCGATCGTCGCCTGGTCCACCGGGCTGCGGGTGCAGATGCAGTCGCAGACGGTCAACAGCAGCGTGATGCGCCGCCGCGGCAACACCGGCGAGGGCTGGGAGCTCAGCTTCCTCGGACAGGGCTACGCCCTGGTCCAGCCCAGCGAGGTCATGCCGCCGCAGAACGCCGCCCTCGGACAGGGCGTCGCCGCCCAGTTCGGCGTGGGCCAGCACGGCTCCCACGCGCAGAACCAGAACAACGCCTGGAACTGACGCCGGGACATGCGTAAGGGGCGGTCGCCATGGCGACCGCCCCTTACGCATGCGCTACAGCCGGGCCAGCGTGGCCTCCAGCAGCCGGACCACCGAGGTGTCCGCCACCGAGGCCACCTCGTCGTACGCGAACCAGCGCAGGTCCAGCGACTCCTCGCTGATCTCCGCCTCCGCGCCGGCCGGGGCCAGCGCCGCGTACTGCACGTCCAGGTGCCAGTGACAGGGCGCCGGGATCGGATGCCGGTCAAGCCGCACCGGGCCGCCCGGCAGCAGCGTCAGACCGGCGATCCCGGACTCCTCCGTCGCCTCCCGCAGCGCGGCCGCGGCCACCGTCTCGTCGCCGGGCTCGCAGTGGCCGCCCATCTGCAGCCACATGTTCAGCTTCTTGTGCAGGGTCAGCAGCACCCGGCCCCGCGCCGCGTCGACCACCAGCGCGCTGCCGGTCAGATGTCCCGCCGAGCAGGGCTTGTACATGCCGTCCGGATGCGCGGCCAGATGGTCCAGGTAGACCTCGCGCAGCTCCGGCTGGCCCTCGTACTCCTTGAGTACGAGTACGGCGTCGTCGTGCAGACTCACTTGCCCTGGTCGTCCTTGCCCTCGCCGTTGCCGTCCTGGCCCTGGTCCTCGCCCGTGCCCTCGGCGCGGCCACCGGCGGCCTCGCCCAGCATCTTGTCCAGCTCCGAGAAGTCGAGCTGCTCGCGGTGCACGAAGCCGTCCGGGTCGTCCAGGTCGGAGGCCGTCGGCAGCATGTCCGGGTGGCTCCACAGGTCGTCCCGGCCGTCCACGCCGCGCGCGTCCGTCAGCGAGGCCCACAGCCGCGAGGCGTCCCGCAGCCGGCGCGGACGCAGCTGCAGACCGATCAGCGTGGCGAAGGTCTGCTCGGCCGGACCGCCCGAGGCACGACGCCGGCGCATCGTCTCGCGCAGCGCGTCCGCCGAGGTCAGCCTCGTCTTCGCGGCCTCGTGCACCACCGCGTCCACCCAGCCCTCGACCAGCGCGAGCGCCGTCTCCAGCCGGGCCAGGGCGGCCTTCTGCTCCGGGGTGTCCTCCGGCTGGAACATGCCCTGCTGCAGGGCCTCCTGCAGCTGCTCCGGATGCGTCGGGTCCAGATTGCCGACCGCGTCCTCCAGCTTGGAGGTGTCGACCTTGATCCCGCGGGCATAGGCCTCGACCGCGCCGAACAGATGCGAGCGCAGCCACGGCACGTGGGCGAAGAGCCGCTGGTGGGCGGCCTCGCGCAGCGCCAGGTACAGCCGCACCTCGTCCATCGGCACGCTCAGGTCCTTGCCGAGCGCCGTCACGTTCAGCGGCAGCAGCGCCGCCTTGCCGGCCGGGCCGAGCGGCAGACCGATGTCGGTCGAACCGACCACCTCGCCCGCCAGCGCGCCCACGGCCTGCCCGATCTGCTGGCCGAACATCGCGCCGCCCATGGAGCGCATCATGCCGATCAGCGGGCCGGCCATGGCCTGCATCTCCTCGGGCAGCACATCGCCCATCGCCGTGCCGACCCGCTCGGCGACCGGGTCGACCAGCTGCTGCCAGGCCGGCAGGGTCGCCTCGACCCACTCGGCGCGGCTCCACGCCACGGCGGTGTTCGCGCCGGACGGCAGCGAGGTCGCCTCGTCCAGCCACAGGTCGGCCAGCCGCACGGCCTCCTCCACGGCGGACTTCTCCGCCGGGCCGATGCTGGCGTCCTTGACGCCGTCGGGGGTGCCCTGCGCGACCACCTGGCGGGCGATCTGCTTGGCCATGTCCCAGTTCACGGGACCGCCCTCGTGGCTCAGCATCTGGCCGAGCTGCTGGAAGGCCGCCCCCAGGTCATTGGGGTTCAGGGAGCCGAACATCGCGGCGAAGGGGTTGTCGCCGCCGCCCGGCAGGCCTCCGAAGCCGAAGGGGTTGCCAGCACCCTGACCGCCTCCGGCAGGGTCCTTCTTCTTGCCCTCGTCGCCGTTCTCCGGCTCCTCCGGCGGAAGGCCGAATCCGAATGGGGTGTCACTCACGGGTTTCCTCGGCTCGTAGGGCCACCGGCATTGCGCCGGCGGCGACTGCCCGACAACACCACCAAGCCTAGACATCGAGGGCGGACAAGGCCTCAGTGCTTCGCCGTCTCGCCGCCTGCGGCAGGATGGACGCCACCTGGTACGTACGCGTCATTCGCTTGCGTACTGAAGACAACCGCTGGAGACGCCCGGTGAGTTCCCCAGATCCTCAGGTTCGCGGAGCGCGAAACCAACCGACCAGATCCGCCGCGCGCGGGCCCGTCGTCGCGGTCACCGGCGCCGCGACCGGCATCGGCGACCTTCTGACCAGGCGCCTCGCCGCCTCCGAGGAGGTCAGGCGGGTCGTCGCGATCGACGAGCGGCGCGGCGAGGTGCCCGAGGCGCAGTGGCACATCCTCGACGTGCGGGACCCGGCGATCGCCGAGAAGCTGCGCGGCGCCGACGTCGTCGTACACCTCGCCGTGGACCTCGACCTGGAGACCGACGCCGCCGCCCGGACGGCATACAACGTGCGCGGCGCGCAGACCGTGCTGACCGCCTCCGCGGCCGCCGGCGTCCGGCGTGTCGTGCTGTGCACCTCGGCCATGGTGTACGGCGCGTTGCCGGACAACGACATCCCGCTCTCCGAGGACGCCGAGCTGCGCGCCACCGCAGAGGCCACCGGCGTCGGCGACCTGCTGGAGATCGAGCGGCTCGGCCGCCGGGCGCCGCGCGCCCACCCCGGCCTCAACGTCACCGTGGTCCGGCCCGCCGTCCTGGTCGGCGGCACCGACACCGCCCTGACCCGCTACTTCGAGTCGCCGCGGCTGCTCGTCGTCGCCGGATCCCGCCCCACGTGGCAGTTCTGCCACGTCGAGGACCTGGTCAGCGCGCTGGAGTACGCGGCCCTGGAGAAGGTCGACGGCGAGTTCGCGGTCGGCTGCGAGGGCTGGCTGGAGCAGGAGGAGGTCGAGGAGCTCAGCGGCATCCGGCGCATGGAGCTGCCCTCCGCCGTCGCCCTGGGCGCGGCCGCCCGGCTGCACCGCATCGGACTGACCCCGTCCCCGGCCGGCGACCTCGCGTACACGATGCACCCCTGGGTGGTCAGCGTCGGCCGGCTGCACGACGCGGGCTGGCGGCCGGGGTGGACCAACGAGGAGGTGCTCTCGGCGCTCCTGGACGAGGTCCAGGGCCGGCACACGGTGGCGGGCCGCCGCCTGGGCCGCAAGGACGCCACGGCGGCCGGAGCGGCGGGCGCGACGGTGGCTCTGCTCGGCACGGCGGCGCTGGTGCGGCAGATGCGGAAGCGGCGCGGACTGTAGGACCCTCCTACGGAGGGTCCCGGCCACCGGTCGAACACGCAATTCCGGGATGTCGGCGTGGTGCGGCACCATGGGGCCCATGGCACGCACCTATGACCACCCCGGCGAGCTGGCCGCCACGGACCCCGTCAAGCTGCTCGCGATCCGTGAGACCCCGCTCTCCCTCGACGAGGTCTTCCGGGCCGTCGGGGACGACGCGGCCGGCGGCACGGCGCTGTTCGTCGGCACGGTGCGCAACCACGACGGCGGGGCCGACGTGGACGCCCTCGGGTACTCCTCGCACCCGTCCGCGGAGGCCGAGCTGCGCCGTGTCGCGGAGAAGGTCGTGGCCGACTACCCGGTCCGCGCCCTGGCGGCCGTCCACCGGGTGGGCGATCTGGAGGTCGGCGATCTCGCGGTCGTCGTCGCGGTCTCCTGCCCGCACCGCGCGGAGGCCTTCGAGGCCTGCCGCAAGCTGATCGACGACCTCAAGCACGAGGTCCCGATCTGGAAGCACCAGCGATTCTCGGACGGAACCGAGGAATGGGTCGGGGCCTGCTGAGCCCCAGCCCGGACTCTGGGGGTCCCCCCCGGCCGAAGGCTGGGGGAGGGTGGGGGCCTGTTAGGGAACCGGCACTCTCGGTGACCGCGATTCATCAGGTCCGAGGGCTTCTTCCGGCTTGTCCAGCGACGCGCCGACCTCCTGTAGTCGTACGCCCCGATTTGCGTAACCGCCCCCCTGGCAGCAGCGTTGAAGCAGCGGATGGCTAATCTGCTCAACGATCATCTGCTCAACCATCAATTGCGGTCGCTCATTGGGGATGGGAGGTCGGGATGGCAGCGCTTGCCTGGTTGCTGATTCCGCTTTTCGCAGTCGTCGGCGCGGGGATATGGGCCGGCTGGGTTTCGAGGAACCGCACGATCGGCGACGTCGCCGAACTCGCGGGGTACGCCCGGTTCCGGGACGCCATGGAACGCCAGCACGCCTCCACCGGTTCCGCTACGGGCCAGCTGGAGACGGCCTCGGCGTCGTCGGCACCGCTCGCGCACCATACGCAGTAGCCAAGTCCCGGACGCGCCGGGCGCGTCGGCAGCCTCGTACGGACCGCCCGAGCGGTGCACTGACAGGCTGGTCCCGTACTGTCGTTCCATGCCACGCCGCACCGCGACGATGCTCGCCTCCACCCTCGTCCTGATCTCGCTGCTCTGTGTGGGCGTCGTCCTTCCGGTGCCGTACTCCGAGATGAGCCCCGGGCCCACGGTCAACACGCTCGGCGAGGCGGACGGGGAGCCGGTGCTGCAGATCTCCGGCCACCAGACCTACCCCACCACCGGTCACCTCAATATGACGACGGTCCGCGTCACCGGGGCGGACTACCGGATGAACCTGGTGGAGGCCGTCTACGGCTGGCTGGCTCATGACAACGTGGTGGTCCCGCACGACACCCTCTACCCGGACGGGAAGACCGAGGAGGAGTCGAGCCAGGAGAACGCCGAGGAGTTCAGCCAGTCGCAGGAGAGCGCCAAGGTCGCCGCGCTCAGCGAGCTGGACATCCCGGTGACCTCCCGGGTCGTCGTCGCCACCGTGGTCAAGGGCAGCCCCGCCGAGGGTCGGCTGCACGCCGGCGACGTGATCCGCTCGGTCGACGGGAAGCCGGTCAAGGAGCCCGGCGACGTCGCCGCGCAGGTGACCAAGCGGAAGCCCGGTCAGAAGGTCGTGTTCACCATCGTCCCCGCCAAGGAGGCGGCCGCGGCGGAGAAGGCCGGCAAGGAGCCGACGGTCACCCGGAAGGTCGTCATCACGACGGCCGCGGCGAAGGACGACGACCGGGCCGTCGTCGGCATCCAGGCCGGCACCGACCACGTCTTCCCGTTCACCATCGACATCAAGCTGGCGGACGTCGGCGGCCCCAGCGCCGGCCTGATGTTCGCGCTCGGCATCGTCGACAAGCTCACCCCGGGCAGCCTGACCGACGGCCGGTTCATCGCCGGCACCGGCACCATCGACGAGAAGGGCAAGGTCGGCCCGATCGGCGGCATCGAGATGAAGCTGGTCGGCGCGCGCAACGCCGGGGCGCAGTACTTCCTCACCCCGGCCGAGAACTGCGCGACCGCCGCCTCCGACATCCCGGACGGCCTCACCCTGGTCAAGGTCGACACCATCGACGACGCGACGAAGTCGCTGGAGAAGATCGCCAAGGGCGACGTCAAGGGCCTGCCCGCCTGCGCCAAGGGCTGACCGCCCGGCGCAGACGAGCCACCGCCCCCGGCCTCAGGACTCGAAGGTCGCCGCCAGCGCGTCCGCCAGGCCCGGCACCAGGTCGGGTCCGGTCAGCACCTCGGTGGGGGAGTCCTTCTCGCGCAGCCGCACCGCGGACTCGCGCGCCCCGTCGCGCAGCACCGCGACCGTCATCCGGACCTCCTGCCGGTCCGGGTGCCGGGCCACCCACTTCGCCAGCGCGGCCTCGCTCAGGCCCTCCGGCACGGACGTCTCCGCCGACGGCGGCAGCATCAGCCGCTCCACGGTCAGGGCGCAGCCGACCACCGCGTCCGGCCAGGCGATCGTGCCGAGGAACTCGTCGAGCGGCTTGCCGCGCGGCAGCTCCTCCTGCTCGATCGGGGTGTACTGGGCGGCGTTCTCGTCGGCCGCCAGACCCAGCTGGGAGGCCAGACCGGGCTCCTGGGCGCGCAGCCGGGCGGTGTCGACGAGGGCGAAGAGCCGGGCCGGCCGGTCCCAGCCGAGGCCCGAGGCGTACTCGTCGATCTCGAGCACGGCGCGGGTGAGGGGGCTCGCGGCCATCGGAGGACCGGAGGGGGAAACGTTGGACATGGTGAACATCCTGCCTCCTTCGGACCCGGAGACGGGAACTAGGTAAAGCCTCAGTAAGTTGCATCAGTGGGCTCTACGATCGCGGGGCCTGCTTATCGACGCATCAACCTCGAGGGGCGCACGTTGGCTTTCCAGATGCCGGACCGTGGCGGGGGCGGCCCGTCCGGGCCAAGGATCAGAGTCGGCCGGCCGTCCCGGCGCGCCCGTACCCTGCTCATGACACTGGGCGTGCTGGCCGTGCTGGCCATGGCGTTCGTCATGTTCGCCGGGTTCTGGACGGACTGGCTCTGGTACCGCTCGGTCCATTACTCGTCCGTGTTCACCACCACCCTGTGGACCAAGATCGGGCTGTTCGCCGTCTTCGGTCTGCTGATGGGTCTGGCCGTCGGGTTCAACATCTGGCTGGCGCACCGGCTGCGCCCGCCGCTGAGCGCGATGTCGCTGGAGCAGCAGAGCCTCGACCGGTACCGGATGGGCGTCGCCCCGTTCAAGAAGTGGGTGCTGCTCGCGATCACCGCCCTGGTCGGGCTGATCGCCGGCGCGTCCGCGTCCGGCCAGTGGCGCACATGGCTCATGTGGGTCAACGGCGTGTCGTTCGGCCAGAAGGACCCGCAGTTCCAGCTGGACGTGTCGTTCTACGCCTTCGACCTGCCCTGGTACCGCTTCCTGCTGGCCTTCGGCTTCGCCGCGACGGTGCTCTCGCTGATCGCCGCCACGGTGACGCACTACCTGTACGGCGGGCTGCGGATCACCAGCCCCGGCGCCCGCGCGACCGCCGCCGCCACCGGCCACCTGTCGGTGCTGCTCGGCGTCTTCGTCTCGCTGAAGGCCGTGGCGTACTGGCTCGACCGGTACGGCCTCGCGGTGAAGTCCAGCGACTTCAAGGCGACCGGCAACTGGACGGGTCTGCGGTACGTCGACGCCAACGCCTACCTGCCGGCCAAGACGATCCTGTTCTGCATCGCCGTCATCTGCGCCGTGCTGTTCTTCGCCACCCTGTGGCGGCGTACCTGGCAGCTCCCGGTGATCGGCTTCGGCCTGATGGTCCTGTCGGCCATCCTGATCGGCGGTCTGTACCCGGCGATCGTGCAGAAGTTCCAGGTCCAGCCGAACGAGCAGGCCAAGGAAGCGCCGTACATCAAGAAGAACATCGATGCCACGCGCAAGGCCTACGACATCGACGCGACCACGCTCGAGAACTACTCGGGCAAGTCGACGGTCAAGGACAAGGGCAAGCTGCGCAGCAACGCGGACACGGCGGCGGCCTACCGGCTGGTGGACCCGAACATCGTCTCGCCGACGTTCCAGCAGCTGGAGCAGAAGCGGAAGTACTACCAGTTCCCCACCACGCTGGACGTGGACCGCTACAAGGGCCAGGACACCGTCGTCGGCCTGCGTGAGCTGAACATCAAGGGCATCCCGAAGCGGAACTGGATCAACGACCACTTCACCTACACCCACGGCTACGGCGCGATCATGGCCGCGGGCACGACGACGGACGCCAACGGCTCCCCGGTGTTCACCGAGGCCGGCCTGCCGACCACCGGCATGCTGCCGACGTACCAGCAGCGGATCTACTACGGCGAGAAGACCGACCAGTACTCGATCGTGGGCGGCCCGCAGAAGGAGCTGGACTACGAGGAGAACGGCGAGAAGACCACCAGCTACACGGGCAAGAGCGGGGTCAACCTCTCCAACACGTTCAACCGCGCCGCGTACGCGGTGGCGTTCAGCGAGCCGCAGATCCTCTACTCGGGAGCGATCGGCGACGGCTCGCGGATCCTGTACAACCGCACGCCCAAGGAGCGCGTCGAGGCGGTCGCCCCGTGGCTGACCATCGACGGCGACGCCTACCCGGTGGTGGTCGACGGCCGGATCCAGTGGATCGTCGACGCGTACACGACCACCAACGGCTACCCGTACGCCTCGCGCACCACCCTGGGCGAGACGACGGCCGACGCGCTGACCGTGGGCAACCAGCAGCGCGCGGTGGTGGCCCAGCAGAACCAGGTCAACTACATCCGCAACTCGGTGAAGGCGACGGTCGACGCGTACGACGGCACCGTCAAGCTCTACCAGTGGGACACCGAGGACCCCGTCCTCAAGACCTGGATGAAGTCCTTCCCCGGCACGGTGGAGAAGAAGGAGTCCATCAAGCCGAGCCTGCTCCAGCACCTGCGCTACCCGCAGGACATGTTCAAGGTCCAGCGCGAGCTGCTGACCCGCTACCACGTGACGAACCCGACGCAGTTCTACAGCGGTTCCGACGCGTGGCAGGTGCCGGACGACCCGACCAACAAGGACGGCAACGCGGTCCCGCCGTACTACCTGAGCCTGAAGATGCCCGGGGACACGGCGCAGAAGTTCTCGCTGACGACCACGTTCACGCCCAACGGCCGGCCCAACCTGGGCGGCTTCATGGCGGTCGACGCGGACGCCGCCAGCAAGGACTACGGCCGCATAAGGCTGTTGCGGGTCACCTCTGACGTCCCAGGACCTCAGCAGGTGCAGAACAAGCTCAACAGCCTTCCCTCCGTGGCCACCTTCGTCCGGGACATGAAGGGCGCCGACTCCGACATCCTCTACGGCAACCTGCTGACGGTGCCGCTCGACGGCGGGTTCCTGTACGTGGAGCCGGTGTACGCCCAGGGCCGCAACGCGCAGTACCCGCTGCTGAAGAAGGTCGCGGTCTCGTACGTGGACGCGGACCAGCCCAACGGCGACACGACCAAGGACACCACGGTGTTCGAGGACAACCTCGCCAAGGCGCTGAACGCGGTGTTCGGAGTGGAGGGGGCCACCCCGCCGCCGACCACCCCGCCGGGCACGACCACGCCGCCTCCGCCGGCGACGGGCGACGCCGCTCTGAAGCAGGCCATCGCCGACGCGCAGAAGGCGTACGACGACGCCCAGGCCGCGCTGGCGAAGCCGCAGCCCGACTGGGTCGCCTACGGCAAGGCCCAGCAGGCCCTGCAGGAGGCGCTGCAGAAGGCGGCGGACGCGAGCGCGAAGCTCAAGTCCGACCAGAAGCCGCCGGCGGCGAAGCCGAGCGGCGCGCCGAGCGCTTCACCGAGCGGCTCGCCGGGCACCAGTCCCAGCCCCAGCCCCAGCGGCTGATCGACTCCGCCCCGCGTCGTGATACTGTGGTGACACAACGACGCGGGGTGGAGCAGCTCGGTAGCTCGCTGGGCTCATAACCCAGAGGTCGCAGGTTCAAATCCTGTCCCCGCTACTGAAGATGAGGGCCCGGATCCAACAGGATCCGGGCCCTCATCGTGTGTCGATGCGCAACTCGTGTTTGACTTGTCTCCCTGTGGGCATGTCGACAAAACGCTGAAGTGACCTCACTGGCTGCGGTATACCAGGTGTACGCGGGTTGCGGGTGGTGCGACGATGGAATTTATGGGGGACAGGGCAACTCTGTTGGAGACAGGGCGGTTTGTACAGCGGCACACGACCAATGCCGTTTCGGACACCGCGGACGTGGTCGAGACGACCATCGAGTACACCGACAGCGCCGAGACCGAGGCGCGTCACCGCCGTGCCGCCGAGAACGGCGACACGGCGTCGATGAGCGTGCTCGGCGCGCTGTTGCTGCGCCGCGGCGACCTCGACGGCGCCGAGCCGTACCTGCGCGGCGCCACCGCCGAGGGCGACCGGGCCGCCGCCAACAACCTCGGCGTTCTGCTGCACCAGCGCGGCTACGCCGAAGAGGCCGCCGGCTGGTGGCGCATCGCCGCCGTCGCCGGCTCCGCCGCGGCCGCCCACGCGCTCGGCCGGCACCACCGCGAGCGCGGCGACGAGCCCGCCGCCGAGTACTGGCTGCGCCAGTCCGCCGAGCAGGGCCACGCCCTCGGCGCGTACGCCCTCGCCGACCTCCTGGAGCACCGCAGCGACGTCGGCGGCGAGCGCTGGCTGCGGGTTGCCGCCGAGCAGGGCCACCGCGAGGCCGCGTACCGCCTCGCCCGCGCCCTGGAGAAGCGCGCCGACCAGAGCGCCACCGCGACCGACGCCCCGGCCCGCCGCCGCCCGCGCGACGCCGCCGCGTACGAGACCGGCACCGGCCGCTCCGCCCGCGAGGCGCTCGCCTACGAGACGGGCGCCCGGCTGCGCGCCGCCCGCGACCTCGCCGCCGCACCGGAGGCCGCCGCCGAGCCCGGCGGCACGCTCGCCGAGGCCGAGCAGTGGTACCACCAGGCCGCCGCCCGCGGGCACCGGCGTGCCGCGCTGCACCTCGGCGCGATCCTGGAGCAGCGCGGCGAGCTCAAGGAGGCCGGCCGCTGGTACCTCACCTCCGCCAAGGACGGCGAGGCCAAGGCCGCCTGCGCGCTGGGCTTCCTGCTGCGCGACGCCGGCGACGAGGAGAGCGCCGCCGTGTGGTGGCTGCGCGCCGCCCAGGAGGGCGACGGCAACGCCGCCAACGCGCTCGGCGCGCTGCACGCCGCCCGCGGCGAGCAGCAGACCGCCGAGCGCTGGTACCGCGCCGCCATGGACGCCGGCGACGTGAACGGGGCGTACAACCTCGGGCTGCTCTGCGCTGCCCAGGACCGCATCCCGCAGGCCGAGCAGTGGTACCGGCGTGCCGCGTACGCCGGACACCGCGAGGCCGCGAACGCGCTCGCCGTCCTGCTGCTGCAGGCCGGCGACGCGAAGGGCGCGGAGCCCTGGTTCTCCAAGGCCGCCGAGGCCGGCAGCGTGGACGCCGCGTTCAACCTGGGCATCATCCACGCCGGCCGCGACGACGACCGCGCCGCGCTCCGCTGGTACGAGCGGGCCGCGGCCGCCGGGCACACCGAGGCCGCGCTCCAGGTCGGCATGGCCTGCCTGCGCGACGGCGACGAGCAGAGCGCCGAGCGCCATCTGCGGTGCGCCGCGGGCGGCGGCAGTGCGGAGGCGGCGTACCGGCTGGGCACGGTCCTCGACGCCCGCCGCCCCGACCCCGGTCCGACCGCCCTCGGGGCGCCGCAGGCCGAGAAGACCGAGTGCGAGGAGTGGTACGAGCGCGCCGCCCAGCAGGGCCACCGCCGCGCCCAGGTACGGGTCGGCATGCTGGCCGCCGGGCGCGGCGACATCGCGGACGCCGCGCACTGGTACCGCGAGGCCGCGGAGGCGGGCAGCCGCAACGGGGCGTTCAACCTCGGGCTGCTGCTCGCCCGCGAGGGCAACGAGCGGGAGGCCGCGCTGTGGTGGACCCGCGCCGCCCACGCGGGCCATGGCCGCGCCGCGCTCCGGCTCGCGCTGCTCGCGGCGCGCCGCGGGGAGCTCACCGAGGGCCGCCGCTGGTGCGCCCGCGCGGTCGAGCTCGGGCCCGCGGAGGTGGCCGAGCGGGCGGCGCGGCTGAGCGAGGCGCTGCACCAGGAGCTCACCGCATAAGCGATTTGCGCTGGTCGCAGGGGTACCGTAAGGTTGGGTTCACCGACGCGGGGTGGAGCAGCTCGGTAGCTCGCTGGGCTCATAACCCAGAGGTCGCAGGTTCAAATCCTGTCCCCGCTACTCAGAACGAAGGCCCGGATCCATTCGATGGATCCGGGCCTTCGTGCATGCGTGCGGCGGTACGAAAGAAGCCCCCGAAGGGGCTTCCGGCCGCCTACGCGCTCGCGCAGTCCGGGCAGAGGCCTCGGTAGGTGACCTCGACGTTCGAGATCGTGAAGCCGAAGCGCTCCGAGTCCGGGAGGTCCTTCAGCGGGTTCCCCGCCGGGTGGACGTCGCGGATCGCCCCGCAGCGGGCGCAGACCAGGTGCTGGTGCGGCCGGTGCGCGTTCGGGTCGTAGCGCTTGGCGCGGTGGTCGGTGCTGACTTCCATGACCTCGCCGAGCGAGACCATCTCGCCCAGCGTGTTGTAGACGGTCGCCCGGGAGATCTCCGGCAGCCTCTCCACGGCGCGGGCGTGCACCTCGTCGGCGGTGAGGTGGACGTGGTCCCCGTCGAGGACTTCGGCCACGACACGCCGCTGCGCGGTCATCCGCCAGCCACGGCCGCGCAGTCGTTCCAACAGGTCACTCATGGGGGTCAGCCTAACTCAGCGGGCCAGCGTCCCTTCGTGCCGGAGTGCCGGGGTCCAGCAGCGGATGATGTCGCGGACCGACACGATGCCCATGGGGCCTCCGTGGTCGTCCAGGACGATGAGATGGCGGAAGCCGCCGCGGGTCATGGCCTCCGCGGCCTCCTCCAGGGTCCAGCCGGGTGCGGCGAAGACGACGTCGGTGGTGGTGTGGGAGCCGGCGGTCTCGAGGTCGGGGTTCTGGTCGGAGCCGAGGGAATTGAGGATGTCGCGCTCGGTCAGAATGCCGACTCCGCTGTGGTCGGCGTCCATCACGACGGCCGCGCCGATGCGGCGGGCCGCCATCAGCCGGGCGGCCTGTCGGAGGGTGTGGGTCGGGCCGATGGTCAGGATCACGGTGCTCATGGCGTCACGGACGAACATGAAGGCAGCCACCTCCTCGGTGAACGGTCCCCACTTCAACGAGAACCGTTTCACAAGTTCACAAGTGGGGGGACCTTCAGAGTGGCAGTGAGGAGGAAACCCGACAAGAGGGCGCGCGCCGCGCCGCAGCCGTTACTGCTGGTTCAGGTAGCTCAGCAGTTCGCCGTGGAGCAGACCGTTCGACGCCGCGGCGTTTCCGCTGTGCGGGCCGTGGCGGCCGTCGAGGCCGGTGAAGGTGCCGCCCGCCTCCTGGACGACGATCGCCGTCGCCGCCATGTCCCACAGCGACAGCTCCGGCTCCGCGCAGATGTCCACCGAGCCCTCGGCGACCATCATGTACGGCCAGAAGTCGCCGTACGCGCGGGTCCGCCAGCAGGCCCGGGTCAGGTCCAGGAAGCCGTCGAGCCGGCCGCGCTCCTCCCAGCCCCTGAGCGAGGAGTACGCGAACGAGGCGTCGGACAGTTCCGCCACCTTCGAGACGCCGATCCGCGACGCCGACGACAGGCTGCGCCCGGAGTACGCGCCCAGGCCCTTCGCCGCCCACCAGCGGCGGCCCAGCGCCGGCGCCGAGACGACGCCGACCACCGGCTGGAAGCCGGTGTCCCCGGCCTCCATCAGCGCGATCAGGGTGGCCCAGACGGGCACCCCGCGCACGTAGTTCTTGGTGCCGTCGATCGGGTCGATCACCCAGCGCCGGGGGCCGGAGCCCTGGACGCCGTACTCCTCGCCGAGGACCGCGTCCCGCGGCCGCGCCCGCTGCAACTGGGCCCGGATCAGTTCCTCGGCGGCCTTGTCCGCCTCGCTCACCGGCGTCATGTCCGGCTTCGTCTCGACCTTCAGGTCGAGCGCCTTGAAGCGTTCCATGGTGGCGGCGTCGGCGGCGTCCGCCAGGACGTGGGCGAGGCGCAGGTCGTCGTGGTAATCGGCCATGTTCGGAACTCTATCCTCCCTGCGGGCGGTGCTCTGCGGGGCCCCTTGACAGTGTGTGGTCGCCCGTCAACTCTGTGCGAAGGAACAGGCGAGGACGGGAGGCGACGATGCCCGCAGCGCGAGAGGCCCTGCTGGACGCGGCGCTCGCGGCCCTCGGGCGGCTGCCCTGGTCGGCGGTCCGGATGGTCGACGTCGCGGCTGCCGCGGGGGTGTCCCGGCAGACGCTCTACAACGAGTTCGGCAGCAAGGAGGGCCTGGCCCGCGCTCTCGTGCGGCGCGAGGCGGACGTCTTTCTGCACGGCGTCGAGCGGCTGCTCACCGACCGGCGCCCCCCGGGCCTCGCCGGCCGGCATCCGGCGGCGGACCGTCTGGGCCCGCCGCCACCCCTCGGCCCGGAGCGGCTCGCGATGGTGGCCGAGTGGATCGTCGCCGAGGCCGCCGACCGGCCCCTGCTGCGGGCGCTGCTCACCGGCGGCTGGACCGAGCGGCTGCCCGCGCCCCGGCCGGCCCGCTCGGCGTCCCTGGCCTCCGCGGTCCCGGCCCAGCGGCGGGCCGACGCCGGCGCGCCCGCCCCGGCCGAGCTGGTCGCGGCGACCCTCGTGCACGCGGACGCGCGGACCGCGCCGTCGTGCGAACTCGCCGTCCGGCTGGCCCTCTCCTACATCGTCGCGCCCGGTCCGCAGGGCGTCGGCCAGACGGTCCGCACCGTCCTCAGTGCGAGGAGCCGGACAACTGGAGACCGATGACGCCGATGATCACCAGGGAGATGGACACGATCTTCAGCGTGGAGACCACGTCGCCGAGGAAGACCATTCCGTAGACCGCCGTGCCGGCCGCACCGATCCCCGTCCACACCGCGTACGCCGGACCCACGTCCAGCTTCCGCAGTGCGAGGGTGAGCAGACCGAAGCTGCCCAGGGCGAAGATGGCGAAGGCGACGGTCGGCCAGAGCCGGGTGAAGCCGTGCGACAGCTTCAGGCAGACCGCGAAGCCGGTTTCGAGGAACCCGGCGAGCACCACCAGCAGCCACGCCATCGTCAGTGCCTCCCACGCCGTCGCTGACTGCTTCGTCTCACTCGGTGCGATTATGCACTTACTGGCGTATATCAGTCACAAACGGACGCCAATCGGTCGCGTCGCCCGCGTCACCGTGCTCCCCGCGTCAGTCGCCCTCGCGCCGCTCGCGCGTGGCGAGCAGTCGCCGCAGCGAGTACAGCCGGGCCGGATCGGCGTGACCCTCGGCCACCCAGTCGTCCAGCGCGCAGTCCGGCTCGTCGTGGCTGCAGGCCCGCGGGCAGTTCTCCGTACCCGGTACGAGGTCGGGGAAGGCGAGGATCACCCGGGACGGGTCGACGTGGTTCAGGCCGAAGGAACGCACGCCCGGTGTGTCGATCACCCAGCCGCCCTCCTTGTCGTCCAGCGGCAGGGCGAGCGCCGACGTGGTGGTGTGCCGGCCGCGGCCCGTCACCGCGTTGACCACACCCGTGGTCCGCCGCCGGTCGGCCGGGACCAGGGCGTTGACCAGCGTCGTCTTGCCGACGCCGGAGTGCCCGACGAACGCGGTGGTCCGTCCCCTGAGGTGCTCGTGCACCCGCTGGGCCGCGACCCCGTCCACGAACTCGTCGCGCGTGGTCACGACGTGCGGCACGCCCAGCGCGCCGTACATCTCCAGCAGTTCGTCCGGCGGGGCCAGGTCCGACTTGGTGAGGACGAGGAGCGGTTCGAGACCGCCGTCGTACGCGGCGACCAGGCAGCGGTCGATGAGCCGGGGGCGGGGCTCGGGGTCGGCCAGCGCGGTGACGATCGCGAGCTGGTCGGCGTTGGCGACGACCACCCGCTCGAACGGGTCGTCGTCGTCGGCCGTCCGGCGCAGCACGGAGCTGCGCTCGCCGATCCGTACGATGCGGGCCAGCGTGTCCTTCTTGCCGGACAGATCGCCGACGAGCTCCACCCGGTCGCCGACGACCGCGGCCTTGCGGCCCAGCTCGCGGGCCTTCATGGCCAGCACGACGCGGTCGTCGACCAGGCAGGTCAGCCGGCCTCGGTCGACGGTGAGGACCATGCCCTCGGCGGCGTCCTCGTGCTTCGGCCGGATGCTGGTCCGGGGCCGGTTGCCCTTGGGGTTGGGCCGCTGGCGGATGTCGTCCTCGTCGGTGTGCTTCCCGTAGCGCCGCATGTCGTCAGCCCTCGAGCATTTCGGTCCACATCCTCGGGAAGTCGGGCAAGGTCTTGGCGGTCGTCGCCACGTTCTCGATCCAGACGCTCTCCACCGCGA
The DNA here is from genome assembly GCF_043199435.1 of Streptomyces sp. NPDC048604. Taxonomy (NCBI): domain Bacteria; kingdom Bacillati; phylum Actinomycetota; class Actinomycetes; order Kitasatosporales; family Streptomycetaceae; genus Streptomyces; species Streptomyces sp. NPDC048604. The sequence goes on from NZ_JBICVX010000002.1 coordinate 195,950, forward strand.
GGCCGATGATCGAGCCGGCCGTCGCCATCCGGTGGTCGTCGTACGTGTGGAAGATCCCGCCGTGCAGCGGGCGCGGGCGGATGTGCAGTCCGTCCTCGGTCTCGGTGACGTCGCCGCCGAGCTCGTTGATCTCCTTGGTGAGCGCCGCCAGGCGGTCCGTCTCGTGCAGCCGCAGATGGGCGACGCCGCGCAGTGTGGACGGGGAGTCGGCCAGGGCGGCGACCGCGGCGATGCCCGGGGTCAGCTCGCCGACCTCGCTCAGGTCCACGTCGATGCCGTGGATCCGGCCGGTGCCGGTGAAGGTCAGCCCGCGCTCGGTCAGCTCGCAGGAGCCGCCCATCTCGGTGAAGATCCGGCGCAGCGCGTCACCGGGCTGGGTGGTCCGGGACGGCCAGTCGGGGATGGTCACCCGGCCGCCGGTGACCAGCGCGGCGGCCAGGAACGGCTGGGCGTTGGACAGGTCCGGCTCGACCGTCAGGTCGCGGCCGAGCAGCGCGGACGGGGAGACCCGCCAGACGTTCGGCTCGCCGCCGGTCTCCGGCTCGTCGACCTGGGCACCGACCACGCGGAGCATGTCGACGGTCATCCGGATGTGCGGCAGGGAGGGCAGCTTCGCGCCCACGTGCCGGACCTCGACGCCCTGGTTGAACCGGGGTGCGGACAGCAGCAGCGCGGAGACGAACTGGGACGAGGAGGAGGCGTCGATCTCGACCCGGCCGCCCTCCAGAGCGCCCCCGCCGTGCACGGTCATCGGCAGAGCGCCGCGGCCGCCGTCGTCGATCCGGGCGCCGAGCGCGCGCAGCGCGTCGATGACGCCGTGCAGCGGACGCTCGTGGGAGCGGGGGTCGCCGTCGAAGCGGACCGGGCCGTCGGCGAGGGTCGTGACCGGGGGCAGGAAGCGCATCACGGTGCCGGCGTTGCCGACGTCGACGGAGGCGTCGCCGCGGAGCGGGGCGGGGATCACCCGCCAGGCCTCGCCCGTACCTTCGGGGCCCCCCGTGACGGAGGAACTGGAAGACACGGTCTCCTCGATGCGGACGCCCAGCGTGCGCAGGGCCTGGGCCATCAGGAGCGTGTCGCGGGAGCGGAGCGGGCGGCGCAGCCAGCCCGGCTCGGCGGCCAGGGCGGCCAGGACCAGGCCGCGGTTGGTGACCGACTTCGATCCGGGCACCGTCACCGTCGCGTCGACGGCCCCGCCGGCATAGGGGGCGGGCCAGAGGTCGGACGGCAGGTCGGTGGTGGGTACGGAACTTTCGGTCATGCCCTCACTTTAGTGGGGCAGGCCCCGGCTAGAGCCCCAGCAGCCAGCGGCCGCCGCCGATGAGCGAGCACAGCGAGACCGTGTGGAACAGGAAGAACCACAGGGCGGCGGGGACGTGGGTGAGCCGGGAGAGCTGGTCGGCGTCGGAATCCGGCGCTCCGCCGTGTCGGCGCTTGGCCTGCAGCTCGAAGGCCGGCCGGACGCCGCCGAGCAGCAGGAACCACACGACGGTGTACGCGAACGCCGACTGGACGGCCGGGTCGGTGAGCCAGGAGATGAGGAGGAACGCGGCGCCGGTGAGGACGACGGTGAGCACCCCGTACGCGTTGCGGATCATCACCAGCATCGCCAGCAGCAGCGCCGTGGCCAGCCACAGCAGCAGGGTGACGCGGTGCTCGGTGAGCAGCCAGGCGCCGCCGAGGCCGAGGAGCGAGGGGGCGGTGTAGCCGGCGGCCGCGGTCAGGATCATGCCGAGGCCGGTGGGCTTGCCGCGGCTGACGGTGAGGCCGCTGGTGTCGGAGTGCAGCCGGATGCCTTCGAGGCGGCGGCCGGTGAGCAGGGCGATCAGACCGTGGCCGCCCTCGTGCGCGATCGTGACGGCGTTGCGCGAGAGCCGCCAGGCGGGGCGGGGCGCGACGGCGAGCAGCGCGACGACGGCCGTGGCTATGACGATCCACAGCTCGGGCGCGGGCTGGGTGCCGAACACGTCGCTGCCGAGAACATCGCTCATTTTGGGGATCGGCTCCTCGTCTCACCGGGGGATCGTGGCAGTGTGGCACGTATGTGCGGACGGTATGCAGCGAGTCGACGGCCCGAGGATCTGGTGGGGATCTTCGAGATCGAGAAGTGGGAGCCGGAGGAGACGCTGGCGCCCGACTGGAACGTGGCCCCGACGAAAGAGGTCTACGCGGTCCTGGAGCGCCCTGTGAAGGACGCCGAAACACGGCGCCCGGTTCGCCAGCTGCGGACGCTGAAGTGGGGTCTGGTCCCGTCCTGGGCGAAGAACCCGGACGGCGCGGCGCGGATGATCAACGCCCGGGCGGAGACCGTGCACGAGAAGCCGTCGTTCCGGCGGGCGTTCGCGGCGCGGCGGTGCATCCTGCCGGCCGACGGCTACTACGAGTGGGTCACCGGCGTCGACGAGCGGGACCTGGAGGTCGAGGGCAAGAAGAAGCGGCCGCGGAAGCAGCCGTACTTCGTGACCCCGGCGGACGGCACCGTCTTCGCGATGGCGGGGCTGTACGAGTTCTGGCGCGACCGGACCCTGCCGGACGACCACCCGTCCGCATGGTGGGTGACCTGCTCCGTCGTGACGACGGAGGCGGAGACCGGCCCGCTGGGCGTGGCCCCAGCCGAGGGCCCGGGCTCGCTCGCGGACATCCACCCGCGGATGCCGCTGATGCTGACGCCGGACCGCTGGGACGCCTGGCTGGACCCCCGCACGACGGACCTCGACGAGCTGCGCGGGCTGCTCACCGCGCCCCCGGAGGGCCTGATGCGCGCCTTCCCCGTCCCCACCGCCGTCAGCAACGTCCGCAACAACGGACCCGAACTCCTGACGGAGCTGTCGGGCCCGGAGGTGGCGACCCTGTTCTGACCGCCGCGCCCGGCAGTATGGGGGCGTGACGAAGATCGAGACGGCGGAGACCGCGACCGGCCCGGCGCGGGTGCATTGGTACGAGGCGACGGAGCCGCGCGCGGTCGTGGCCCTGTCGCACGGGGCCGGCGGCGGCATCGGCGCCCGGGACCTCGCCGCGCTGGCCCGCGTGCTGCCGGAGCGGGGTTTCGGCGTGGCGCTCGTCGAGATGCCGTGGCGGGTCGCCGGCAAGAAGGTCGCGCCGGCGCCGAAGACGCTCGACGCCGGATGGCGCGAGATCTGGCCGGCCCTCGCCCGGCCGGGGCTGCCCGTCGTCGCCGGCGGGCGCAGCGCCGGGGCCCGCGTCGCCTGCCGGACGTCCCGGGAGCTCGGCGCCGCCGCCGTGCTCGCGCTGAGCTTCCCCCTCCACCCGCCCGGCCGCCCCGAGAAGTCCCGCGCCGACGAGCTGCTCGGCGCCGGCCTGCCCACCCTCGTCGTGCAGGGCGGCAACGACCCGTTCGGGAAGCCGGCGGATTTCCCGGAGCCGTCCGCAGGGGAGTACCGGCTCGTCGAGATCCCGTACGGCGACCACTCCTTCGCCGTCCCCAAGCGCGTCGACCTGACGGAGTCGGAGGCCGTGACGCTCCTCACCGACGCCGTCGCCGCGTGGCTGACGACCCCGGGAATGTTGCGCACGCGCCCCGTGTTGTGACGGGCGTCGGTAAGAAGAGAGTCAAGGAGAGGACGTCCGTCGCATGGGATCGACCATCTGCCCCCAGCGCTCGCAGGCCGCTGACCTCGACTGGACGGTCCTGCCCGCGCCCAAGCACGCCCCTATTCGGGCGGCGGGCGGAGCGGTTCCTCGTCTATCCTCCGAAACGAGCGGGGTCGCCTTCGAACCCGCCCCATCGCTGGAGGAGGTGGGTCCTGTCACTGGGACCGACACAGGGACCGACGACGGCCCCGAGGAGACGACCGCCGAGCGCAACGCGCGCTTCGAGCGGGACGCCCTCGGATTCCTCGACCAGATGTACTCCGCCGCTCTGCGCATGACGCGCAACCCCGCGGACGCGGAGGACCTGGTGCAGGAGACCTATGCCAAGGCGTACGGCTCCTTCCACCAGTTCCGCGAAGGCACCAACCTGAAGGCCTGGCTGTACCGGATCCTGACCAACACCTTCATCAACTCGTACCGCAAGAAGCAGCGCGAGCCGCAGCGCAGCGCCGCCGAGGAGATCGAGGACTGGCAGCTCGCCCGCGCCGAGTCGCACATGTCGACCGGACTGCGGTCCGCCGAGTCGCAGGCCCTCGACCACCTGCCGGACTCCGATGTGAAGGAAGCGCTCCAGGCGATTCCCGAGGAGTTCCGCATCGCCGTCTATCTCGCGGACGTCGAGGGCTTTGCGTACAAGGAGATCGCGGACATCATGGGTACACCCATCGGTACGGTGATGTCCCGACTGCACCGGGGCCGCCGCCAGTTGCGCGGCATGCTCGAGGACTACGCCCGTGATCGCGGGCTGGTACCCGCGGGCGCCGGAGAGTCGTCGAACGATCGGAAAGGCTCGGGCTCATGAGCTGCGGAGAGCCGCACGAGACGGACTGCTCAGAGGTCCTGGATCATCTCTACGAGTTCCTCGACCGCGAGATGCCCGACAGTGACTGCACGAAGTTCGAGGTGCACTTCGAGGAGTGCTCCCCGTGCCTGGAGAAGTACGGCCTGGAGCAGGCCGTGAAGAAGCTCGTCAAGCGCTGCTGCGGCAGTGACGACGTGCCCACCGACCTGCGGGCCAAGGTGATGGGCCGGATCGACCTGATCCGCGCCGGCCAGGCCGTGCCGGAACACGACGTCACCGCGTCGCACGACGTCACCCCCGCGACGCAGGAGCAATAGGACACACCTCCACCGGACCGCCGTGACCTGCGGCGGTCCGCTGCGTATCCGATGCGAATATCGGCTTGTATCACCCGATGGTGCTAATCCGGGCCGAGGCGCCCGGACCGCCCCCGCCGACTCGCTAGCGTGACCGGCGTGATGGCACTCCCGGCAGCGGCACGCGGCTGTCTCGTGTGCGCCGCCCTGTGCGCCGCGGCGCTGGCCGCGCCCGCGCTGCGCCCCGGCGCGTACACCCCGTGGACCACGGTCCTCCTGCTCGCCGCCCTGTACGCGTGCGGCGAACTGCCCGCCCGCAGCCGGCTCCTCGGCCGGGCGCTCGGCGGGGCCGTGCCCCTGGGCGCCGGGACGTTCTTCCCCGTACTCCTCGCCGCCGCGCTCCTGCTGCCGCCGGCCGCCGCCGCGCTCGCCGCGCTGCCCGGCGCGTTCGCCGCCCGGGTCGAACAGCGCCCCGCCGGGCCGCGCCGCGTCTGGCGCGCCGCACAGCTCGCGATCGCCGTCTGGGCCGCCGCCCGCACCGCCGAACTCCTCGGCGGGCCCGAGGCCCTGGCGCCCGCGCGCTTCCCGCGGATCCTGCTTGTCGCGCTCGCCGCCGCGGTCGTCTTCAGCCTCGTCGTCACCGCGCTGGACGGCGCCGTCCGCGTAGCCGCCGAGCGCCGGCCGGTCCGCACCGCCTGGCGCGGACTGCTCGTCCCCGCGCTCGCCCCGCACACCGTGCACGGCCTCGCCGGGCTGATGACGGCGGTGCTCTGGCGCAGCGCGTACGGACCGGTCGCCGCGGTCCTCGTCCTCCTGCCGATGTACCTCTCCTGCTGGGTCTTCGCCCAGTACCACCGCGAGCGCGCCTCCCACCAGGGCACCATCCGGGCCCTCGTCCAGGCCGTGGACCTGAAGGACACGTACACCCGCGGCCACAGCGAACGGGTCGGCCGGGCCTCGGTGCTGATCGCCCGTGAGCTGGGGATGGCGGAGGACCGCGTGGAGATCCTCCGCTTCGCCGGGATCCTGCACGACATCGGCAAGCTGGGCGTGCCCACCCGGGTGCTGCGCAAGGACGGGCCGCTCACCCCGGAGGAGCGGCGGGTGATCGAACTCCACCCCGAGTACGGGCACGAGATCGTGCGCGGCATCGGCTTCCTCGGCGAGGCGCGCGCGGCGATCCTGCACCACCACGAGCGGATGGACGGCAGCGGGTACCCGTACGGGCTCAGCGGCGACGGGATCCCGGAGTTCGCCCGGGTGGTCGCCGTCGCCGACGCCTTCGACGCGATGACGTCCACCCGCTCGTACAGCAGGGCCCGGCCCGTCGAGACCGCCCTGGCCGAGCTCCGGCGCTGTGCGGGCAGCCAGTTCGACCCGCGGATGGTCCACGCCCTGGCCACCGCCCTCGACCGGCACGGCTGGCAGACGGCCGTCACCTCCGACGAACCGCAGCCCGCGCCGAGCGCCGAGCTGCCCGGGGCCCGTCCGTACGAGGTGGGCCGGGCGCCCGGAGCGGGCGAGGCCGGCCCCGTGGAGAGCGGCGCCGCCGGCCCCCTGCCCGGGCCCCGCCCGTACGCCGCCGCACCGGCCCCCGGCTCCCGGCCAGGCAGCGGATGAGGAAGCGGCCCCACGCCCACGCCGCCCCGGCCCGCGCCCACAAGGCCGCCCCGGCCCTGAACACCTCCCGCGCCACGCTCCTCGGCGTCCACGGCGCGGCCCTCGTCCTCACCGTCTTCGCCGTCGGCCGCACCCTCCGGGACGGGGTCGTCGAACCCGTCAACGCCCTCGCCTTCGGGGTGCTCATCGCCCTCGGCGAGCTCGCCGGCTGGCGCCCCGTCCCCCGCGCCGCCGCCCTGCGCGACCGCGAACCCGCCCCGCTCGCCGCGGCCGGCGCCCTCGCGTACGCGCTGCTCGGCGAGAGCGGCGGCCGGGTCACCACCCACGACGTCCCCCAGATCGTCGCCGTCGTCGTGGCCGCCGGGCTCGCCGGCGCCGTCCCGCACCTGGCCCGCGGCGGCGGACCCGACCTCGACCACCTGGCCCGGCGCACCCTCACCATCGGCTTCGCCGCCCTCTGCTTCCAGCCCCTCTACAACGCGGGCCTGCTCGACCGGCACCTCGGCCAGGGTGCCGCCCACGCCGGGTTCCTGCTGCTCCTGATCGGGCTCACCGCGCTCTGCGACGCCGTGCTCGCCGCCCTGCTGCTGCGCGCCCGGGCCGGCAACCGACCCCCGTACGGCCCCCTGCTGCGCGACGAGCTGCGCGGGCTGCTCGGCATCGGCTCCGCCGTCGGCGCGACCGGCGCGGTGACCGCCCTCGGTGTCGCCGCCGCCGGACTGTGGGCGCTGCCCGTGCTCTGTCTGCCGCTGCTGCTCACCCAGGTCTCCTACCGCCGCTACACCGAGGCGCGCGTCACCAACGGCCAGACCATCGCCTCCCTCGCCCGCGCCACCGAGGTCGCCGGATACACCCCGGCGGGGCATGCGCGCCGGGTCGCCGCGCTCAGCACCGCCGTCGGACGCGACCTCGGCCTGTCCGGGCCCGAGCTGACCGTCCTGGAGCACGCGGCTCTGATGCACGACATCGGCCAGCTCTCCCTCGTCGACCCCGTGCCGTCCGGCGCGACCGCCGTGCTCCCGGCCGCGGATCAGCGCCGGATCGCCCTGCTCGGCGGCGCGGTGGTCCGCCGCACCGGTGTCCAGGAGGCCGTCGCCGTCGTCGTGGAACGGCAGGCCGACCCGTACCGCGAGCAGCCCGTGCCCGCGCGGATCGTCCGCACCGTCAACGCGTACGACGACCTCGCCGGCGAGGGGCCCGGCGGGGGCCTCGCGGCGCTGGAGCGGCTGCGCCTCGGGACCGCCCGCGACCACAGTCCCGCGGTCGTCGAGGCACTCGCCCGGGTCCTCGCGAACGGCGGTGGCAAGGGGGGTGTCAAGAACGGCGTCGCCCCTCGTCGGCCTGGGTAACCCATGGGTAATGAGCGCGCGTCCGACCGGGCATGGTTGGATGCGAACAAGAGGGTGAAGCGACCGGCAGGCGGGAATCGTGAGGATCTTCGGGAAGGTACGGCATCGGCCCTCCGCCTCGTGGCGGCAGGCCACCGACCGCGCGTTCACGCTGATCGGCGACGGCCGGTACGAGGACGCGGGCGCGCTGCTCACCCGCGCGGCGGACCTGGAGCCCTGGCTCTCCGAGTCCTGGTTCAACCTGGCGCTGCTGCACAAGTTCCGGCACGACTGGGAGCAGGCCCGCGCCGCCGGGCTGCGCGCGGTCGCGCTGCTCGACAAGGAGACCGGCGCCCCGGACTGGTGGAACGTCGGCATCGCCGCCACCGCCCTGCAGGACTGGCCGCTGGCCCGCCGCGCCTGGCAGGCGTACGGACTGAAGGTCCCCGGCGCCTCCGCCGGCACCGGCGAGCCGGCCGGCATGGAGCTGGGCAGCGCCGCCGTGCGGCTCTCGCCCGAGGGCGAGGCCGAGGTCGTGTGGGGCCGGCGGCTCGACCCGGCCCGTATCGAGGTGCTGTCGATCCCGCTGCCGTCCTCCGGCCGCCGCTGGGGCGAGGTCGTGCTGCACGACGGCGTGCCCAACGGGGAGCGGACGACCAGCGCCGGCCCGTCGTATCCGGTCTTCGACGAGATCGAACTCTGGGCTCCCTCACCGGTCCCCACCTGGGTGGTGCTCCTGGAGGCCGCCTCCGAGGACGACCGCGACGCGCTGGAATCGCTCGCCGCGGACGCCGGCTTCGCCGCCGAGGACTGGTCGTCCTCCGTGAGGCTGCTCTGCCGTGCCTGCTCCGAGTCCTCGATGCCCAGCGCCGAGGGCGAGGGCGAACACCTGGACCCGCACGACCACAGCGAGCCCGGCCACCCCGGCCCGCTCGGCCACCGCTCGCCCGGCGAACTGTGGACCCCCGAGCGGGAGTGCGGCATCGCCGCCCCGGTCGGCCTGGTCCGCGGGCTGCTCGACGGCTGGGTCGCGGACAGCCCGGACACCCGTGAATGGCGTGATCTGGAAGAGGTCTGCTGAGCCTTCCGCCACCGCCCCGTAGGCTGTCCTCCGACGGAATCGGGTTTTCAGGAAGGCGCGGCGGCAACATGGCGCAGCAGGAGACGGACGAGCAGGTGAACGACGGGTTCGTCGTCGACACGGAGGACTGCGAGGCGCGCGAGCTCGCGTACCGCGAGCGGGGCACGGCGCGCCCGATCACCGTCGTCGGGAACCCGGTGCTCCACAAGGAGTGCAAGGACGTCACCGAGTTCGACGACGAGCTCGCGGCGCTGATCGACGACATGTTCGCCAGCCAGAAGGCGGCCGAGGGCGTGGGCCTGGCCGCCAACCAGATCGGTGTGGACCTCAAGGTCTTCGTCTACGACTGCCCGGACGACGAGGGCGTGCGGCACACCGGCGTCGTCGTCAACCCGGTTCTCCAGGAGCTGCCGGCCGAGCGCCGGATCCTCGACGACTCGAACGAGGGCTGCCTGTCGGTGCCGACCGCGTACGCCGCGCTGGCCCGCCCCGACTACGCCGAGGTGCACGGCCAGGACGCCCAGGGCAACCCGATCAAGGTCCGCGGCACCGGCTACTTCGCCCGCTGCCTGCAGCACGAGACGGACCACCTGTACGGCTACCTGTACATCGACCGCCTCTCCAAGCGCGACCGCAAGGACGCCCTGCGACAGATGGCCGAGGGCACCCCGCGCTACGAGACGGTCCCGAACGACTGACGCGCGCGACGCGACCGTACGCGTAGGGCCCCGCTCCTCCCCCCGTGAAGGAGCGGGGCCCTCGCCGTACGCCGGACGGGACTAGAAGTCCTCGTCCAGGTCCACCGAGCCCTCCACCGCCACCTGGTAGGCGGACGGGCGGCGCTCGAAGAAGTTGGTCAGCTCCTGGACGCCCTGCAGCTCCATGAAGGAGAACGGGTTCTCCGAGCCGTACACCGGGGCGAAGCCCAGCCGCGTGAGGCGCTGGTCGGCGACGCACTGGAGGTACTCGCGCATCGACTCCGTGTTCATGCCCGGCAGTCCGTCGCCGCACAGGTCGCGGCCGAACTGCAGCTCCGCCTCCACGGCCTCCTTCAGCATGTCGGTGACCTGCTGCTTGAGCAGCTCGTCGAAGAGCTCCGGCTCCTCCTTGCGGACCGTGTCCACGACCTCGAAGGCGAAGTTCATGTGCATGGTCTCGTCGCGGAACACCCAGTTGGTGCCGGTCGCCAGACCGTGCAGCAGGCCCCGGGAGCGGAACCAGTACACGTAGGCGAAGGCGCCGTAGAAGAACAGGCCCTCGATGCAGGCGGCGAAGCAGATCAGGTTCAGCAGGAAGCGGCGCCGGTCGGCCTGCGTCTCCAGCCGGTCGATCTTCTCGACCGAGTCCATCCACTTGAAGCAGAACTGCGCCTTCTCGCGGATGGAGGGGATGTTCTCGACGGCGTCGAACGCGGCGGCGCGGTCGGCCGGGTCGGGCAGGTAGGTGTCGAGCAGCGTCAGATAGAACTGGACGTGCACGGCCTCCTCGAACAACTGCCGCGACAGGTACAGGCGCGCCTCGGGCGAGTTGATGTGCTTGTACAGCGTCAGCACGAGGTTGTTCGCGACGATCGAGTCGCCGGTCGCGAAGAACGCGACCAGACGGCCGATCATGTGCTGCTCGCCCGGCGTGAGCTTGGCGAGGTCCGCCACGTCGGAGTGGAGGTCGACCTCCTCCACGGTCCAGGTGTTCTTGATCGCGTCCCGGTAGCGCTCGTAGAAGTCCGGGTAGCGCATGGGGCGGAGCGTCAGCTCGAAGCCCGGGTCCAGGAGGTTCTTCTGTTCGTTGGAGCTCATTACTGGCAGGCCTCGCAGGACTCGGGGTTTTCCAGGGAGCAGGCGACGGCGTCCGCGTCGGGGGCGGCCTGCTGGACGGGCACGGTGGCCGCCTGGGCGGCGCGGGCGATCCGGGTCGCCGGGCGGGAGCGCAGGTAGTACGTGGTCTTCAGACCCTGCTTCCAGGCGTACGCGTACATCGACGACAGCTTGCCGATGGTCGGCGTCTCCAGGAACAGGTTCAGCGACTGCGACTGGTCCAGGAACGGGGTGCGCGCCGCGGCCATGTCGATCAGTCCGCGCTGCGGGATCTCCCAGGCCGTCCGGTACAGCGCACGCACCTCGGCCGGCACCCAGGAGAAGCCCTGCACCGAGCCGTTGGAGTCGCGCAGCGCCTCGCGGGTCTGCGCGTCCCAGACGCCGAGCTCCTTCAGGTCCGCCACCAGGTACGAGTTGACCTGGAGGAACTCGCCGGACAGGGTCTCGCGCTTGAACAGGTTGGAGACCTGCGGCTCGATGCACTCGTACACACCGGCGATCGAGGCGATCGTCGCGGTCGGCGCGATGGCGAGCAGCAGGCTGTTGCGCATGCCGACGGCGGCGATCCGCTCGCGCAGCGCGGCCCAGCGCTCGGGCCAGTTCAGCTCGACGTCGTAGTGGTCGGGGTGCAGGACGCCCCGGGCGGTGCGGGTCTTCTCCCAGGCCGGGAGCGGGCCGTTGCGCTCGGCGAGGTCGGCGGACGCCTCGTACGCGGCGAGCATGATCCGCTCGGAGATCTTCGTCGACAGGGCGCGCGCCTCGGCCGAGTCGAACGGCAGCCGCAGCTTGAAGAAGACGTCCTGCAGGCCCATCGCGCCCAGGCCCACCGGACGCCAGCGGGCGTTGGAGCGGCCCGCCTGCTCGGTCGGGTAGAAGTTGATGTCGACGACCCGGTCGAGGAAGGTGACGGCCGTGCGGACGGTCTCGTCGAGCCGCTCCCAGTCGAGCTCCGAACCCGCCACGAAGGCGCCCAGGTTGACCGAGCCGAGGTTGCAGACGGCCGTCTCGCCGTCGTCGGTGACCTCGATGATCTCGGTGCAGAGGTTCGAGGAGTGGACGACCGAGCCGGGCTCCGCCGTCTGGTTGGCGGTGCGGTTGGAGGCGTCCTTGAAGGTCATCCAGCCGTTGCCGGTCTGCGCGAGGGTGCGCATCATGCGGCCGTACAGGTCGCGGGCCGGCATGGTCTTGCGCGCCAGGCCCCTGGCCTCGGCGGCGCGGTAGGCGGCGTCGAACTCCTCGCCGTACAGGTCGACCAGCTCGGGCGTGTCCGCGGGCGAGAACAGCGACCACTCGGCGTCCGCGTTGACCCGGCGCATGAACTCGTCCGGGATCCAGTGCGCCAGGTTCAGGTTGTGGGTGCGGCGGGCGTCCTCGCCGGTGTTGTCGCGGAGCTCCAGGAACTCCTCGATGTCCGCGTGCCAGGTCTCCAGGTAGACCGCGGCCGCGCCCTTGCGCCGGCCGCCCTGGTTCACGGCGGCGACGGAGGCGTCCAGGGTCTTCAGGAACGGCACGATGCCGTTGGAGTGCCCGTTGGTGCCGCGGATCAGCGAACCGCGGGCGCGGATGCGGGAGTACGACAGGCCGATGCCGCCCGCGTGCTTCGACAGGCGCGCGACCTGGTGGTACCGGTCGTAGATCGAGTCCAGCTCGTCCTGCGGGGAGTCCAGCAGGTAGCAGGAGGACATCTGCGGGTGCCGGGTGCCGGAGTTGAACAGGGTGGGGGAGGAGGGCAGGTAGTCGAGCCGGCTCATCAGCCCGTACAGCGCCGCCACCTCGTCCAGCGCCCGGACGCTGCCCTCTTCCGAATCAAATCCAGTCTCGGCGAGGCCGCAGGCGACGCGGAGCATGAAGTGCTGCGGGGTCTCGACGACCTTGCGGGTGATCGGGTGGCGCAGCAGGTAGCGCGAGTAAAGGGTGCGCAGCCCGAAGTAGCCGAACCGGTCGTCGGCGTCTGCGTCGATCAGCGCGTCCAGGCGGGCGGCGTGCAGGGCGACGAAGTCGGCGGTGCGGTCCGCGATCAGACCCTCGCGGTGCCCGACGGCGACGGACGCGGAGTACGACACCGCGCCCTGGCCGGCGGCCTCCTGAGCGATCGTGAGGGTGAGCAGCCGGGCGGCGAGCCGGGAGTACGCGGGGTCCTCCGCGATCAGGCCCGCGGCGGCCTCGGTGGCCAGCTCGCGCAGCTCCGCCTCGTCCGAACCGGGGTGCCGGCCGCGCAGCGCGGCGGCGGCGACCCGGCCGGGGTCGGTGTCGGCGAGATCGGCGGTGAGGTCGGTCAGGGTCCGCAGCAGATCAGATCCGCGGCCCGAAGGGCCTCCGTTGAGGGTGGTGGTGGGAGACGGGTGGGCGGTGCCGGGGCCGTCGCTCTCGACGCCTGCGGCCGGATCGGCGGGCGCGATGGTCACGGTGGGGGCTCTCCCTCGCTCGGCGCTCGTGGCCGGCGCGGGGAGGGAGGCGGGCGGGCGGCCGTACGCACGGGGGCCCGCGTCCACCGGCCCACTCCGCGAGGCCCGGACGTCAGTCGGCACCCGGAACGGACGGACCGGGCGCACCGTCGGCAGGTCTTCGGACTCGGCCGTGCGCGAAGGCGCACGAAGCACACCGTTGCGGGACAGTTCCGGATTCGCACCGGATTCCCCTGCGGCGACAGCGAGCTAGAGCATACATGTGGGGGGCGCTTCTCGAAGCACCCCCCACATGTTGTGTCGCCCGAGGCCGCCTACAACTCCAGCGCGTAGCTGAGCAGTACGAATTCGGGGTGCTCGGGGATGGGGTTCCAGTCCCGTTCCGGCGTGCGCCGGAAGCCCAGCCGCTCGTAGATGCGGTGCGCGCCGTGCATCGCGGACTGCGTGGACAGCACGATCCGCACGCAGCCTGCGACGGCTCGCGCGCGGTCGACGCAGGCCCGTACGAGCGCCTCGCCGACGCCCCGGCCGCGGGCGGCGCGGTCGACCGCCAGCATCCGGATCTCCGCCTCGCCCGCGCGGGCCAGATCGGCCATCGGGCCGGGGGAGGGGACGAACGTCACGCCTCCGAGGACCGTGCCCTCCGCATCGACGGCCACCAGCACCTCGGCCGAGGAGGCCCGCTTGGCCACGTCCCGCAGCTCGCCGAGGTACCAGTCCGCCTCCCCGAAGGCCAGCAGCCCGTCGACGAGATACGCCTGGGCGATGACCTCCCCGAGCTCCGCGTGCTCCTGCCTGCGCACCACCCTGATCGTGAAGTCCATACCCGCAGTCTCCCGCCCCTCAGCCGCTCGCGCCCACGTCGTTCCGCGGCGCCCCGTCGCCGTTCGGGGGCAGGTCGCCGCGCTCGACGGGGCCGCCCGCGCCGCCACCCGAGGCGGTGTTCTCCGGCAGGACGGCGTCGAGTTCGGCGTCGTTCGCGCGGTGGGCGCGGTCGGCGGCGGCCTTCAGGGCGTCCTTCGGCATCGAGGCGGGGGCGGTGAGCTGCACGCGCAGCCCGCCGTCGTTGCGCACATAGGAGTGGCCGTCCGGGGAGCTGCGGTACCAGCTCGCGCCCTCCTTCGTGCAGGAGTCCGGCCCCGCGGCACAGTCCTCCTCGGTGAACGGGCGGCGCTCCACGCTCAGTGTGAGCTGTTCGCCCTTCGTGCCGACGTACACGGCCTGGAAGCCGTCGTCGCCTATGACGCCGACCGACTGCCGGGCCAATTCGAAGCCGTCGGACTCGGTGACGTACACGTGCTCGACGCGGGTCTGCGCGGCGCGGGCGCGGCTCTCCAGCTCCGCCCGGTCAGGAGTGCCCGCGCCGACCACCTCCGTGCCGCAGCCGGTGACGGCGAGGGACAGGAGGAGCAGGGCGAGCGCGGGAGTACGGCGGCGACGTCTCATCCGCCCATCCTCGCCCGGGAACGGCGAAGGCCGCCGCGCATTCACGTCGTGAAGCGCGGCGGCCTTCGTCACACAGGGGCGGGTCAGTGGCCGGCGCCGACCTTCGGGAGGTCGGTCCGGACGCCCTGGTCGCCGGCGTCCGCGGTGTAGTCCGACGGGGCGGTCTCGTCGACACCCTCGGGGGCCTTGACCGCCTTCAGGACGAAGGTGAGGACCACCGTCACCACGACGTTCAGGATGAACGCCGTCAGGCCGATGTAGCCGATCTCTCCGATGCCGGGGATCTCCGCCGACGAGCCGCCGAAGTGCTTCTGCGTCGGGCTGGCCACGCCGTACGCCGCGGCGGTGCCGTAGATCATGCCGACCGCCCAGCCGGCGAGCAGCGCCCAGCGGTGGAACCAGCGGGTGAACAGGCCGCCGACCAGGGCCGGGAAGGTCTGCAGGATCCAGATGCCGCCGAGCAGCTGGAAGTTGATCGCGACCGTCTTGTCCATGGTGAGGACGAAGGCCAGCGCGCCGACCTTGACCAGGAGCGAGACGAGCTTGGAGACCTTCGTCTCCTGCTCCGGCGTGGCGTCCGGCTTCAGGAAGTCCTTGTAGATGTTGCGGGTGAAGAGGTTGGCCGCGGCGATCGACATGATGGCGGCCGGGACCAGCGCGCCGATGCCGATAGCGGCGAAGGCCACGCCGGCGAACCAGTCCGGGAACATGTTCTCGAACAACTGCGGGATGGCCAGCTGGCCGTTGGCCACCTTGACCCCGGCCGCGATCGCCATGAAGCCGAGCAGCGCGAGCAGGCCCAGCATCAGCGAGTACAGCGGCAGGATCGTGGTGTTGCGGCGGATCACCTCACGGCTCTTGGAGGAGAGCGTCGCCGTGATCGAGTGCGGGTACATGAACAGCGCCAGCGCGGAGCCGAGCGCCAGCGTGGCGTAGGTCCACTGGCCGGCCTCGGCGGGCACCAGCGAGCCCTTGCCGCTGCTGGTGAACTTCTCGTTCGCCGCGCTGAAGATCGCGTCGAAGCCGCCGAGCTTGATCGGGATGTAGATGATCGCCACCGCGATGACGATGTAGATCAGCGTGTCCTTGACGAAGGCGATCAGCGCCGGGGCGCGCAGGCCGGAGGAGTACGTGTACGCGGCGAGCACGCCGAAGGCGATCAGCAGCGGCAGGTCCTTGATGAACCAGTGCGTGCTCTCGCCGCCGCCCACGCCCATCACGTCCAGCACGGCCTGGATGCCGACCAGCTGGAGCGCGATGTACGGCATGGTGGCGAGGATGCCGGTGACGGCGACCGCCAGCGACAGGCCCTTGGAGCCGAAGCGGCCGCGGACGAAGTCGGAGGTGGTGACGTAGCCGTGCTTGTGGGAGACCGACCACAGGCGGGGCAGGAACGTGAAGATCAGCGGGTAGACCAGGATCGTGTACGGCACGGCGAAGAAGCCGGCCGCGCCCGCCGCGTAGATGGCCGCCGGGACGGCGACGAAGGTGTACGCGGTGTAGAGGTCGCCGCCGAGCAGGAACCAGGTCACCCAGGTGCCGAACGAGCGGCCGCCGAGGCCCCATTCGTCGAGGCTGTTCTCGTTCTCCGCCTTGCGCCAGCGCGCGGCCCAGAAGCCCATGACCGTGACGGCCAGGAAGAAGAAGATGAAGACGGCGAGTGCGACGCCGTTCACGCCGTCCTTCACTGCGGCTCACCTCCCTTGCAGGCGCGCTGGTCGCGCTGCCACAGCATGAACGCGAGCATGGTGAGCGCGGTCGACAGGACCACCCAGGCCATCTGGTACCAGTAGAAGAACGGGATGCCCGCGAGGTACGGCTCGGTCTTCGCGTACGAGCCCACCCAGAGCATGGCCACGAACGGTGCGACGAGGCAGAGCGCCACAACGACCCGCACCGGTGTGACGGTTGGCTGCTTTTCCTGTTGCTGGTGTTGCGTCACTTCTGACATACGGCGAACCGTCCCCTCAGTGATCACCCGTGTAATGGGCACGAAATCTAGGGGACCGTCCCGCCTTTTGGAACCCTGGTCCGAATAACGGACGTGTATCAGGCGGGTCTCGGAGTGGGCCGTGCCCCGGGAACACCAATGCCCCGACACACCTCACGGATGCGTCGGGGCAAAGGTTCAGATCGGTTTTCAGCCGTGTGATCAGCCGTTGGGCCGCTGCAGCCTCGCGACGAACTTGTAGCGGTCGCCGCGGTACACCGAACGCACCCACTCGACCGGTTCGCCGTCGGCGTCCTTGGAGTGGCGGGAGAGCATCAGCATCGGCAGGCCGACGTCGGTGCCGAGCAGCCCGGCCTCGCGCGGGGTGGCGAGGGACGTCTCGATGGTCTCCTCGGCCTCGGCGAGGTGGACGTCGTACACCTCGGCCAGCGCGGTGTAGAGCGAGGTGTACTTGACCAGCGAACGGCGCAGCGCGGGGAAGCGCTTGGCCGAAAGGTGTGTGGTCTCGATGGCCATCGGCTCGCCGCTGGCCAGTCGGAGCCGCTCGATCCGCAGCACCCGGCCGCCGGTGGAGATGTCGAGCAGCCCGGCCAGGGTGTCGTCGGCCGTGACGTACCCGATGTCGAGCAGCTGCGAGGTGGGCTCCAGGCCCTGGGCCCGCATGTCCTCGGTGTACGAGGTGAGCTGCAGGGCCTGCGAGACCTTGGGCTTGGCGACGAACGTGCCCTTGCCCTGGATCCGCTCCAGCCGGCCCTCGACGACCAGCTCCTGCAGGGCCTGGCGCACGGTCGTGCGCGAGGTGTCGAACTCCGCGGCGAGCGTCCGCTCGGGCGGGACCGGCGTACCGGGCGCCTGGGTCTCGGTCATGTCGAGCAAGTGCCGCTTGAGCCGGTAGTACTTGGGCACGCGCGCGGTCCGGGTGGCGGCGCCGCCCTCTGTCTCCGTGCTGCCCGCGTCCGTGGCCATGGCCTGCCTTTCCGACTCCTGTGCTGCTGCCGTCACCGGCTCCTCCGTCTGTAGCGGCTCACATGGTGGCACGGACCGGTCACGGGTCGTCGCCCTGCCTCAGGTGTCGGTCCGATAACGGAGCCGACAGCCCTTCTTATACACCCTTGACACCCCTAAAGGTCTAGGCCAAGCTCCCGGTACTGGTCTAAACCATTAAAGGCCAGGTCCCAGCCCTACAAGCATGACTCGTCATACGACCTCGCGCGGTGGGCAGGGGGGTTGCAGGCATCCCTGAGGAGGGTGGCGTGAAGCGCAAGCTCATCGCGGCGGTCGGCGTCGCGGGCATGATGGTCTCGGTCGCTGCGTGTGGTTCTTCGGACGGCGACAAGGGCGGGAAGACGGACGCGTCCGGCAACAAGACCCTGACCGTCTGGGTCATGGACGGCTCGGCTCCGGACGCCTGGATGGCGGCCGTCAACAAGGAGTTCGAGGCCAGCCACAAGGGCGTCAAGGTCAAGGTCGAGAAGCAGCAGTGGAACGGCATCCAGGAGAAGGTGACCGCGGCCCTCTCCGAGGACAACGCCCCTGACGTCCTGGAGCTCGGCAACACCCAGACCACGGGCTACGCCGCCACCGGCGGTCTCGCCGACCTGACCGGCGACAAGGCCAAGCTGGGCTACGACGCCTGGAACAAGGGCATCCTGCCGTCGGCCGAGCTCGACGGAAAGCTCTACGCCGCCCCGTGGTGGGCCGCCAGCCGCGTCGTCGTCTACGACAAGGCCGCGTACAAGAAGGCGGGCGTCACCCCGCCGAAGACCCGCCAGGAGTGGATCGACGGCCTGAAGAAGCTCAAGGCCTCCGACCCGAAGTCGCAGCCGATCTACCTGCCCGGCCAGAGCTGGTACGTGCTCGCCGGCTTCGTCTGGGACGAGGGCGGCGACCTCGCCGTCAAGGACGGCGACAAGTGGAAGGGCGCCCTCGGCACCCCGCAGGCCGCCGCCGGCATGAACTTCTACAAGGAGCTCGCCTCCTACTCGACGGCGCCCAAGGACAAGGACGAGGCCACCCCGCAGCAGTCCACCGACATCGTCCCCAAGGGCGGTGTGGCGTCCTGGATCGGTCTCGGCTGGGAGGCCGGCGGCGCGATCGACGCCATGAAGAAGGCCGGCAAGACCGCCGACTTCGGCTACTTCCCGATCCCGGGCAAGACCGCCGACAAGCCGGGCTCCGTGTTCTTCGGCGGCTCGAACCTCGCCGTCGCCGAGCGCTCCGCCAACAAGGACCTCGCCAAGGAGTGGCTGGCCTTCGCCGCCGGCAAGGCCCAGATGACCAAGTACGGCGAGGCCGTGCAGGGCGGTCTGATCCCGAACATCCCGGCCGCGCAGTTCAAGCCCGCCGCCGGCTCCTTCGCCGAGGCCATGGTCCAGGCCTCCGGCACCGGCCGCATCACCCCGGTCACCGCCGGCTGGGCGAACGTCGAGACCGCCCCGAACCCGATCAAGGACTACATGACCAAGGTCCTGAAGGGCGAGGACCCGGCCAAGGCCGGCGCGGCCGCCGACAAGGTCATCGACGAGCGCATCAACCAGAAGTAGTACGCCGCCCGGTGGTGGGGGGGGGGGGGGGGGCGCCGGGCCGCCCCGCCGCCGCCCGCGGGGGCCCGCCGCCCCCCCCCCCCCCCGCCCCGGCCGGGGCGCGCGCCCCCCGGGGGGGGGGGCCCCCCCCCCCCCCCCCCCCCCCCACCACCGGGTCATCGCAGTGAGCAGCGGCCCGCTCCCCCCGGGCCGCGACCGGTGGGCGCGGGAGCCCCAGAACCGCGAGGAATGAAGACCATGACCGTGGACTCCCAGGGGGCGGCCGCAGCCGCTCCTCAGGACGCGCCCGGGAGGGCGGCGAAGACGCTGGAGACGCAGCAGACTCCGCCATCCCCTTCCGGCCCGAAGGAAGTCCTACAGC
Source organism: Streptomyces sp. NPDC048604 (assembly GCF_043199435.1). Classification (NCBI taxonomy): domain Bacteria; kingdom Bacillati; phylum Actinomycetota; class Actinomycetes; order Kitasatosporales; family Streptomycetaceae; genus Streptomyces; species Streptomyces sp. NPDC048604. The sequence continues at coordinate 215,209 of NZ_JBICVX010000002.1, forward strand.
CTCCGCGCGGCAGACGCTCCCTGCCCGCCGGGGTGCTGCCGTACCTGCTCGTCACCCCCGCGCTGCTGTCCATGGCGGCGCTGCTGCTCTACCCGCTGATCCGCAATGTGATCCTCTCCTTCCAGCAGCTGGACCGGAAGGAGTTCATCACCCGCGAGACGGTCTGGACGGGCTTCGACAACTACACCAGCCTGCTCGCCGACCCGGACTTCTGGACCGTGGTGGTCCGCAGCGTCCTGTTCACCGGCGCCAACGTCTTCCTGATCATGCTGCTCGGCACCGGCATCGGACTGCTGCTCAACCGCCTCGGCAAGAAGATGCGGCTGGTGCTCTCGCTGTCCCTGATGCTCGCCTGGGCCATGCCGATCGTCGCCTCCGTGACCGTCTTCCGGTGGCTCTTCGACGAGCAGTTCGGCGTGATCAACTGGCTGATGCGGACGCTCGGCTTCTCCGGCTACGAGCAGCACAACTGGTTCGAGACCGGCCTGTCCACCCTGACGATCATCGCCGTCCTGCTCGTGTGGGGCTCGATCCCGTTCGTCGCCCTCAACATGTACGCCGGCCTGACCACCATCGGCACCGAGCTGTACGAGGCCGCGAAGATGGACGGCGCGAACGGCTGGCGCACCTTCTGGGCCGTGGTCTTCCCGAACCTCAAGCCCTTCTTCATGATCACCACGTTCCTGGAGATCATCTGGATCTTCAAGGCCTTCGCGCAGGTGTACGCGATGAACGCGGGCGGACCCGACCGCGCCTCCGAGACCCTGCCCGTCTTCGCCTACATCGAGGGCGTCGGCCAGTTCCACTACGGCCTCGCCGCGGCGATCTCGGTCCTGACGATCCTGCTGCTCCTCGCCGCCATGTCCTTCTACTTCCGCCTGATCCTGAAGCAGGAGGAGGAGCTGTGAGCACCACCGCCCCGACCCCGCAGAAGCTGCGCACCAGGAAGCCGCTGAGGCCCGGCGCGGTCCTGAAGAACCTCACCGCGCTCGTCCTCGCGCTGCTGTTCGTCTTCCCGGTCTACTGGATGTTCTCGTCCTCGCTGAAGCCGCAGCACGAGATCCTCACCAAGGACCCGGTCTTCGTCTTCGCCCCGACCCTCGAGAACTACTCGACGGCCACCGGCATCGACCTGTTCTGGACGTACGTCACGAACAGCCTCGTGGTCACCCTCGGCGCGGTGCTGCTGGCCCTCGTGGTCGCCCTCGCGGCGAGCTTCGCGATCGCCCGCATGAGGTTCAAGGGCCGCAAGGGCATCGTCCTGATCGTGATGATGGCGCAGATGGCCCCCTGGGAGGTCATGGTCATCGCGATGTACATGATCGCCCGCGACGGCGACATGCTGAACAGCATCCCGCTGCTCACGCTCATCTACTTCGTGATGGTCCTGCCGTTCACCGTCTGGACCCTGCGCGGCTTCATCGCCGCCGTCCCGATGGAGCTGGAGGAGGCCGCCCAGATCGACGGCTGCACCCGCGGCCAGGCCTTCCGCAAGGTGATCTTCCCGCTGCTCGCGCCGGGCCTGATGTCCACCTCGCTCTTCGGCTTCATCACGGCCTGGAACGAGTTCGCGATGATCCTGATGCTCAACAAGGACAAGGAAGCGCAGACCCTGACGCTCTGGCTGACCCAGTTCCAGACCGCGTTCGGCAGCGACTGGGGCGCCACCATGGCCGCCTCCACGCTCTTCGCCCTCCCCGTGCTCATCGTCTTCCTCTTCCTGCAGCGCAAGGCCGTCGGCGGGATGACCGCCGGCGCGGTGAAGGGATAACGGCTCCTCATGACGACACTCCTGACCGGGTCGGACACCCTCACCCGCGACGCCCTGACCGTCCTGCAGCCCGGCTTCCTCGGAACCACGGCGCCCGACTGGCTGCTGAGGAGGATCGGCGAGGGGCTCTCCTCGGTGGGGCTCTTCGGCCGCAACATCACGGACCCCGAGCAGCTCGCCGCGCTCACCGCCCGGCTGCGCGCCGAACGGGACGACGTCCTCGTCGCCATCGACGAGGAGGGCGGCGACGTCACGCGCCTGGAGGTCCGCGAGGGCTCCTCGTTCCCCGGCAACTACGCGCTCGGCTCCGTCGACGACGTCGAGCTCACCCGGGCCGTCGCCCACGAGCTGGGCCGCCGGCTGGCCGCCTGCGGGGTGGACCTCAACTGGGCCCCGTCCGCCGACGTCAACTCGAACCCGGACAATCCGGTCATCGGTGTCCGTTCCTTCGGACCCGACCCCCGGCTCGTCGCCCGGCACACCGTCGCGTACATCGAGGGCCTCCAGGCGGCGGGCGTCGCGGCCTGCACCAAGCACTTCCCCGGACACGGCGACACCAACGTCGACTCGCACCACGCGATGCCCCGTATCGATGTGGATCCGGACACACTGCACGCCCGTGAGCTGGTGCCTTTCCGCGCGGCCATCGCGGCGGGTTCCAAAGCGGTGATGAGCGCGCATATCCTGCTGCCCGCGCTCGACACCGAACGCCCGGCCACCCTGAGCCCGCGGATCCTCACCGGTCTGCTGCGCCGGGAACTGGGCTACGACGGCCTGATCGTCACGGACGGCATGGAGATGCAGGCCATCTCCTCCGTCTACGGGATCGAGCGCGGCTCCGTCCTGGCCATCGCCGCCGGAGCCGACGCGATCTGCGTCGGCGGCGGCCTGGCCGACGAGGAGACCGTACTGCGGCTGCGCGACGCGCTGGTGACGGCGGTACGGTCCGGCGAACTGCCCGAGGAGCGGCTGGTGGATGCGGCGGCGCGCGTGCGTGCCCTCGCGTCCTGGACCCAGGCGCACAGGGTCAGGGGGGTCGTATCGGGGCCGGGCGCGGCAGTGCAGGAGGGGACCGCGCCCGGCGCCGACATCGGACTGGTGGCGGCCCGCCGTGCCGTACGCGTCACCCCGGGGGAGTTCCCCTTCCAGCCGCTCACCGAGGCGCCGTACGTCGCCTCGTTCACGCCCGAGGCCAACATCGCGGTCGGCGACGAGACGCCCTGGGGCGTCGCGGCCGAACTGGACCGGCTGCTGCCGGGCACCGTTTCGGGCTCGTACGCCGAGCCGGCCGTGGCCGCGGTGCTCGCCGCCGCGGGGGAGCGGCGGATCGTCGCCGTGGTCCGCGACGCGCACCGGCACGCCTGGATGACCGAGGCCCTGGACGGCCTTCTCGCCGCCCGTCCGGACACCGTGGTGGTCGAGATGGGCCTGGCCGAGGCGGAGCCCCGTGGGGCGCTGCACATCGCCACGTACGGCGCGGCCCGGGTCTGCGGCCGGGCCGCGGCGGAGCGGATCGCGGGCGTCTGAGACCCCGAGGAGGGGAAGCGGAAGGGCCCGGCACCTCGATGAGGTGCCGGGCCCTTCCGTCTGTCGTAGCGCGCGCCTACAGGCCCTGCCAGGAGGGCTTGTTCGCGTAGGTGTGCCGGAAGTAGTCCGCCAGTTTGAGCTTGGACGCGGCGGCCTCGTCCACCACGACGGTGGCGTGCGGGTGCAGCTGGAGCGCCGAGGCCGGGATCAGGGCGGCGACCGGGCCCTCGACCGTGGCGGCCACCGCGTCGGCCTTGCCCTCGCCGGTGGCGAGCAGCACGAGGTGACGGGCCTCCAGGATGGTGCCGATGCCCTGGGTGATGACGTGGTGCGGCACCTGGTCGATGTCGTTGTCGAAGAAGCGCGCGTTGTCGATCCGGGTCTGCTCGGTGAGCGTCTTGATCCGGGTGCGCGAGGCGAGCGAGGAGCAGGGCTCGTTGAAGCCGATGTGGCCGTCGGTGCCGATGCCGAGGATCTGCAGGTCGACCCCGCCGGCGGCGGCCAGCGCCCGGTCGTACGCCGTGCAGGCGGCCTGGACGTCCTGCGCGGAGCCGTCCGGCCCCAGGAAGGCGTCCTCGGAGAGCCCGAGCGGCTCGACGACCTGGCGCAGCACCGTCGAACGGTACGACTCCGGGTGCCCGGCGGGCAGCCCGACGTACTCGTCCAGCTGGGCGACGCGGGCGCGCGAGGCGTCCAGCGAGCCGCCCTGGACCTTGGCGATCAGAGCTTCGTAGATGGGCAGCGGAGTCGAACCGGTGGCGACGCCGAGCAGCGCGTCGGGCTTGCGCCACAGCAGGTCCGCGATGCCGTTCGCGATGACTTCGCCGCCCGCCCGGGCGTCCGGAACGATGATGACTTCCACGCTGTGCCTGCCGATCTGCTGAGGGGCTGGTGCCGGGCTGGTGGTATAGACCAATCAAAGTCCAATTTAGCAGAGCGGGAACGGCCGGGCGCGCCGTGAACGGCAGAGAAAAAGGCCCCGGAAACACCCGCGGGCCGCGGCGCCTGACGGGACCCTCAACCCGTCCGGCACCGCAGCCCGGAGTTGCGCCGGCCGGGGGTGTGCGGCCCCGCGGCCGTTGTGGGAGGTCTCGGCGCAGTCAGGGCAGAGAGCGCCGGGTACCTCGGTCCGTCCTCCTGTGCGGGGAGGGCGGAGGTCTTACACCTTCATTGTGGACTAGACCAATCTTGTCTGTCCATCCGACGGAACACGTCCGTTCCCGGCCCATCCTCCAACACCAGGGCCCTGAGATCCAGGTTCACCGGCCGTGAATTCCACGGGTACGCTCGCACACGTGCCCTCCATGAACGACCTCGTACGCCAGCACACCGCTCTGAGCGAGTCCGACCTCGAGTGGCTCCACCTGCTGGTCTCCGAGTGGCAGCTGCTCTCCGACCTGTCCTTCGCCGACCTGGTCCTGTGGGTGCCCACCCTGGACGGCACCCGGTACGTCTCGGTGGCGCAGATGCGCCCCAACACCGGACCCACCTCCTACCAGGACGACATGGTCGGCCACCTCGTCCCGCGCGGCCGCCGCCCGCTGCTCGACGCCGCCCTCGACGAGGGCCGGATCGTGCGCGAGGGCGACCCCGAGTGGCGCGAGGAGGTGCCGGTCCGCGTCGAGTCCATCCCGGTGCGCCGCGAGGGCCGGGTCCTCGGCGTGATCGCCCGCAACACCAACCTGCTCACCGTCCGGACCCCCTCGCGCCTGGAGCTCACCTACCTCCAGTCCGCCTCCGACCTGGCCCAGATGATCGCCGCGGGCTCCTTCCCGTTCCCCGGCGAGCAGGTCGACATGGACTCCTCCCCGCGCGCCGGCGACGGCCTGATCCGGCTCGACGCCGAGGGCATCGTCCAGTACGCCTCGCCCAACGCGCTCTCCGCGTACCACCGGCTCGGCCTCGCCGCCGACCTCGTCGGCCAGCACCTCGGCCAGATCACCGCCGAACTCGCCCCGTCCCGCGGCCCGGTCGACGAGGCCCTGGTCAAACTGGCCTCCGGCTACGCGCCCCGCGAGGCCGAGGTCGAGGGCAATGGCGGCGTGATCCAGCTGCGCGCCATCCCGCTGAAGCCGAAGGGCAGCCGCATCGGCTCCCTGGTGCTGCTCCGCGACGTCACCGAACTGCGCCGCCGCGAGCGGGAGTTGATCACCAAGGACGCCACCATCCGGGAGATCCACCACCGGGTGAAGAACAACCTCCAGACCGTCGCGGCCCTGTTGCGCCTGCAGGCCCGCCGGATGGAGTCGGTCAGCGGCCGCGAGGCGCTGAACGAGGCGGTCCGCCGGGTCGGCTCCATCGCGATCGTGCACGAGACGCTCTCCCAGAACCTGGACGAGCGGGTGGAGTTCGACGAGATCGCCGACCGGGTCATCGCGATGGTGGCGGAGATCTCCCCGGGCAAGGTGACCTGCCGGCGCAACGGCCGCTTCGGCATCCTCGACGCCGAGGTCGCCACCCCGCTGTCCATGGTGCTCACCGAGGTCCTGCAGAACGCCCTGGAGCACGCGTTCGCCCCGGGCGAGACCGGCACCGTCGACGTCACCGCCGTCCGCGGCGAGCCCCGCGCCGACGCCCGGCTGCTGATCACCGTCACCGACGACGGCCGCGGACTGCCGGAGGGCTTCGACCCGCAGCGCGCGGGCAACCTGGGCCTGCAGATCGTACGGACGCTGGTGGAGGGGGAGTTGGGCGGCTCGTTCGACATGCAGCCGGCCGCCGGCCGCGGCACCCGGGTCGTCCTGGACGTGCCCGTCCAGCCGCAGAAGTGAGCTGAACACAGCAGCGAGCCCCGGGCCGAAGTGAATCGGTCCGGGGCTCGAATGCTGTGGGTTACTGCTGCGCGCTGCGGCTCGAGGGCGGTGATTGCGTACGCGGTGTACGCGCCGGTCGCCTCAGGCTCGTGTCACAGGTGGCGTCAGGCGCTGGCGTTGCGCGCCCGGTTGCGAGCGGCGCGGCGCTTCATCGCACGGCGCTCGTCCTCGCTGAGGCCACCCCAGACGCCGGAGTCCTGGCCGGACTCGAGCGCCCACTGCAGACACTGCTCCATCACGGGGCAGCGACGGCAGACGGCCTTGGCTTCCTCGATCTGCAGCAGCGCAGGACCGGTGTTGCCGATGGGGAAGAACAGCTCGGGGTCTTCCTCGCGGCAAACGGCGTTGTGACGCCAGTCCATGGCTGCTACCTCTCTTGGTCTTCTGTGCAGGTTGCTTGTGAATGTGAACGCTTTCACGAATCCCCCCGCAAGGGAAGGGCCGACTGCCAGGAGAACTGGTGTGGTCCTTGAATGAGGAGGGGTTCTGGCTCTCAGTGGAGGCCGGTGTTGCGGGCCGTCCCGATCGCCATGTAGAGATTCGCAAACCTCGGCTGCGGATACAACCCCTTCCGGAAAGTTTTTTTTGATTCCTCGGTGTCGGCTAGGTCACAGCCGTACTTCTAGGGGGTGGATGGCAGCCTAAACGTTCGAGTGGAAGGACTTTCGGTCCTTCTGGTCACACAATCACACGCAGTGCACGGCGTACGCCTGTGAACGTCACGCTCGTACGCAGACCGAGGTGGTCTCCGTCCATCTGAAGGGGGAGCGGAACCTTCGAATGCAAGGTGAAGTCGGTCAGATCGTGAAGTGACTGTGCATGCCTGCCGTGCGGCCCGCGCTCCGGCGACGAGGTGAGCAGCTGGGTCGCGTACCGGGCCATCGCGGGGGCCGACAGCCGGCTCAGACCGAGCACGTCGAGCGCCGTCTCGAACGACGCCCCCGGGGACGCGTAGACCGGGCGATTGCCCAGGTAGGTCCAGGGTGAGGTGTTGCAGATTATGGACAGGACCAGGTCCTCGACGGGGTCCTGTCCCGGCCGTTCCAGGGCGATCGTTCCGTGCCGGCGGTGCGGCTCGCCCACGAATTGGCGGAACGCCTGGCGCAGATAGAGGGCATGAGTCGAACGCTTGCCCCGTTCGCGCTGCTGTTCGACTCGTCCGATGACGCCGGCGTCGAAGCCGTACCCGGCGCAGAACGTGAACCAGCGGGCCGGCACCCCTTCGTCCTCCGTGCCCGGCGTCCCCGACGCCAGACCCAGGCTCACCGTGCGTGTCCGGCGCTCACGCACCGCGTCGAGCAGCGCGCCGGTCGCCTCGACCGCGTCGTTGGGCAATCCGAGCGCGCGGGCGAACACGTTCGTCGAACCACCCGGGACCACCGCCAGGCCGGGCAGCCCCTCCGGGTCCGGGCCGTCGTGCAGCAGCCCGTTCACCACCTCGTTGACCGTGCCGTCGCCGCCCAGCGCGACCACCAGCTCGGTCTCGCCGCCCTCGGCGGCCCGCCGGGCCAGGTCGCGGGCGTGCCCCCGGTACTCCGTGGTCACGGCCTCCAGCTTCATCTCGCTGGCCAGCGCACGGATCAGGACATCACGGGTACGCGCACTGGTGGTGGTTGCTGCCGGATTGACCACGAGAAGTGCGCGCATGGCGGCCAGGGTACCTACCGTTCGGTACTCGTCCCAGTCCGGTCCGCGGGCCGGGACACTGCCGACCGCGCCCGTACGGGCCCCGGCTACCCTGCCTGCATGAGCAGCACGGAGCAGACCCCCACCCGTCCCGGGCGCATCACCGCCGCCGCCGCGGTGGCCGGGACCGAGGCCCTCGCCCTCGTGGTCGGCGGCCTCTTCGTCCTGGTGACCGCCCTGACCGGAAAGCCCGGCGACCTCACCTCGGCGATCATGGGCGGGGCGACGCTGATCGCCCTCGGCCTCATCCCGCTCGCCGCCGCGCGCGGCCTGTGGCTGCTCCGCTCCTGGAGCCGGGGCCCGGCGGTCATCACCCAGATCCTGGCGCTCCCGGTGGCCTGGCAGCTGCTCCAGGCGGACAGCGTGCTCATCCCGGGCGGCATCGCCCTCGCCGTACTGGCCGTCACCGGGCTGACCCTGCTGGTCAGCCCCGCGACGACCCAGGCGCTCGACATCCGGCGCCCGGGTCAGGACGCCTCGTAGGCGGAGCCTCACGGCCCGCCGTCACACCACGTCACTCCTGTCGCTCACAGTCACTCCTCGACGAGCAGCTTCTCCCGCAGCTGCGCCAGCGTGCGGGCGAGCAGCCGGGAGACGTGCATCTGCGAGATGCCGACCTCCTGCGCGATCTGCGACTGGGTCATGTTCCCGAAGAACCGCAGCAGCAGAATCCGCTTCTCCCGCGGCGGCAGGTCCTCCAGCAGCGGCTTCAGCGACTCGCGGTACTCGACGCCCTCCAGCGCCTCGTCCTCCGCGCCCAGCGTGTCCGCCACCGCCGGCGACTCGTCGTCGGTGTCCGGGACGTCCAGCGAGAGCGTCGAGTACGCGTTCGCGGACTCCAGGCCCTCCAGGACCTCCTCCTCCGAGATCCCCAGCTTCTCGGCCAGCTCGTGCACCGTGGGGGAGCGGCCGTGCAGCTGGGACAGCTCCGCCGTCGCCGTGGTCAGCGACAGCCGCAGCTCCTGGAGCCGGCGGGGCACCCGCACCGCCCAGCCCTTGTCGCGGAAGTGGCGCTTGATCTCGCCGACGACCGTGGGCGTCGCGTACGTCGAGAACTCGACGCCGCGGTCCGGGTCGAACCGGTCCACCGACTTGATCAGACCGATCGTGGCGACCTGCGTCAGGTCGTCCAGCGGCTCCCCGCGGTTGCGGAACCGGCGGGCCAGGTGCTCCACCAGAGGCAGGTGCATCCGCACCAGCTTGTTGCGCAGCTCCGCCTTCTCCGCGGAGCCCTCCGGCAGGTCGCGCAGCTCGACGAACATCGCCCGGGCGCCGCTCCGGTCGTGCCCGCCCGGGGCCGCCTCCTGCGGAGCGGGGCCCTCGTTCCGGTCTTTGGGTTCCTGCTGCTCGTGCTCGCTCATATGGACCGCCCTCCCCCAGGGCTCCGCCTGGGAGGTACCCCCAACCTGCGCCTGCTCGGTAGCTTGCTGTCCAGGGATGCCCGCCGTGGCGCGCTCGTTCCTCACGCCGGGCCTGGTCCGGCGCCGCGCTGTTTGTACAGGCTGATGGAGACCGTACGGTCCTCCGCGACGGAGGACTCCACCTTGCCGGCCAGCGCGGAGAGCACCGTCCAGGCGAAGGTGTCCCGCTCCGGGGCGCGGCCGTCGGTCGTCGGGGCCGAGACCGTCACGTCGAGGGAGTCGTCGACAAGACGGAACACGCAGCTGAGGACGGAGCCGGGCACGGCCTGCTGGAGCAGGATCGCGCAGGCCTCGTCGACCGCGATGCGCAAATCCTCGATCTCGTCGAGGGTGAAGTCCAAGCGCGCGGCCAGACCCGCCGTGGCCGTACGCAGCACGGACAGGTAGGCGCCCGCAGCGGGCAGCCGGACTTCCACGAAGTCCTGGGTCCCGGGCTCGCCTGCGATCTGGGACACCCTCACCTCCAAGGTGGCACAAGCTCATTCGGGGCCCGGGGGAGCGGGACTCCCCCGAACCGGGCGGTACTCAGTCGGTCACTGGTCCGCCGTGAAACTATCGCGATCCATGGTCCCGTGTCGCCGTGGGCCCCCGTCCGACCGTCCCGCACCGGCCGTCACTCATGGTAGGTCCATGAGCACGGAAAGTGGCTAGAGGTCGGCGACGCCCAATTGCGAGGAACCGGCAGTCCTTTGACCGGGGTGACGTACCCAGGCCTCAGACGATCGAACCGTCCACGAAGCACCACCGCCAGCTCTCCGCCGGTTCGAAGGTACGCATCACCGCGTGTCCGCTGTCGGTGAAGTGCGCGGTCGCGTGCCGCCCCGCCGACGAGTCGCAGCAGCCCACGTGCCCGCAGTGCAGGCAGAGCCGCAACTGCACCGGGTGCGCTCCGGTGGCCAGACACTCCGGACAGGTCGGGCTCAGGGGCACAGGCTCGGGGCGCGGCAGTTCGGCAACGTGCGGGCACTCGCTCATGATGGCCAGGTTACGTGGCGCACGGGACGGTGGGGACGGGAGAGATGGACGCACTGGAGCTGGTGGGACTGGTCGCGGTGAGCGCCGTGGTGGCGGGAGCCGCGCGCCGGACCCCGGTCGCCGCACCGCTGCTCCTGGTGGCGGCGGGACTGATCGCCTCGTACATCCCCGGAGTGCCGGAGTACGCCCTCGACCCGCACATCGTGCTGCCGCTGATCCTGCCGCCGCTGCTGTACACGGCCGCCGTGGACTCCTCGTACCTCGACCTGCGGGCCAACATCAGGCCCATCGCGCTGCTGTCGGTCGGCTACGTGCTCTTCGCGACCTTCGCGGTCGGCTGGCTCGCCTACATCCTGATCCCCGACCTGCCGCTGACCGCGGCGCTGGTCCTCGGCGCGGTCGTCGCCCCGCCGGACGCGGTGGCCGCCACCGCGATCGCCCGCCGGCTCGGGCTGCCCAGCCGGATCACCACGATCCTGCAGGGCGAGTCCCTGGTGAACGACGCCACCGCGATCACCGCCTACAAGGTCGCCCTCGCGGCCGCCGTCGGCGAGGGCGTGAGCTGGGCCGGCGGGCTCGGCGAGTTCGCGCTGGCCTCCGTCGGCGGCATCGGCGTCGGACTGATCCTGATGGCGCCGATCCACTGGCTGCGCTGCAAGCTCTCCGACCCGCTGCTGCAGAACACCATGTCCCTCCTGATCCCCTTCGTCGCCTACGCGGCCGCCGAGGAGGTCGGGGCCTCCGGCGTCCTCGCGGTCGTCGTGGTCGCCCTGTACCTCGGGCACCGGGCCTGGCAGGTGGACTTCGCGACCCGGCTCCAGGAGGAGGCGGTGTGGAAGATGGTCGCGTTCATCCTGGAGTCCACCGTCTTCGCGCTGATCGGCCTCCAGCTCTCGTACGTCGTCCAGCGCCTCGGCCCGTACGGGATCGGCGAGGCCGCCTGGTACGCGCTCGGGGTCTTCGTCGCCGTCGTCGTGGTGCGGTTCCTCTGGGTCTTCCCGGCGACGTTTCTGCCGCGCTGGATCTCGCCGAGGATCCGGGAGCGGGAGCCCGGGGTGAACTGGACCGCCCCGGTGATCGTCGGCTGGGCCGGGATGCGCGGCGTGGTCTCGCTGGCGATCGCATTCTCCATCCCGGTGACGACCGACGGGGAGCCCTTCCCGGCGCGCAACCTCGTCCTCTTCCTCACCTTCACCACGGTCATCGGCACGCTCGTGGTGCAGGGGCTCACGCTGCCGCCGCTGATCCGGGCCCTGAAACTGCCCGCCCGCGACGTGCAGGCGGAGACGCTGGCCGAGGCGCAGGCGCAGAGCGAGGCGTCCCGGGCCGCGGAGGAACGGCTCGAAGCGCTGCTCGCCGACGAGCGCAACGCACTGCCGCAGCCGCTCGCCGACCGGCTTCGCACGGTCGTGGAGCGGCGCAGGAACGCCGTCTGGGAGCGGCTCGGCCAGGCCAACGCCATCACCGGGGAGACCGTGGACGACACCTACCGGCGGCTGTCCCGCGTGGTCATCGAGGCCGAGCGGGAGGTCTTCGTCCAGCTGCGGGACGCGCGCCGGATCGACGACGAGATGATGCGCACGCTGCTGCGCCGGCTGGACCTGGAGGAGGCGGCGGCCTACCGGGAGGAGACGGCGGACTGATCACCCTCGGCGGTGACCGCGCGGACGTTCGAGCCATCCCCCGAGCCGGTGATCACGGCGGCGAGCCGGGTCCCGGAGGGGAACGCGCCCTCCTCCGTGAGCACCAGAAGTCCCTGCAACATTTTGGCGACATACAGACGCTCGATGGCGAGTCCATGCCGCGTCTCGAAGTCCTGTGCGAACGCGTCGAGCTCCGGCGTCGTCCGTGCGTAGCCTCCGCAGTGGAAGCGCTCGTCCAGGCTCCAGTCGCCGATGCGGCCGCCGAACGCCGTCTCCTGGAGCGCCGCCACCGTCGAGCCGAGGAAGCCGCCCTTGAGGACGGGGACGCCCAGCGCGCGCCGCCCCGGGCCGAGCCCGGCGGCGAGGCCCGCCAGGGTGCCGCCGGTGCCGCAGGCCACGGCGGCCACGTCGGCCCCCGCCCCGGCGAGCTCCCGGCCCAGCTCCACGCAGCCCCGTACGGCGAGCGCGTTGCTGCCGCCCTCCGGGACCGTGTACGTCCCCGGGGGCGCGTCGCGCAGCAGCTCCGCCAGCACCGCCGGATCGTCCTTGGCGCGGTACGTGCCCCGGTCCACGAAGACCAGCCGCATCCCGTCGGCCGCGCAGCGGGCAAGGGACGGGTTCAGCGGCCGGCCCGCCAGCTCGTCGCCGCGGACCACGCCGATCGTGGGGAAGCCGAGGATGCGACCGGCCGCGGCGGTCGCCCGCAGGTGGTTCGAGTACGCGCCGCCGAAGGTGAGCACCGGCCGCCCCGCGGCGGCCTCCAGGTTGAGCGCCAGCTTGCGCCACTTGTTGCCGGGCAGGTCCGGGTGGATCAGGTCGTCCCGCTTCAGCAGCAGCTGCACGCCGTGCCGCGCGAAGCGCTCGTCCGCGACCGCCTGGAGCGGGGAGGGGAGGCGGGGCCGCAGGCGGGAGTCGTTCACCCGGCCATTGTGACGGGACGGCCGGCCCGCGGCGCGGGCGACCGGCGTCGCGGGTGCGACCCGCGTCGCGGGCGGCCGCCCCTGGGCGGGTGGGACTCGGGCGCTGCGCGCTACCTCAGACGCTCGGCGATCCTCTGCCGCATCGACGCCATGGTGAAGCCGCGCGGATCGACCTTGCCCGGCTGCCACTCCAGGTGGCCGATCACCGAGCGGTGCGTCCAGCCGTGGACCCGGCAGACCGCCGCCGCGGCCTTCTCGATGGCCTCCAGCTGGACCTTGGGCCACGGGTCCTTTCCGTCGCCGAGGTTCTCGCACTCGAAGCCGTAGAAGTGCCGGTTGCCGTCCGTCGTCGCCTCGTTGTCGGGCGGCAGCCGTTGCTCGGCGATCACCGCCCGCAGCACGTCATCGTCCCCGGCGCCCGCGTGGTTGGCGCGGCCGTAGCCGACGAGATGGACCCTGCCGTCCTTGGCGATCACGCCGTGGCACAGCGGCCCCGGCAGCTCGCTGTGTCCGTCGCGGCAGAGCCGGACGGTGTTCGCGGTGCCCCGGGTGACCGTGTGGTGGATCATCACGCCGTGCACCGGCCCCCAGGGGCCCTTGTGGTTGCGGTTGTGGGTGCGCCAGTCGCCGACCTGGACGACCGTCAGGCCCTCGTCGCGCAGCGCGTCGAGGAACCTGCTCGCGGACATGGGTGTCGCCATGGCCGCCTCCTACTCGTCGTTTCGGATGTGCTCCCGCCGGAATTGCTCCTACCGGATGTATCGGAGTACGGAGCTGCGCCCTGAGCCGTTCGGTCGGTGTGCGAGCCGATCCGGACAGACCCCGCGACCCGGCCGGCGGCTCGCTCGGCCGATCGGGTGGAAACCGAGTGTTCTGCCCCGCCATGCGCGGATCATGCCCACTCATTTGTGTAATGGCTCGCGCACCGAGCGTGCTGAAAGGCTTCCTCTCGCAGGTTTTCATGATCGAGAGGGAGTCCCATGTCGGTTGGTTCGGTTGGCGACGAGGTCCGCGCGGAGCAGGCGTCCCCGCAGCAGAGTCTCGGTACCGCCGCCGCGCGGAACCTGGCGACCACCACGAAGTCAGCCCCGCAGATGCAGGAGATCACCAGTCGGTGGCTGCTGCGGATGCTGCCGTGGGTGCAGGTGCAGGGCGGTACCTACCGGGTGAACCGGAGGCTCAGCTATTCCGTGGGTGACGGCCGCGTCACCTTCGTCCAGACCGGCGCGCGGGTCGCCGTCATCCCGGCCGAGCTCGGCGAGCTCCCCGCGCTGCGCGGCTACGAGGACGAGGAGGCGCTCACGGAGCTGGCGAACCGCTGCCGGCAGCGCGAGTTCCAGGCCGGCGAGATCATCGCCGTCTCCGGCGAGGCCGCCGACCGGGTCTTCCTGCTCGCACACGGCAGGGTCGAGCAGATCGGCGAGGGCCCGTACGGCGACGAGGCGGTGCTCGGCGTCCTCGCCGACGGCGCGTACTTCGGCGACGCCACGCTCACCGACCCCGACGCCACCTGGGAGTGGACCTCCCGGGCGGCCACCGCCTGCACCGTCCTCGAGCTCACCCGCGACGACGTGCGCAACCTCGCGGACCGGGCCACCTCGCTCGCCGCCCACCTCGCGATCGTGGCCGCCCTGCCGGAGCAGCGCACCAACAAGTACGGCGAGGCCGCCATCGACCTCTCCGCCGGCCACGTCGGCGAGGCCGTCGTCCCGCACACCTACGTCGACTACGACGCCTCGCCCCGCGAGTACGAGCTGAGCGTCGCCCAGACCGTGCTCAAGGTGCACACCCGGGTCGCCGACCTCTACAACCAGCCGATGAACCAGACCGAGCAGCAGTTGCGGCTCACGGTCGAGGCGCTCCGCGAGCGCCAGGAGCACGAGCTGATCAACAACCGGGAGTTCGGCCTCCTCTCCAACTGCGACTACGGGCAGCGGCTCCAGCCGCACGACGGCGTCCCGGGCCCCGACGACATGGACGAGCTGCTGTCCCGCCGCCGCGGCTCCAAGCTGTTCCTCGCCCACCCGCGCGCCATCGCCGCCTTCGGGCGCGAGTGCAACAAGCGCGGCCTGGTGCCCGAGTCGATCGAGGTCAACGGCAACCGGATCCCGACCTGGCGCGGGGTGCCGATCTTCCCGTGCAGCAAGATCCCGATCTCCGACGCCCGTACGACGTCGATCATCTGCATGCGTACCGGCGAGGCCGACCAGGGCGTCATCGGTCTGCAGCAGAGCGGCATCCCGGACGAGATCGAGCCGAGCCTCTCGGTCCGCTTCATGGGGATCGACGAGCAGGCGATCATCTCGTACCTGGTCACGGCCTACTACTCGGCGGCCGTCCTCGTCCCGGACGCGCTCGGCGTGCTGGAGAACGTCGAGGTCAGCCGCTGGCGCTGAGGCGGCGGCGGGGGGGGGGGGGGCGGGGGGCCCCCCCCCCCCCCCCCCCCCCCCCCCCCCCCCCCCCCCCCCCCCGCCGGCGGGGCAC